>NZ_CEEDDH010000002.1:232029-628695 GCF_979253165.1 Pseudomonas sp. AC083
CACGGGATTGTGACTCCCGTTGTCGTGGGTTCGATCCCCATCGTCCACCCCATATTTCGAAAGGCGCCAGATTTAACGGTCTGGCGCCTTTGCTTTAAAAGCTTCATCCGCGGATGTGGTGGAATTGGTAGACACACTGGATTTAGGTTCCAGCGCCGCGAGGCGTAAGAGTTCGAGTCTCTTCATCCGCACCAAATAAAGCTTTATCTGCGCCTCGGGCCTGATGAAGTTTCGACAAAGAAGTTGTTTGGCTTTTTTGTTACGCAATATGGTGGGCGTAGCTCAGTTGGTAGAGCACGGGATTGTGACTCCCGTTGTCGTGGGTTCGATCCCCATCGTCCACCCCATATTTCGAAAGGCGCCAGATTTAACAGTCTGGCGCCTTTTTTGTTTTAGCGGTTTCGAAATCCGGCCATGGCCGATTTCGAAGCGCAGGGCAGGGCACTTCATCGCTTTCAAAGGATCGGATGACGCTGAACTGCTCGTCGTTCCGGTTTTGCCGGAACGTCTGTCGGGGCGGATTTGATAGTTGCTTCTATATATAGAAGCGTTGCTGCAGAGCCCTGACGTGATCGCTTGTATTCGCCAGTGGAGTGCACGGCATTCGTGCGGCGCTCCCTATAAATTGCCTGCTGTTTTTTTACCCGTTTCCAGTAGGGTGACTTCTTGAGTTTGACCCACTAGAATGCATGCCCTTGATTCTGGGGTCGGAAACGGCCGGCTAACGTCTGTGCAACGAGGAATATCCATGCAAGTTTCTGTTGAAAATACTACTGCTCTCGAGCGCCGCATGAGCGTCACCGTGCCGGCAGAGCGCATCGAGACTCAGGTCAACAAGCGTCTGCAGCAGACTGCCCAAAAGGCCAAAATTGCTGGCTTCCGTCCAGGCAAAGTGCCAATGAGCGAAATCAAGCGCCGTTTCGGTGCTGATGCGCGTCAGGAAGCGGTAGGCGACGTCATCCAGTCTTCCTTCTACGAAGCTGTGGTCGAGCAGAAGCTCAACCCTGCCGGTTCGCCTTCGATCGAGCCAAAGTCGCTCGAAGCGGGCAAGGATCTGGAATACGTTGCTGTATTCGAAGTCTTCCCTGAGTTCACCGTTGCTGGCTTCGAAGGCATCACCGTTGAGCGTCTGAGCGCTGAAGTGGCTGACGCTGACCTGGACAAGATGCTCGACATCCTGCGCAAGCAGAACACCCGTTTCGAAGTGGCCGACCGTTCTGCGCAGAACGAAGACCAGCTGAACATCGATTTCGTTGGCAAGGTTGACGGCGAAGTGTTCGCTGGCGGCTCCGCCAAGGGCACTCAGCTGGTACTGGGTTCCGGCCGTATGATCCCGGGCTTCGAAGAAGGCCTGGTTGGCGCTAAGGCTGGCGAAGAGCGCGTTCTGAACCTGACCTTCCCTGAGGACTATCAGAACCTGGACCTGGCTGGCAAAACCGCCGAGTTCACCGTGACCGTCAACACTGTGTCCGAGCCTAAGCTGCCTGAGCTGAACGAAGAGTTCTTCGCTCAATTCGGCATCAAGGAAAGCGGTATCGACGGTTTCCGCACCGAAGTTCGCAAGAACATGGAGCGTGAACTGCGTCAGGCGATCAAATCCAAGGTCAAGAATCAGGTAATGGACGGTCTGCTGGCCACCAACCCGATCGAAGTGCCAAAGGCTCTGCTGTCCAACGAAGTTGACCGTCTGCGCGTGCAGGCTGTTCAGCAGTTCGGCGGCAACATCAAGCCAGACCAACTGCCGGCCGAGCTGTTCGAAGAGCAAGCCAAGCGCCGCGTCGTGCTGGGCCTGATCGTTGCTGAAGTGGTCAAGCAGTTCGACCTCAAGCCTGACGAAGCTCGTGTTCGCGAAATGATTCAGGAAATGGCTTCCGCTTACCAGGAGCCAGAGCAGGTCGTGTCGTGGTACTACAAAAACGAGCAGCAGCTGAACGAAGTGCGTTCGGTTGTGCTGGAAGAACAAGTTGTGGATACTGTTCTGCAGAAAGCTAGTGTGACCGACAAATCGGTCTCCTACGAAGAAGCAGTCAAGCCGGTAGAAGCTCCAGCAGCCGACTGATTGATTTTGCGTTAGAAGTGCACACCATAAGCCAGCTCTCGAGCTGGCTTATGCGTATTCAAGACATAACTATTTGGGAGCGACTGCAGAGCATGTTCCGTAATTCTTATATTCAGCAGAACTCTGATATCCAGGCCGCCGGCGGCCTGGTCCCGATGGTTGTCGAGCAGTCCGCTCGTGGCGAACGCGCCTACGACATCTACTCGCGCCTGCTCAAGGAGCGAGTGATCTTTCTGGTGGGCCCGGTAGAGGACTACATGGCCAACCTGATCTGTGCGCAACTGCTGTTCCTTGAAGCGGAAAACCCGGACAAGGACATCCATCTGTACATCAACTCGCCGGGCGGTTCGGTGACTGCCGGCATGTCAATCTACGACACCATGCAGTTCATCAAGCCGAACGTATCTACCACCTGCATCGGTCAGGCCTGCAGCATGGGCGCATTCCTGCTCACCGCAGGTGCACCGGGCAAGCGTTTCTGCCTGCCGAACTCGCGCGTGATGATTCACCAGCCACTGGGCGGTTTCCAGGGCCAGGCGTCGGACATCGAAATCCACGCCAAGGAAATCCTCTTCATCCGCGAGCGTCTGAACATGCTGATGGCCAAGCACAGCGGCCGTACTCTGGAAGAAATCGAGCGCGATACCAATCGCGACAACTTCATGAGTGCCGAAGCTGCGAAGGAATACGGCCTGATCGACGAAGTGATCAACCAGCGTCCAGCTTAATATAAGCAGCGCAAAACAGGCCTGATCGGCATGTCCGATCAGCGGCGGGCTTGAAAAAGCCCGCAATAGCCTTCATCTTGTGTTGCAAGCCTATCGGATTTGGATCGAACGAATGACTGACACCCGCAACGGCGAGGACAACGGCAAGCTGCTCTATTGCTCCTTCTGTGGCAAAAGCCAGCATGAAGTGCGCAAATTGATTGCCGGCCCCTCGGTCTTTATCTGCGACGAGTGCGTCGACCTGTGCAATGACATCATCCGCGAGGAGGTGCAGGAAGCACAGGCCGAAAGCAGCGCGCATAAATTGCCTTCGCCTAAAGAAATCAGCGGCATCCTTGACCAGTACGTCATTGGTCAGGAGCGTGCGAAAAAGGTTTTGGCCGTAGCGGTGTACAACCACTACAAGCGCCTGAATCAGCGTGACAAAAAGGCTGACGACGTCGAACTCGGCAAGAGCAACATCCTGCTGATCGGCCCGACAGGCTCCGGTAAAACCCTGCTGGCCGAAACACTGGCCCGCTTGCTGAACGTTCCGTTCACCATCGCTGACGCGACTACCCTCACCGAGGCAGGTTACGTGGGTGAAGATGTCGAGAACATCATTCAGAAGCTGCTGCAGAAGTGCGATTACGACGTAGAGAAAGCCCAGATGGGCATTGTCTACATCGACGAAATCGACAAGATTTCCCGCAAGTCCGACAACCCGTCGATCACCCGTGATGTTTCCGGTGAAGGCGTGCAGCAGGCCTTGCTCAAGTTGATCGAAGGCACGGTCGCTTCGGTACCGCCGCAAGGTGGCCGCAAGCATCCGCAGCAGGAGTTCCTGCAGGTCGACACCCGTAACATCCTGTTCATCTGCGGTGGTGCGTTCTCCGGCCTGGAAAAGGTCATTCAGAACCGTTCCACCAAAGGCGGCATCGGCTTCAACGCCGAAGTGCGCAGCAAGGAAGAGGGCAAGAAGGTCGGTGAATCCCTGCGTGAAGTCGAGCCTGACGATCTGGTCAAGTTCGGTCTGATCCCGGAATTCGTCGGTCGTCTGCCGGTCCTGGCGACACTGGATGAGCTCGACGAGGCTGCGCTGATGCAAATCCTCACCGAGCCGAAAAATGCTCTGACCAAACAGTATGCCAAGCTGTTCGAGATGGAAGGCGTGGATCTGGAATTCCGTTCCGACGCGCTGAAATCGGTCGCCAAGCGTGCTCTGGAACGTAAAACCGGTGCCCGTGGCCTGCGTTCGATTCTCGAAGGTGTATTGCTCGACACGATGTATGAGATCCCCTCGCAGTCCGAGGTGAGCAAAGTCGTGATCGATGAAAGCGTGATCGAAGGCAAGTCCAAGCCACTGTATATCTACGAAAACAGTGAGCCGACGGCCAAGGCAGCGCCGGACGCGTAAGCGTTCACAGCGCCGCAACAAAGAAGGGGCCTTCGGGCCTCTTTTTTTTTAAGTCGTTTTTTACCTCCGCTTTGCGCTTGTTTTTTTTCGAGGCAGCCCCCATCTTGGTTTCAAGCTTAATTCCATCTGATTACGGCCATACGGCCGCCGTAGAGGCGAAATCATGAAGACAACCATCGAATTGCCTCTCCTGCCATTGCGTGATGTCGTGGTTTATCCGCACATGGTTATCCCGCTGTTCGTGGGGCGCGAGAAATCCATCGAAGCCCTCGAGGCAGCGATGACGGGTGACAAGCAGATTCTGCTGCTGGCCCAGCGAAACCCGGCTGACGATGATCCCGGTGAAGACGCTCTCTATCGCGTAGGTACGATTGCCACGGTTCTGCAACTGCTGAAGCTGCCTGACGGCACCGTCAAGGTTCTGGTCGAAGGCGAGCAGCGTGGCACTGTCGAGCGCTTCAGCGAAGTCGATGGCCATTGCCGCGCCGAAGTGTCTCTGATCGAAGAAGTCGACGCCGCCGAGCGTGAGTCGGAAGTCTTCGTGCGCACGCTGCTTTCGCAGTTCGAACAATACGTTCAGCTGGGCAAGAAGGTTCCGGCTGAAGTCCTGTCGTCGCTCAACAGCATCGATGAGCCGGGTCGTCTGGTCGACACCATGGCCGCGCACATGGCGCTGAAAATCGAGCAGAAGCAGGAAATCCTCGAGATCATCGATCTGTCGGCCCGTGTCGAACACGTGCTGGCGCTGCTGGATGCCGAAATCGACCTGCTCCAGGTTGAAAAACGCATTCGCGGTCGCGTCAAAAAGCAAATGGAGCGCAGTCAGCGCGAGTACTACCTGAATGAGCAGATGAAGGCCATTCAGAAAGAACTCGGTGACGGCGACGAAGGCCACAACGAAATCGAAGAGCTGAAAAAGCGCATCGATGCTGCCGGCCTGCCGAAAGACGCGCTGGCCAAGGCGACTGCCGAGCTGAACAAGCTCAAGCAGATGTCGCCGATGTCGGCTGAAGCCACCGTGGTGCGCTCCTACATTGACTGGCTGGTGCAGGTGCCGTGGAAGGCGCAAAGCAAAGTGCGTCTCGACCTGGCTCGTGCAGAAGACATTCTCGACGCCGATCACTACGGCCTCGAAGAGGTCAAGGAGCGCATCCTTGAATACCTCGCCGTGCAGAAGCGTGTGAAGAAAATCCGTGGCCCGGTGTTGTGCCTGGTCGGTCCTCCAGGCGTGGGTAAAACCTCGCTGGCGGAATCGATTGCCCATGCCACCAACCGTAAATTCGTACGTATGGCCTTGGGCGGCGTGCGTGACGAAGCGGAAATTCGTGGTCACCGCCGGACTTACATCGGTTCGATGCCGGGTAGATTGATTCAAAAGATGACAAAAGTGGGCGTACGCAACCCGCTGTTCCTGCTCGATGAAATCGACAAGATGGGCAGCGATATGCGTGGCGATCCGGCTTCGGCGTTGCTGGAAGTGCTTGATCCTGAGCAAAACCACAACTTCAACGATCACTATCTGGAAGTCGATTACGACCTTTCCGATGTGATGTTCCTGTGCACCTCGAACTCGATGAACATCCCGCCAGCGCTGCTGGACCGGATGGAAGTGATTCGTCTGCCGGGTTACACCGAAGACGAGAAGATCAACATCGCCGTGAAATACCTCTCGCCGAAACAGATCGCCGCCAATGGTCTGAAGAAGGGCGAGCTGGAGTTCGACGAGGAAGCGATCCGCGACATCATCCGTTATTACACCCGTGAAGCGGGTGTGCGGGGCCTCGAGCGGCAAATCGCCAAGGTCTGCCGCAAGGCAGTCAAAGAGCATGCGCTGGAAAAACGCTTCTCGGTAAAAGTGACAGCTGAGTTGCTTGAGCATTTCCTTGGCGTGCGCAAGTTCCGCTACGGCCTGGCCGAGCAGCAGGATCAGGTGGGGCAGGTGACTGGCCTGGCGTGGACTCAGGTTGGCGGCGAATTGCTGACCATCGAAGCCGCAGTGATTCCGGGTAAAGGGCAACTGATCAAGACCGGTTCGCTCGGTGATGTGATGGTCGAATCGATCACTGCCGCACAGACCGTTGTTCGCAGCCGCGCCAAGAGCCTGGGCATCCCGCTGGACTTCCACGAGAAGCGCGACACCCATATTCACATGCCGGAAGGTGCTACGCCGAAAGACGGCCCTAGCGCTGGCGTGGGCATGTGCACCGCGTTGGTCTCGGCATTGACCGGCATTCCGGTGCGCGCCGATGTCGCCATGACCGGTGAGATCACTTTGCGTGGTCAGGTGTTGGCAATTGGCGGTTTGAAAGAAAAACTGCTGGCGGCCCATCGCGGCGGAATCAAGATTGTGATTATTCCGGAAGAAAACGTCCGCGATCTGAAGGAGATTCCTGACAATATCAAGCAGGATCTGCAGATCAAACCGGTTAAATGGATTGACGAGGTCCTGCAAATTGCGCTGCAATACGCGCCGGAGCCCTTGCCGGATGTGGCTCCGGAGATAGTTGCCAAGGACGAAAAACGCGAGTCTGATGCCAAGGAAAGAATTAGCACGCATTAATACGTTTTAGCCTGGGGGGCTTTCCTTGACAGCATTTTAGAGCCCTTGTTATAAAGCGGCTCTTAAGTGTCTGTAGGCCATTCAGCACTCGTTTTTGCTTTCACCAAAAAACTTAGAAACATCTCAAAATAGATATAAGGGGACTTAGAGTGAACAAGTCGGAACTGATTGATGCTATCGCTGCATCCGCTGATATCCCGAAAGCTGCTGCTGGCCGTGCGCTGGACGCTGTAATCGAATCCGTCACTGGCGCTCTGAAGGCTGGCGACTCCGTTGTTCTGGTTGGTTTCGGTACTTTCTCCGTGACTGACCGTCCGGCTCGTACCGGTCGCAACCCGCAAACCGGCAAGTCTCTGGAAATCCCGGCTGCCAAGAAGCCAGGTTTCAAAGCCGGTAAAGCGCTGAAAGAAGCTGTTAACTGAGTTTCCAGGTTTTTACCCATCCGGGTCGGGGTCAAGCCTGACTTGGCAGCGGAGCGGTAGAGCAGGCGGCTGAAAGAGCCACCTGTAACGCCGGGATCGAGGGTTCGAGCCCTGTCCGCTCCGCCAGTTACGAGAAGGCGCATCCTCGGATGCGCCTTTCTTCTATCCGGATTCTACCCACGCTCCACGGTTGCCTAAATTGAAGTTCAACCGTTTCTGGGGGACGCATGCTGCAGAATATCAGGGACAATTCACAAGGCTGGATTGCCAAGACCATTATCGGGGTCATCGTTGCATTGATGGCCCTGACCGGTTTCGATGCCATTTTCCAGGCCACGACTCACAAGAACGAGGCGGCCAAGGTCAACGGTGACGAAATCAGCCAGAACGAGCTGAGCCAGGCCGTTGATATGCAACGCCGTCAGCTGATGCAACAGTTGGGCAAGGACTTCGATGCTTCCTTGCTCGACGAAAAAATGCTGCGCGAATCGGCGCTCAAAGGCCTGATCGACCGCAAGTTGCTGCTGCAAGGCGCCGAACAGGCGAAGTTCTCATTCTCCGAAGCCGCGCTGGATCAAGTGATCCTGCAGACGCCTGAATTCCAGGTCGACGGCAAGTTCAGCTCGGAGCGTTTCGACCAGGTGATCCGTCAACTGGGCTACAGCCGCATGCAGTTCCGCCAGATGCTGGCTCAGGAAATGCTCATCGGCCAATTGCGCGCTGGCGTTGCCGGCAGCGGTTTCGTCACCGACGCCGAAGTGCTGGCATTCGCCCGTCTGGAAAAACAGACCCGTGATTTCGCCACTCTGAACGTGAAGGCCGACCCGGCTGCGGTCAAGCTGACCGATGACGAGGTCAAGGCTTACTACGACGAGCACGCCAAGGAATTCATGACGCCGGACCAGGTGATCATTGATTACGTCGAGCTGAAGAAGTCGTCGTTCTTTGATCAGGTCGCAGTCAAGGATGAAGATCTTGAGGCGGCGTATCAGAAAGAGATCGCCAACCTGTCGGAACAGCGTCGTGCCGCGCACATCCTTATCGAAGTGAACGACAAGACCACCGAAGCGCAGGCCAAGGCGAAGATCGACGAAGTC
Organism: Pseudomonas sp. AC083; assembly: GCF_979253165.1. NCBI lineage: Bacteria > Pseudomonadati > Pseudomonadota > Gammaproteobacteria > Pseudomonadales > Pseudomonadaceae > Pseudomonas > Pseudomonas sp. AC083. The sequence continues at coordinate 240,292 of NZ_CEEDDH010000002.1, forward strand.
CAGGCGCGTCTGGCCAAGGGCGAGAAATTCGAAGCGCTGGCCAAGGAGTTCTCGCAGGATCCGGGTTCCGCCAACAATGGCGGTGACCTCGGTTACGCCGGTCCTGGCGTTTACGACCCGGCCTTCGAAAAGGCTCTGTACTCGCTGTCGAAAGACCAGGTGTCCGAGCCGATTCGTACCGACTTCGGTTATCACCTGATCAAGCTGTTGGGCGTGGAAGCGCCTGAAGTGCCGACCCTGGCCAGCCTGAAAGACAAGCTGACCCGTGAGCTGAAAGCCGCTCAGGTCGAGCAGCGTTTTGTTGAGGCGACCAAGCAACTGGAAGACTCGGCGTTCGAAGCCTCTGACCTGGCGCAGCCAGCAGCGGATCTGAAACTGACCGTGCACACTTCCAAACCGTTCGGCCGTGAAGGTGGCGAAGGTGTTGCCGCCAACCGTGCCGTGGTCACTGCCGCGTTCAGCCCGGAAGTGATTGACGAAGGTGCCAACAGCACCGCCATCGAGCTGGACCCGGAAACCGTGATCGTGCTGCGTTCCAAGGAGCACCTGAAGCCTGCGCAACTGCCGCTGGAAAGTGTGAGCGCGGCAATCCGTACTCAACTGACCAAGGAGCACGCCAGTGCCGAGGCCAAGACCCGTGCCGAGAAGCTGATCGCTGATCTGCGCGATGGCAAGGCGCCGCTGGACAAGGCCATTGACGGTCAGAACTGGAAGATCACCGAAGCGGCCACCCGTGGTCAGGAAGGGGTTGATCCGGCTCTGCTGCAGGCACTGTTCCGTATGCCGAAGCCGGCTGCCAAGGACAAGCCGACGTTCTCCAGCGTTACGTTGCCGGATGGCAGCCTGATGGTTGTGCGACTCAACGGTGTTAACGAAGCTGCCGCGCCTACTGATGAAGAGAAGGCGCAATATCGTCGCTTCCTGGCTTCCCGTGAAGGGCAGCAGGACTTTGCGGCGTATCGCAAGCAGTTGGAAGCTGAGGCGAAGATCGAGCGGTTCTGATCTTTTGACTGACGTTTGAAGGAGCCCCGGCCTGGTTGGTCGGGGCTTTTTTGTTTTTTGGGCGTGGCGGCCTTTGGGCCGGCCATGCTGTTGGGTTTTGGGTGAATATCCGTTTTTTGCGGTGTTGCGGCTGGCGGTTTCGCCCTTACGGCGACTCACTTTTTTTACAAACGCCTAAAAAAAGTAAGCAAAAAAACGCTTGCTCCTACGTTCGGCCCTCGCAGGCTCGGGTTCCTTCGCTGCGGGATCGATCCGGGAGCAGCGGCTCCGGTTTGCTTCGCTGCACCTCCTTCCGCTGTGTCTGGCTGCGCCAGACGGTCGCTACGCTCCCACACCCGGATCAATCCCTCCGCTCAGCCTTCCGACGTCGCCGATGGATCAAAAGCAAGATCAGAAGCACTCGAGCTTGCGCTCATTGTTGAGTGGGGCGGCTTTGCCGCGGGCAGCTGCGCTGCTTTGCTTTTCTGTGGGAGCGAGCCTGCTCGCGAAGGCGGCCTGACAGCCGACCTGATCTTGAATTTTTACCTTTCTTTTGCATTTAGAACACGCCGGTCAGTTCTGGGGCGTTATGGCCGTCGAGCCGACAAGCCACGGCGAAATTGCGCGCGTTGATCGATCATTTGTCCACGCGGCTTTTTCCTGATGGCCATGACCGGTAAAGTTGTAATCGATTCTTGACACTATTCCATACGCCATGGGGCAACGATCTGTTGCACAATACGCCCCGGACTGTTTTCCCTCAGGATGTTCAATGTTGATTTCCACTCCCATGCGTGTTGTCGGGCTGGCGCTGTTGTTGACTGCGGTGGCCGGTTGTTCGAAGGACAAGCCGATCTATGAGCATGAGAACTTCGATGACTCCGGCACCTTTTCGCGCAATTACCCGGTGACCGACACCGCCAGTTGCGAAGCGGCCCGGCGCGCGTTGCTTAGTCAGGGCTACATCATTACCAGCAGTGATCCGAAACTGGTCAGCGGGCACAAGAGCTTCCAGCAGACCGGCGAGACCCATCTCGAGATCAGCTTCAACGTGGTCTGCGCCGAAGACGGCAGCGCCGGGCATCATGCGACGGTGTTCGCCAACGCCTTGCAGGATCGTTATGCGTTGAAGAAGACCAACAATTCCGCCAGCCTCGGTGTGGGTGTGTTGGGCTCGGTGTCGATGCCGATCGGCTCTTCGGACGATTCGATGGTCAAGGTCGCCAGCGAGACGGTTACTGCGCAGAAGTTCTACGAGCGCTTCTTCACGCTGGTGGAGCAGTTTTTGCCCGCCGATGCGAAGAAAGCGGCGCATATCGAAGAAAAACCGAAAACCGACCTCGGCGTGCCTGAGCCGAAGGTGACGCCCGCTCCGGCGCCTGCGCCACTGGTGCCGACACCGGCAGCGGAAACGGCCCCAGCGCCGGCTGCAGAACCTGCACCGGCCCCGGTTGAAGCCGCGCCGGTGAATTCCGAGCCGGTGGTACCGCCAGCGGAGTCGACGCCGATTACGCCTGCGCCAGCGCCCGTGGAAGAGCCCGCGCCGGCCAGCGAAACCATCACGCCACCGACCAACCCGGATATTCCTCCACCGTCCGAGCCGATTCCGGCGATGCCTGCGTCGGGCCAATAAGAGACCAAGCGAAACCCTGTGGGAGCGAGCCTGCTCGCGAATGCGGAGTGTCAGTCGACAGATGATCAGACTGACACACCGCCTTCGCGAGCAGGCTCGCTCCCACAGTGGTTTTCGGGTTGGCTTAAGATCTGGTTACACACCTGCGACACCATCGCCGCGATAAATCCCCAGCCACCTGCTACGTTTTATTCATGAAGGTCGCGTTTCACTTTTCCTTCATACGGGCACTTTATGCTCGGGGCACAGGTCGATTGATCAGGCCATTTTCATTGCGAGCAGTTGGGGGATTTATACGATGGATGAGTATCAGGAAGAACTGCTCGAATACCAGGCCTTTGAACTGGATCAACCAGAGCCGGCTGACGACGCAACCGAACTATAAGCTTCAAGCTTCAAGCGTTCGGCTGTGCTTGGCTCTCGCTTGCAGCTTGCAGCTTGCAGCTTGCAGCTTGCAGCTTGCAACTTGCAACTCACGCTCCCGAACGATGACTGCGCCGGAACTCGCCGGGCGTCTGCCCGCTCCAGCGCTTGAATGCACGCTGGAAGGCTTCAGCTGAGGCAAAGCCCAGCAGGTAAGCGATTTCGCCGAACGCCAGTTCGGTGTCGCGGATGTAGGTCATTGCCAGGTCGCGGCGTGTGTCATTGAGGATCGCGCGAAATTGCGTGCCTTCCTCTGCTAGTTTGCGCCGCAGGGTCCAGGTCGGCAATTTCAGGCGTGCCGCGACTTCCTCGAGATCCGGCTCGCGGCCGCCGTTGAGCAGCGGGCCGAGCAACTGAGTGATGCGCTCGCGCAGGCTGCGGGTGCGGGTCAGTTGTTCCAGCTCCCGCTCGCACAATTGCAGCAGATGTCGCCAGGTGCTCGGGCAATGTTCAGGGTTGCGCAGGGCAAGGCTGTTCAGGCTCAGGCGCAGCTGATTGCGTTCGGCGCTGAACTGGATCGGGCAGTCGCCGAGCATTGTGTAGGCGTCGCGGTAATCCGGCGCTTCGAATTCGATTTCGATTCGCTCGGCGCGCAACGTTTCGCCGCACAGGCTCGACAACTGATGCAGCCAGCCGGCGAGGATCGAGTCGACCACGAAGCGGTTATAGGCGTTGTACGGGCTGATCGAGTAGAAGCGCAGCCACGCACCGTTGGCGTCTTCGTGGAAACTGGACTGCCCGCGATAGTTGGAACCGTACAGCGGCTCGAAGCGCGTCAGGCAACGGGCCGCCTCGCGCACGGTCGGCGCTTGCGCGGCGGTGATGCCGGCCAGCCCAGCCTGATTCAAGCGGATCATCCGGCCCATGCGTAGGCCCAGGGCCGGATCGCCGGTGAGTTGAATCGCCGCATGACCCAGGCGCATGTAACGCGGGATCGACAAGCGTGCCCCGGCCTCGGCCAGTCGCGCGGCATCGAGGCCGTATTGCTCGAGCAGAGGCAGCGGGTCGGTGCCGTGGCTGCGCACGGCATCGGCCAGACTGTGGACGAAGCCCACCGACAGATCCCCGAGGCGCATCGGCTGCGGCTTCATGGTTTACAGCCAGACGTTCAGCAAACGCGCACCACGGGCCTCGCCATCGGCGAACTGCTGGCCGTTGCTGCTGAGGAAGCTTGTGCCGGTACTCGGCTTGTCCCAGAACTGCCCGCGCATGAATACACTGACGCCGGCAATCGCGTGGCTGCTTGGCGGTTGCGCGGTGAGGGTCAGTCGATGCCAGGCTTGGCCTTCACTGAGGTCGCCGGGCTTGAGGCTGACCGAGCCCGGCGTGCTCGAACCCTTGTAGCCACGCCATGGCTTGTCCCATGCGCCTTGGCCGATAACCTGCGCCGGCACGGCCACCAGTTGCGCGCCTTGTTCATCGAGGGTGCGGTAGTTGCCGGGATACCAGCTGTCACTGCCGATCAGGATGCCCAAGCGTCCGGCCGGTGTGTCGACGACCTGGATGGCATGTTTGTCTTCGGCCTGAATCACACCTTGCTGATCAAAGATCGGATGCATCTGCCGCTGCGGCTGGCCCAACGGTACGCCGTCGCGACCAAACACCACGCTGCTGTTGAACAGGGCGCCGCTGCCGGGCTTGAGCCGGCCGTCGCGGATGCTTGGCTCCGGCAGCACGATGGAGCCGGCTACAAGGGTGACCTGAAACTCCTTGGCCAGACCGCCGAACAGCGCCTGGTAATCCTTGGCCATGGCCTTCGCTTTCATCCGCAGATAAGCATCGTTCAGCCGTTGCTCGCCCTTGGCCCGCAGCCACGCTCGGGCAAACAACAGCGGATTGCTCGCCGCCAGCCAGTTCAGTGCCTCCGCCAGGGTCGGCGCCTGATAAAGCTCGTCTTTCTCGCCGCTGATCATCAGCCAGGTGCCGACGTGCTCGGGCAACACCACCACGGTTTTTTCGTTGAGCAAGCCTTGATCGCGGGCCTGCTGAAGGTACGCCGCGAGCTTGCGGTGCAGGCGTGCGGAGCTTTGGTAATCGGTGGGGAACAGTTCGGGCTGAATGCCGAGCAGATTGCCACGGTCGGCGGGCGTGCCCTGATTGACGGCGAGCTTGATGCGCAGGTCCGACAGGTAATGTCCCGCCGGCCGGTCTGCCGCCCACATGGCGTAGGTGGTCAGGGCGGCAACGAGGGCCATGGAGAAAAACAGATACAGAAGTTTGCGCATGAAAACCAACAACAGCCGGGTACAGGATGTGCCGACTAGGGTAGGGCCCATGGCTCGGGTTGCCAAGGGGCGCTGCGCATTTGGATCAATAACTTGTCAGTTACGGTCATTGAGTGACAGCGGTGCGACTCTTAGTCTGTCGAACATGACTGACGGGGGACGCAGAGCTCCCGCAACTTTCCGTGATCGCTCGTTGTGGAGTTACTGATGACCACCGCCCAATACCCGCACCTGCTGGCCCCGCTGGACCTGGGATTCACCACGCTGCGCAACCGTACCCTGATGGGCTCGATGCACACCGGCCTGGAAGAAAAGCCGGGTGGGTTCGAGCGCATGGCGGCGTACTTCGCCGAACGTGCCCGTGGCGGTGTCGGCCTGATGGTCACCGGCGGCATCGGCCCGAATGACGAGGGCGGCGTGTATTCCGGCGCGGCCAAGCTCACTACCGAGGAAGAGGCGCTCAAGCACCGCATCGTCACTCGCGCGGTGCACGAGGCGGGCGGCAAGATCTGCATGCAGATTCTCCACGCCGGCCGCTATGCCTACAGCCCGAAACAGGTAGCACCGAGCGCGATTCAAGCGCCGATCAACCCGTTCAAGCCCAAAGAGCTGGACGAAGAGGGCATCGAAAAGCAGATCAGCGATTTCGTCACCTGCTCGGTATTGGCGCAAACCGCCGAATACGACGGCGTCGAAATCATGGGCTCGGAAGGTTACTTCATTAACCAGTTCCTCGCCGCGCACACCAACCACCGCACCGACCGCTGGGGTGGCAGCTACGAAAACCGCATGCGCCTGCCGGTAGAAATTGTCCGTCGTGTGCGCGAAGCGGTCGGGCCGAATTTCATCATCATCTTCCGCCTGTCGATGCTCGATCTGGTCGAAGGTGGCAGCACCTGGGATGAAATCGTCATGCTGGCCAAAGCCATCGAACAGGCGGGCGCGACCATCATCAACACCGGTATCGGCTGGCACGAAGCGCGGATTCCGACCATCGCCACCAAGGTTCCGCGTGCAGCGTTCAGCAAGGTCACGGCCAAGTTGCGCGGCTCTGTGAGTATTCCGCTGATCACCACCAACCGCATCAATACCCCGGAAATTGCCGAGCAGATTCTTGCTGAAGGCGATGCCGACATGGTCTCCATGGCCCGACCATTCCTCGCCGATCCGGACTTCGTCAACAAGGCCGCCGCAGGCCGTGCCGACGAAATCAACACCTGCATCGGCTGCAACCAGGCGTGCCTCGACCACACCTTTGGCGGCAAGCTCACCAGTTGCCTGGTCAACCCGCGTGCCTGCCACGAGACCGAACTCAATTACCTGCCGGTGCAGCAGATCAAGAAAATCGCCGTGGTCGGTGCCGGCCCTGCCGGTTTGTCCGCCGCCACCGTGGCCGCCGAGCGCGGTCATCAGGTGACGCTGTTCGATTCGGCCAGCGAGATCGGTGGCCAGTTCAACATCGCCAAGCGCGTACCGGGCAAGGAAGAGTTTTTCGAAACCCTGCGCTACTTCAACCGCAAGCTGCAAACGACGAATGTCGAGGTGTGCCTGAACACCCGTGTCGACGTGGCCAAGTTGGTTGAGGGCGGTTACGACGAGATCATCCTAGCCACCGGTATCGCCCCGCGCGTGCCGGCGATTCCGGGCGTCGAGAATGCCAAGGTCCTGAGTTATCTGGATGTGATCCTCGAGCGCAAGCCGGTCGGCAAGCGTGTCGCGGTGATCGGTGCGGGCGGGATCGGTTTCGATGTCTCGGAATTTCTCGTTCATCAAGGCGTGGCCACCAGTCTGGATCGCGCGGCGTTCTGGAAGGAATGGGGCATCGACACGCAACTGGAGGCCCGTGGTGGTGTGGCGGGAATCAAATCGGCGCCGCATGCGCCGGCCCGCGAGGTGTTCCTGTTGCAGCGCAAGAAAACCAAGGTCGGCGACGGTCTGGGCAAAACCACCGGCTGGATTCATCGCACCGGTCTGAAGAACAAGCAGGTGCAGATGCTCAACAGCGTCGAATACCTGAGCATCGATGACCAAGGCTTGCACATTCGCATCGGCGAAAGCGGTGAGCCGCAACTGCTGGCGGTGGACAACATCGTGATCTGCGCGGGGCAGGATCCGTTGCGTGAGTTGCACGATGGTCTGGTTGAAGCCGGGCAGAACGTGCACTTGATCGGCGGCGCGGATGTCGCGGCGGAGCTGGACGCCAAGCGCGCGATCAATCAGGGTTCGCGGCTGGCGGCTGAGTTGTAAACACATTCTGTAGGAGCTGCCGAAGGCTGCGATCTGTTGATCCTGATTTCAAAAGCAAGATCAAAAGATCGCAGCCTGCGGCAGCTCCTACTAGTATGTGGTCTTTTCCAGATTGTGCATGTCCATGCTTTTGCCTCCCCCCGACTGGCTAGCCCAAGCCCCCCTCGAACCGCTCCGTCTAGGCTGGCTGGCAGACGCCGGCATCGAGGTCGCGATCCTGCGCCTGGACCGCATCGACCCGCTGATCAGCGGCAACAAGTGGTTCAAACTCGTTGAACATCTCAAAGCCGCCGAGCGTGCCGGCGCCGAGGGCATCATCAGCCTTGGCGGTGCGCATTCCAATCACCTGCACGCGCTGGCGGCGGCGGGCAAGCGGTTGGGATTCAAAACCGTGGGGCTGCTGCGCGGGCACCCGCAGGACACGCCGACAGTGCTGGATCTGCAAACGTTCGGCATGCAGTTGCATTGGCTCGGTTACGCCGGCTACCGCGCGCGGCACGAAGCGGGATTCTGGGTGCCATGGCAAGCGCAATTTCCGACGCTGCATGCGGTGCCCGAGGGCGGTGGTGGACTGGCCGGCGCCTTGGGTTGCGCAGCGATCAGGCAGCAGGCCGAAGAGCAATTAGCCAAGCTGGGCTGGAATGATTTCGACGCCTGGTGGCTGGCCTGTGGCACCGGCACGACACTGGCCGGACTGGCGCTCGCCGAGCAAGGCAAGCGCGTGGTGTACGGTGCTCTGGCAGTGCCGGATGATCACGGCGTAGCGCCGAACATCGAGTCGATCCTCGCGCACGCCACCGAGCCTGCGGCGGACTATCAACTGATCGATGCCAGCCGTGGTGGTTTCGCCAAAGTTGACCAGGCGTTGCTGACCTTCATCGATCAGACCGAGCAAACCAGCGGCATCCCTTTGGAACCGCTGTACACCGGCAAGGCCTTGCTGGCGCTCAAGCAGCATGTCGAGTCAGGCGAATTCGCGGTCGGCACGCGTCTGGTCTTTGCCCACACGGGTGGCCTGCAGGGACGGCGCGGATTTGCAGCGATGTAGCCGATGGTCGCGATCAATACATGCCAACCTTCGGCGTGATGATATTTGCAATCAATCGAAGTGCAAGTTTTACGGTTTATGACTTATATTTATTGAAAGTTATTGTTGTACGTTGGTCTGCGCAGCGTAACTCTATGTTGTTTATATCTTGTGGTTTCTTTTGGTTTGAATAGTTTGTTGTGCGTGATTATTGTCGGCTCGGCTCTTTAGTTTGTTATTAAAGATCAAAACTATATTTATCAATTTGAGTGTGAATATGAAAAGTCCGATCTCGAAGCCTCGCCCTATTACCACTACGTCAAAGCCGGTAACAACAACAAAGCCAGTTGCGCCAACCAAACCAGTTGCGCCAACCAAACCAGTTGCGCCAACCAAGCAACTAATTCCAACCAAACCAGTGGCGCCGACCAAGCCGGTAGCGCCGACCAAGCCAGTTGCGCCAACCAAGCCAGTGGCCCCGACCAAGCCGGTAGCGCCGACCAAGCCAGTGGCGCCAACCAAGCCGGTAGCGCCGACCAAGCCAGTGGCGCCGACCAAGCCGGTAGCGCCGACCAAACCAGTGGCGCCGACCAAGCCGGTAGCGCCAACCAAGCCAGTAGCGCCAACCAAACCAGTGGCGCCGGTTGACACCAAGCGTCCGCCAATGCCATGGCCGACCCTTAACATCAACATCGATCCTGTGGCCTTGATAACGCTGATTCAAACAATTGGTGCGAAAGTCAATGTCGATGGCTCCACCACACTGCCTGACGGCAGCGTAGTTGCTGTAGATAAAACTTCGATCAAGCGTCCCGACGGCATCATTCAATATGAAGACGGCCGGGTAGAGTATCCGGACGGGCGAATCGTCTGGCCGGATAATACCGTTGAATATCCGGATGGCCGTATTGTCTGGGAAGATGGAACTGAACAATTGCCGGACGGAAGTGTTAAACATCCCGATGGTCTTGCGTACGATGCGCAAGGTAACCTTATTTCCGAATAAGTCATAACAAGCGATGTCTTTACTCAAGACAGTGCAAAAAAACACCGCTGATTGCCATCAGCGGTGTTTTAGTTTTCCAGCCTCAAGCGTTTTGCGGCATCTCCCCGTTGGCCAGACGCTTGTTGATGTCGGCGATCACTTCCGGCAGATCGCTGATGGTGTCGATCATGTAATGCGGCCGCGAATCTGCGAACAGCGCGTGGATGCGCTTGCGCTCGCTGGCCAGTTCATCGCTGCCCAGCGCGCGGAAACCCTCATAATCCAGACCCAGCGCGTTGCCCGAGCAAATCAGCGCAACCGTCCACATGCCGGCCCGGCGACCTTCGAGAATGCCCGGCACGGTGTCGTCGATCTTCACGCACGCTGCAACATCGTCGATGCCCAGAGCGATCACGTTGGCCAACGCTTGCGCCGGCCATGGACGACCGTTTGGCACTTCATCGGTGGCGACCACGTGGTCGGCGACGTAGCCGTTGCTGGCGGCGAGTTCGACAACTTTGTCCATCACCGCTTTCGGGTAGCCGGAGCAGGAACCGATCTTGATGCCTTGTGTGCGCAGTTGGGCGATGGCGTCCAGCGCGCCGGGAATCAGTGCCGAGTGCTCGGCGATTTTCTCGATCTGCAACGGCATGAAGCGGTTGTAGATAGCGGTGACGTCATCGTCGGTCGGCGTGCGACCGAACACCTTGCGATAACGCTCGGCCACTTGCGGCTGATCACAGAGGGTGCGGATGTGATCCCACTTGCCCATGCCCATCGGCCCACGGGCTTCTTCGATCGATACCTGAACATCGAATTCGGCGAAGGCTTCGACGAAGATCTGCGTCGGCGCGAACGAGCCGAAATCGACCACGGTACCGGCCCAGTCGAGGATCGCGGCTTGCAGCTTGCTTGGATTGGTGTAGTTCATGGCAATTAGTTCCTGATTTGAAAATGAGATCAAAATGTGGGAGCGAGCCTGCTCGCGAAAGCGGTCTGACATCAGCTTATGTGTCGCCTGGGACGACGCTTTCGCGAGCAGGCTCGCTCCCACAGGGGATTTGAGGTGAGGCTCAAATGTCGAGCACTTCCATTTCGCGCAGCACTTCACCCACTGCTGCTACGGCCTGGCGCATTTCGTCCGGGGTGACGTGGCCGATGCAGCCGACGCGGAAGGTTTCGACCTGGGTCAGCTTGCCGGGGTAGAGGATGTAACCCTTGGCCTTGACCCGCTCATAGAATTCCTTGAACTGGTAACGCGGATCATGCGGGGCATGGAACGTGGCGATGATCGGCGCCTGAATCGCCGCCGGCAGGAAGCTGCGCAAACCGAGCTTGTTCATCTCTTCCATCAGCGTCTGACAGTTGGCGGCATAACGCGCGTGCCGCGCCGGCAGGCCGCCTTCTTCGCTGTATTGCAGCAGCGCTTCGTGCAGCGCCGCGACCACATGGGTGGGCGGGGTGAAGCGCCATTGCCCGGTTTTCATCATGTAGGCGTGCTGGTCGTACAGGTCCATCGCCAGCGAGTGCGAGTTGCCAGCCGCGGCGGCCAGCGACTCCTTGCGGGCGAAGACAAAACCCATCCCCGGTACACCCTCCAGGCATTTGCCGGAGGCGGCAATGAGCGCGTCGAACGGTACTTTCTGCGCATCCACGGGCAATGCGCCGAATGAGCTCATTGCGTCGATGATCAGACGTTTGCCATGTTGCGCAACGACCTCGGCGATCTCGGCCAGCGGATTGAGAATGCCGGTGCTGGTTTCGCAGTGGATCAGCGCCACGTGGGTGATGTCAGCGTCGGCGCGCAGCAAGCGGTCGACGTCGGCGGCGGTGGTCGGTTCGTCTTCGGCGGTTTCGAAGGTGCTGAACGAGCGGCCGAGCACTTCGCAGATCTTCGCCAGACGCTTGCCGTACGCGCCGTTGATCAGCACGAGGATTTTGCCGTCGCGCGGTACCAGCGTGCCGATCGCCGCTTCGACGGCGAAGGTGCCGCTGCCCTGTAACGGTACGCAATGGTGGCTGGCGGCGCCGTTGAGGATGGCCAGCAATTGCTCGCACAGGCTGGCGGTCAGCTGGTTGAAGCGGTCATCCCACGAACCCCAGTCGACCATCATGGCCTGACGGGTGCGGGCCGAAGTGGTCAACGGGCCGGGAGTGAGCAGAATCGGTGCGGCGGTACTCATTCGTGTGTCCTCGCGAAAACGCTGTGGGATGAAGCTACGGGGCCTACGTTGCAATTCGCCGTTGCATCAATCAAATTGTTTGTTGTTATGCCAGCCATCAGTGAGGGTTATCCATGAATCTGTTTCAGCTGCGCGCCTTCGATGCCGTGGCCCGCGAAGGCAGCTTCACCCGCGCGGCTGCGCGGTTGTTCATCAGCCAGCCGGCAGTCACCGGACACATCAAGGCACTGGAAGAGCATTACCAGATCACTTTGCTGCGGCGTACCGCGCGACGGGTGGAACTGACCGAGGAGGGCACCAAACTGGCGGCGATCACTCGCGCCATGTTCGGCCTGGCGGAAGAAGCGCAGACGCTGCTCGAGGCCAATCGGCAGTTACTGACCGGGCGTCTGGAGGTGGCGGCGGACGGGCCGCACATGGTCATGCCGATGCTGGCAAGCCTGCGCGCACGCTATCCGGGGATCACCGTGAACCTGCGTCTGGGCAACGCGCAGGAAACTTTGGCGGCGCTGTTGTCGGAACACGCCGATGTCGCGGTGCTGACCGAGGTCGAGCCGCGCAAGGGCCTGCATCTGCAAGCGCTGAGCGAATCGCGGATCTGCGCGCTGGTGCCGGCGGGGCATCGCTGGGCGAATCGCTCCGGGGAAATGAAACTCAAGGAGCTGGACCAAGTGATCATGGTCCTGCGCGAGCCGACTTCGATCACCCGGCGCACGTTTGACCAGGCGTGTGCGCAGGCCTCGATTCAGCCGCGGGTGTTGCTGGAGCTGGACAGTCGCGAGGCGGTGACCGAAGCGGTCGCGGCCGAGTTGGGGGTCGGTGTGGTGTCATCGGTGGAGGTCAGTCATGACCCGCGCGTGGTGGCGATCCCGATTGCCGGGGAAGGGCTGGTGAACCGGCACATGATTGGCTGTATGGAGCGCCGGCGCGAGTTGCGCTTGATTCAGGCGTTTTTTGATCTGGCGCCAGACTGAAAACCGAGGCGACTCCTTCGCGAGCAGGCTCGCTCCCACACTACTGAGCGCGGTCCCATGTGGGAGCGAGCCTGCTCGCGAAGGGGCCAGTGCTGCTTACACAAGGCTCTCGCGAACCATATCGAGAAACGTCGCCACCACCCGCCGCGAACTCTGTTCGCGCAAGCACACCAGGGTTTCGGTCAGGCGCCTCGTGCAGTCGGTGATCGGCAACGCGCAGACCCGTGAGTCGGCGCCGAACTCCGCCGCTGAAACCACACCAACCCCGATCCCCACCACCACGGCTTCGCGCGCCGCTTCCCGACCTTCAACCTGAATTGCCGGGCGAATGCGCAAGCCCGCTCGGGCCATTTCCTCTTCCAGGGTCTGCCGGGTTACTGAACCGATCTCACGCAGCACCAGTGGCGTGTCATCCAGATCGGCCAGACAGATCGATTCGCGTTCGGCCCACGGATGATTGCGCGAAACGAACGCCACCATCGGATCGTTGCGCAACGGCACGCACAGCAAGCGTTCATCGGTTACGTCGCGGCCGAGCAGCGCCAGATCGGCCTGATAGTTGAACAGGCGAAACAGCGATTCATCGGTATTGCCGGTTTCGATTTTCACGCTGATCCCCGGGTAGCGCTCGCAGAACCGCGCGATCTGCGGCAACACGTGGATCGGCGCGTCCACGGCGAGAATCAGGCTGCCGGTCTGCAGGGCCTGGGATTCCTGCAGCAATTCCTGCGCTTCGGCTTCGATCACGAACAGGCGCTGGGTGATCGCCAGCAGGCGCTCGCCCAGGTCGGTCAGGCGCACGGAACGTTTATTGCGGTGAAACAGCAGCACGCCGAAGCGTTCTTCGAGTTTGCGTACCTGGTCGGAAATCGCCGGTTGCGTCAGATAAAGCCGCTCGGCGGCGCGGGTGAAGCTGCCATGGACGGCCACCGCATGGAACGCTTTGAGTTGGGCATGAGAGACGGACATGGTGGCTCCAGTAACAAGCTCAGCTTATGTGTGAAATACGATAAATCGATTTTATTTATTAAACAGTAATTGCTTTGATCGGCTCACGCCATCGCTGACTGTTCGGTCGAACAGCAGCGCCGGCCCATGAGCCTGTGCGTGCAACAGCAGACTCATCTGACCGTTATCGCCGAAGGGAAGGGGCGGTAACGCAGTGCTCAACAATAAAAAACACAGGCGTTTTTCTTAATCGATTCTGCCGGCACACTCACACCCTGAGGTCAGAACCACCATGAACAAGCACATCGGCACCCTGGCGCGTTGGCGCGTGCAGATCTTCGCTATTACCTGGCTCGCGTACGCCGCGTTCTACTTCACCCGCAAAGCATTTTCGGTGGCCAAACTGGGCATCGCCGAAGACCCTGATTTCACCCTCGACAAAATGGCCATGGCCAACCTCGACGCAATCTATCTGGCGGCGTATGCCCTCGGACAGTTCACTTGGGGCATGCTCGCCGATCGCTTCGGTCCACGAGTGGTGGTGCTTGGCGGTTTGCTGATATCCGCCGCTGCGGCGCTGGTGATGGGCAGTTTCGCTACATTGCCGATCTTCGCCACGTGCATGTTGATTCAAGGTTTGGCGCAGTCCACTGGCTGGTCGGGGCTGTGTAAAAACCTTGGCAGCTTCTTCCCGTCAGAGCAGCGCGGGCGCGTGCTCGGTTTGTGGAGTTCCTGTTACGCGTTTGGTGGTCTGGTCGCCTCACCGTTCGCCGGCTGGTGGGCCTACACGCTGGTCGGCACCTGGCACGCGGCATTCATTTCCAGCGCGGCGGTGGTCGCGGTGGTCGCCGTGCTGTTCTTTATCTTCCAGCGCAACAAACCGGAAGACGTCGGCTTGCCGGCGGTGGAGCCCGAGCCGGAACTGACCGCCGAAGAAACCGCAGCCAACAGCAAACTCAGCGTCTGGGAGCCACTGAAGGAAATCCTGCGCAACCGCACGGTGCTGGTGCTGGGCCTGGCGTATTTCCTGCTGAAACCGGCGCGCTACGCGATTCTGTTGTGGGGCCCTGTGATTGTTTTCGAACAGATGCCCAGTGTCGGCAAGGTCGGCGCGGCGATCATTCCCACCGCGTTTGAACTGGCCGGATTGCTCGGGCCGATCATGATCGGCCTGGCCTCGGACAAACTCTTCGGCGCCCGACGCATGCCGGCCTGCGTGCTGAGTCTGCTGGCGCTGACCGTGACGCTGGCGTTGTTCATGGCTGCGCTGAACACCGGCAGCGTGTTGTTGGTCGTCGCGTTGCTGTTCGTCATGGGCCTGACGTTGTATGGCCCGGACTCGATGATCAGCGGTGCGGCCGCCATCGATTTCGGCAAGGCCAAGGCCGGCGCCACCGCCGCCGGTTTCGTCAACGGCTGCGGCTCCGTTGGCGCGGTGCTCGGCGGTTTGCTGCCGGGCTACTTCGACTCGGTGACGGTGTTTATCGTCTTCGCCGGATGCGCGCTGTTCTCGGCGCTGGTGCTGTTTCCGCACTGGAACAGTCGGCCGGTCGGCGTGATGGAGCCGCGCGCGGCGATCCCCAACTGCCCGCTGAGCGTCAAACCGCTGCGTTCCTGAAACCCTTCGCCCCGTGGCCTGCTGCGCGGTGCGCGGCAGGCTGCGTCGTGGCTATCTGACTGGAGATTTCCCATGCGACCGTTCTGGCTCGAGCAAGCCTTGCAGGCCGACCCATCCGAGCAGTGTCCACCGCTGCAAGGCGAGGTGCGCACGGATGTGTGCATTGTTGGCGGTGGTTACACCGGATTGTGGACGGCGATCATGCTCAAGCAGCAAAACCCGGAGCTGGATGTGCTGCTGATCGAAGCAGACATCTGCGGTGCCGGCGCCAGTGGCCGTAACGGTGGTTGCGCACTGTCATGGTCGGCCAAGTATTTCACCCTGGAGCGCTTGTTCGGCGTCGAAGAAGCAGTGCGTCTGGTCAGGGAATCGGAGCGCAGCATCCATGCGATCGGCGAGTTCTGCGAGCAGTACGGCGTCGATGCCGACTACCGCCTCGACGGCACGCTGTACACCGCGACCAATCGCGCCCAGGTCGGCGCAACTGATGCGGTGATCGCGGCGCTGGAGCGGAACGGCATCAACTCGTTCAGCCAGCGCCCGCTCGCCGATGTGCAGCGCATGGCTGGCTCAGCGAAACACCTGGAAGGCTGGTTTTCCCCGGCGGCCGCCAGCGTGCAACCGGGCAAACTGGTGCGCGGTCTGCGCCGGGTGGCGCTGCAATTGGGCGTGAAGATCCATGAGGGTACGGCGATGATCGGACTGGAAGAGGGCCGCCCGGCACGTGTTCACACGCCCGGCGGCAAGGTCATCGCCGACCGCGTGGTGCTGGCGATGAACGCGTGGATGGCCCGCGCGTTTCCTCAGTTCGAGCGCAGTGTGGCGATCGTTTCCAGTGACATGCTGATCACCGAACCGCGTCCGGAACTGCTGCAGCAAATCGGTTTGACCAGCGGCGTCAGCGTCCTCGATTCGCGGATTTTCGTGCATTACTACCACAACACCCCGGACGGCCGGATCATGCTCGGCAAGGGCGGCAACACCTTCGCCTATGGCGGGCGGATGCTGCCGGTGTTCGATCAGCCGTCGCCTTACGCCGGATTGCTCAAGCGCAGTCTCGCGGATTTTTTCCCGGCGTTCGCCGAGGTCAAAATCGACGCGACGTGGAACGGCCCGTCGGATCGTTCGGTGACCGGTTTGCCGTTTTTCGGCCAGATGAGCTCGGCGGGCAATGTGTTTTACGGCTTCGGTTATTCCGGCAGCGGCGTCGGCCCGTGTCACATGGGCGGGCAGATTCTCGCCGCGCTGGTGCAGGGCCTGGATAACCCGTGGACCCGTTCGCCGCTGGTCAACGGGCCGCTGGGTTATTTCCCGCCGGAACCGATTCGCTACCTCGGCTCGCTGATGGTGCGCAACGCCATCCGCCGCAAGGAGCGCGCCGAAGATCACGGGCGCCGGCCTCGGCATCTGGACGTGCGCTTGGCCAAGTTCGCGGCGGCGGCGGGCAAGGCGGACAAAGGCTGAGGCGCCAATCAATGCTCGGCGCGGTGGCTCAGCCAGTCGAGCAACAGGCTGTCGCGCGCGGGTTCTGATTCGCGCTCCGGCGGCTTGCGTGCGTGGCTGAGGCACAGGATCGGTCGGTCCGGATCACTGTCGAGGAAACTCACCCACACTTCACTGCCGGCACGCGGTAATTGATCGATGGCGACGGGGCCGCTGAGCCGACTCATGGCGATCGGCAGCCACAGGGCGTCGCTGGCGGATTTATCCTCAGCCGGCCAGAGGCTTACAGCGAGGCAGCCGTTTTCGTCCACTTGCGCAGGTTGCCCTGGCGCACCCGCCACTTTCGCCAAGTGATAACCGGCAATATTCGGGCGAGCTTGTTTGAGCGGCGGACGGAAGTCGGTCGACCAGGGCTGCGCAGTGAAGTCGTTGTGATAACGCTGAACGCTTGGCGCCGGATCAAGGATCGAAGGGTGCTGCCCTTGGTGGCGCACGGCGCATATCAGCCATTGTTCGTTGAAATGATGGATCGGGTGGTCGGCCACAAGCAGCAGTCGGCCACTGAGCAAATCGCTGCAATCACTGCGCCCGTGAATGGAACGCAACTGGCAGCGCTGGCGTTGCAGATGACGGCGGCTGCGCTGTTCGGCGTGCAGACGTTCCGGCGATCGCGCGGGCATCGGCAACTCGGTGGAGACTTCGTTGGCGGCTTCGGCGTTGCCGGTTGGCTGACCGCGATTGCGCACTGCATGCAGCATCGGCACGGGCGCCGCGCGATGCTGTTGATAGAGTGCGCTAACGCAGGGCGATGGTGGTTGCTCATCAGCATTGAAAGGGATTTCGACCGGTTGCTGGGGCAGGCTCAGGCTGTCGTCGGCGAACACCACGACGTGTCCGTCCGGCCCATGTTCGAAGTGATAGTGGATGCCTTCTTCTTCGCATAGCCGCTGCAGCAGGGCCAGATCGCTTTCTTCGTACTGAATGCAAAACGCCCTTGCCGGGTAGTGACCGACGCTCATTTCAATGCGGTAGCTGTGCGCTGGCAGGGCATGTTCTTCGAGCAGTTGTTGAATGATCTGCGGCACACTCAGGTGAGTAAACACGCGGCGCTTATGCGTTTGCGCCAGTTGTTGCAGATGCGGCACCAGAATCAGTCGATAGCCGACCCGATGGGTCCCGCGATGTTCGCAGCTGGCGCTGGAAATGACGCCGTGGAACCCGTGCTGCTCACTGAGCCGCAGAAAGGCCGGCCGGTGCAGGAAGGATCCCGGAACGATGGCCGGGGCCAGTCCGAGCAGTTCGATGTCGAAACGGTAAGGCTGGTTCAGCGCTTCCTCGCCGCGAAAACGCACCACCGGCAGGCGCAATCCGCTGTCGGTCAGCGTAAGGGTGAAGGGACTTTCCTTGTCATTGAGCATTCGAGCAGGCCCTGTCAGGCGATACGGGGTTTCAAGGGTACGAAACCGTCGGGCTGAATAGTCATGTCGAAGGCGCTTTTCAGAATCCCCCTACATGCTTTGGTGAAGATGTCGATTCCGTCGGCTGTTTTTTTGGTCGATTGCCGACTTTAGGCCGTATAAACTTGCCGCCACGCGTCGGCCAATAGATGTCTCGGCGCCACAGATCAAGAGAGTGAGTAATGGGCGCACAGTGGAAGGTTAAACACAAAGAAGCGGCAGCCAACGCCAAAGGGAAGATCTTCGGCAAACTGGTGAAGGAAATCACCATTGCTGCACGCAACGGTGCCGATACCGCCACCAACGCACACCTGCGTCTGGTGGTCGAACAGGCGAAGAAAGCCTCGATGCCAAAAGAAACCCTCGATCGCGCGATCAAGAAAGGCGCCGGTCTGCTGGGTGAAACCGTGCAATACCATCGCGTGACCTACGAAGGCTTCGCGCCGCATCAGGTGCCGCTGATCGTCGAATGCGTCACCGACAACATCAACCGCACCGTCGCGGAAATCCGCGTGGCGTTCCGTAAGGGCCAGTTGGGCGCTTCCGGTTCGGTGGCGTGGATGTTCAACCACGTCGGCATGATCGAAGCCGCGCCCGACAGCCCGGATGCCGATCCGGAAATGGCTGCGATCGAAGCCGGTGCCCAGGATTTCGAGCCGGGTGAAGAGGGCGCGACGCTGTTCCTCACCGACCCGACCGACCTCGACGCCGTGCAGAAAGCCCTGCCGGAACAAGGCTTCACCGTGCTCTCGGCCAAGCTCGGCTACCAGCCGAAGAACCCGGTCAGCGGCCTGAGCGACGAGCAGATGGCTGAAGTCGAAGCGTTCCTCGAAGGCCTCGACAACCATGATGACGTGCAGGACATGTTCGTCGGTCTGGCTGGCTGATCTGTCGCGCCAGTAATGACCTCTTCGCGAGCAGGCTGGCTCCCACACTGGAATGTATTGCGACTGTGGGATTGAGCCTGCTGGCGATTGACCGTGCAGCGGTCACAGATTCTTCAGCACCTCAATGACTTCGCTGAACCCCGGCCGCCCCAGCACATCGGCCTGACAGCAACGTCGTTCCAGCGCCTGCAGTTGCGCGCGCCGCTCCGTACTCAATCCTGAGTCGACACGCTCCAGCAATTCCCCCAACAACACACCGAACGCACGGACTTCCAGGCGCTGCAATGCGCGCGTCTGCACATCATCGCCGGTGGCATGAAACGACGCCGCGCCGAAATCCCCCAGCAGACAATCGCCGCGATCGTTCAACAGAATGTTGTGGCCATACAGATCGCCGTGGGTAATGCCTTGGCGGTGCAGGTGCTCGGCCGCTGAGGCGATGCCTTGGGCGACGCGCAGGGCGACCTCGGCGGGGAACCGGCAACCTTCGGCATAAACATCCCGCGAGCACGAGTCCAGGCTGGGCAAACCGGCGAGATTGCCGAAGCTCGGATCAATCAGTTGCATCACCAGCCCCTGCTGTTGATCGGGATGGCCGCTGATGCGCCCTTCGACGCGGATCAGGTTCGGGTGCAGGCCTGCGGTGATGCAGGCGTTCATCTCATGCAACGGCGAGCCGTCGCTGGTCATCTCGCCTTTGTAGAGCTTCACCGCAACCGCCTGCGCCGTGCCGTCGTCGCGCTGCCAGACTGCCTTGGAAATCACCCCGGAAGCGCCTTCGCCCAGTTGCTGCTCCAGGCGCAGCGCCGACCAGTCGATCAGCGGCGTGGCCTCAAGGGCAGCGGCATCGGCTTCGGTCTCCAGCGGATTGCCGGCGTAGGCCAGCCAGGTCAGGCTCGGCAAGGTCAGCAACCACTGCGGCAGTTCGCTGAGTTGGTTGGCAGCGATGCGCAGCAATTCCAGCCGATGGCAGTGGCGCAGGGAGTCTGGCAGCGTTTGCAGCCGATTGCCGGCGAGCATGAGCTTCTGCAGAGCGGGGCGTTCACCGAGTTCGCTGGGCAGGCTTTCGATGCGGTTATCGGTGAGGATCAGCCAGCGCAGCTGCGGCGGCAGGGCGGCACCGGGCACATTGACGATGCGGTTGGCCTTGAAGCCGACCATGGTCAGCGCGGGGCACTGGCCGAGGCAGGCCGGCAGTTCGCTGAACTGGTTGTCGGAGCAGAACAGCACGCGCAGGCGGGTCAGGCGATGCAGGTCCTCCGGCAGGCTGCTCAGCGCGTTGCCGCTGAGGTTGAGCACTTCCAGCGTGTCGGCCAGTTGGAAAATTTCGTTGGGGAATTCGGTCAGCCCGCAAGACAGGTCGAGGCGGGTAATGCCGGACAGCTCGCCGGCGCGCAGTTGAGCAAGGGTGTGCATGTCTGGTTTCGCTATTGATCGGTGGAGCGACGCGTGGGCGCTGGAATGGGCGACATGATAGCGGTAAAGCGGATGCTGAACGGATTTTGAGTTGTCCCGGGACCTTGTGGGAGCGAGCCTGCTCGCGAAAGCGGTGTATCAGTTAAATGAACTCTGACTGACATACCGCTTTCGCGAGCAGGCTCGCTCTCACAGGGTAGGGTGTCAGTTGGGTTCGTGGATTTCCTGCAACTGCCCCAACCGGCTGCGCGTGCGCGCCAGGTCAATGGCGTGACCTTCCAGGCTCTGGCCCAGCGGCAGTTGGCCGAGCAGGGTCAGGTGTTTGTCCTGATCGTAAAGCACGTCGATCAGATTGATGAAGCGCTGCTGCACGGCGATCGGACACTCGCCGAGCTGCGGCAGGTCATCGATGATCCACTGGTCGAAACGCTGGCACAGTTGCAGATAATCCATCACTGCCGTTGGCTGTTCACACAGATCGTTGAAGGTGAACGCGACTCGCCGGCCTTGGCAAAAACGGGCCTGAAGCTGGCGCTTGCCAACTTCGAGGGCAAGGGCAGGCGCGTCGGCTGGTGGCAGGTCCAGAGTCTGACGTTGAGCTGCCGTCGCCGGCCAAACGTAATGTCCTTGGGTAAACACTTGATGCGTGTGTTGGCGGTTGAGCGTGCGGTAGTCGTGGGCGCCGCCGACTTCCATCACCTGCATGCGCGTGTTGATCAGCTCGATCACCGGTTTGAAGCGCGCGTGATACAGCGGATTGGGCAGCAAGCCCTCGGGTGCATAGTTGGAGGTCACCAGCAGCATGATCTGCCGTTTGAACAGCGCCTTAAACAGCCGCGTGATCAGCATCGCATCGCCGATGTCATGCACGTGAAACTCGTCGAAACACAGCACCTGGCAATCTTCCAGCAACTCATCCAAGGTGATTTCCAGCGCGTCTTCCTCCAAGCGATGACGGAACATGCCGTCGTGCAACCGAGCGAAGAACTGATGGAAATGCAGGCGGCGTTTGCGCGTGATCGGCAGTGCCTGGAAAAAACCGTCGAGCAACCAGCTTTTACCGCGCCCGACGGCGCCGTACAGGTACAGACTCGGCGGTGTGTGGCCGCTGTCGCCGAGCAGCACGCTGGCTTGCTGCGCCATGCAGTCGATGACTTGCTGCTGACTGCGGCTGAGGGTGTAGCCCCGGCTTTTGGCCTTGTCGCGGAAATAATCGCGGATGGTCGCGGCATGAGCATCGTGCCCGGCGCTGGCGGGCAGGCTTTTGCCGAACAGGCGGCGCAGCAACGGCCAGCGTTGGCTCAGTCGTGATCGTTTCGGCGTTCGGGCGGGCACGCGGGACAGGCTCCTGGTTTCTCAGACCGGCTCCACAGCGAGCGCGGTGGCCCCAGTGTAACCAGAGCCCGGGCGTCGGCTCCATGAAATATCACCATCAGAACGGTGGCGATTGCTTGAGCAACTCTGCCGCCGGCGAGTCGGTCGGGCTGACCACCGCATAGTTGTAGCCCGGCCCTGACCAGTAATCGGCCTGCAGATCGCCATCGCTGCGCGAGCCACGCGGCAGCAGGGTGTTTTTCGGCCCCGGTGGACGCAGGTAAAAGCTCACTTTGTGACCGCTGCCATCCTCATACATCACCATCGCCGCCGCGCCTTCATCGGTGCTGAGCAAGCGCCCGCTGACCGGCTCGAATCCGGCAGCTTTCAAGTCCGGCAAGCGCCCGGCACCGCTGAAGTAGCGGTCGAGCCAACGCTGCATGTCGCCGTCGCTGTCGACCTTGTAATCGGCGGGCAGTACGCCTTGCTGGGCGATCAGGCGATAGGCTTGCAACGCGTCAGTCATCGGCAATGGCGCAGGGCGCGCCAGGGTCATTTCTCGCGCCTGCCAGCCACTGAAACCGCCGATGCTCACGGCAATCAGCAACACCGCCGCGCTGGCCAGGTGGCGACGGGACTGCTGGCGGCGGCGCTGGCGAATCATCATCGGGTCGAGCGCCGGATTGGCCGGTTGCTGCAAGGCGCCACTCAGCGCTGCGCGCAACTGCTGGGCGTCGCGTTGCCAGGCGCGCACCTGCGCCGCTTCTTCAGGGTGGCTGGCCAGCCAGGTCTCGAGCACGCGCCGATCGGCGTCGCTGAGCTGGTGGTCGACGTAGGCGTGCAAATCACGTTCGCTGGGAGGCAGGCTGATCATTTGAGTATCCGCAAGGAAGGGCTGCTGATTTCGCCGTCGCTGAGTTGGCGCAAGGCCTGCCGGGCGCGGGACAGGCGCGACATCACGGTGCCGATCGGGGCGCCGAGGATCTCGGCGACCTCTTTATAGGACAGGCCTTCCACCGAGACCATCAGCAGCAAAGCGCGCTGTTCGGTGGGCAGGCGTTCGAAGGCTTGCAGGGTCGACTGGGCGATTACCGTGCGTTCCACTGAGGGTTCGGCGTCGTCACGACCGGTGAAAAATTCCAGCATCCGCGCATAGCGCCGCGAACGGCGGTGCGCATCGAGAAACTGCCGATAGAGGATCGCAAACAGCCAGGCGCGCAAGTCGCCCTCGGCGCGTTTCTCGCCCCAGGCCGACAGCGCCCGCTCGAGGCTGGCCTGGACCAGATCGTCAGCGCTGCTGCTGTTGCGCGTCAACGACACGGCGAAGCGGCGCAATCTGGGAATGATTTCTCTCAACTGTTCGTCGAATTCGCTCATGAATGTCTGCTGGTCGCTACGCTGTGGACTAGGAAGACGCCCGTCAGCGCAGGTTATTCCCCGTGCGCAAAAATAAATACGGTGCCGTGGAATAAACCCGGATGGGGTGCGTCTTGCTGACTCTTTCCACTTGTGGCCGATGGCCTGGAGATATTCATGGTTGATCGCTCGTCCCCCAACGCTGCACCGCCCGGCAGGCCGCCGCGCGAGCCATTGAGCGCCGCGAGCCTGGTTTTACGTCTGGGCGGCATTGCCGTGATTGTCGCCGCCGTGGCCGGGGCGTTTGCCTACGTGCATGGCAACCTTGACCCACAACGATTGACGCCAAAAGCGTTGGTCGATGTGCTGGAAAAGAACAACGGCGTGCATCCCGGCTTTCGTCGCAATCACGCCAAGGGCGTGTGCGTGATAGGCCATTTCGAAAGCAGCGGCGAGGCGCGCGCGTTCTCCACGGCACAGGTGTTCAACCTGCCGCAGACACCGGTGGTGGGGCGTTTTGCCTTGCCGGCGGGCAATCCCTATGCGCCGGACAGCGCCGTACCGATCCGCAGTCTGGCGCTGCGCTTCACCCAGGCGAACGGTCAGCAATGGCGCACCGGCATGAACAGCATGCCGGTGTTTCCGGTGGGCACGCCTGAAGCGTTCTACCAATTGCAGCAGGCGCAGTCGCCGGATCCAGCCACTGGCAAGCCCGACCCGACGAAGGTGCCGGCGTTCTTCGCTGCACACCCGGAAGCCGTGCCGTTCTTGACGTGGGTAAAGACCGCCAAGCCTTCGGCCAGCTACGCGACCGAAACCTATAACAGCATCAATGCGTTCTATCTGGTCGATGGCAACGGCAAGAAACAGGCCGTACGCTGGAGCATGACCCCGTTGGCGCAGGACGCGGCAGGTGCCATAGCCCCTGAAGGCGCCGATTTTCTCGAGAAGGATCTAGTGCAACGCCTGGCCGCCGCACCCTTGCGCTTCCAGTTGAACATCACGTTGGCCAACGCCGACGACCCGGTCAACGATGCCAGCAAGACCTGGCCCGCTAATCGCAAAGTGCTGAACGCCGGGACTTTGGTGCTGGAGAAAACCCAGCCGCAGCTCAGCGGTGAATGCCGCGACATCAACTACGACCCGCTGGTGCTGCCGGCCGGCATTCAAAGCTCGGAAGATCCACTGCTGGCCGCGCGTTCTGCCGGCTACGCCGATTCCTACCTGCGTCGCACCAGCGAAGTCAGCCAGTTGCCCGCCGCCAAACAGGAGGCTCGTCCATGAGCAAGCAACCGACGCATTTCGTTTTGCTGGCGCGCCTGCTGCACTGGCTAATGGCGCTGATGATCATCGCCATGCTGTTTATCGGCGCGGGCATGGTCACTTCGGTGTCGTCTCGCCATGAATGGCTGATACATCTGCACAAGCCACTGGGCATCGCGATCCTGGCGCTGGTGATCGTGCGCCTGCTGGTGCGCTTTACCACCCGCCAACCGCCGCTGCCGGATGATCTCCCGGGCTGGCAGGTGCTGGCAGCCAAGGCTTCCCACGTCTTGTTGTATGCGTTGATGCTGGTGTTGCCGCTGCTCGGCTGGGCGATGATCAGTGCCTCGGGCGAGCCGGTGATGCTCACGGCGTCGCTGCATCTGCCGTCGATTGTGCCGGCTGACGCGCAACTGTTTGCGGTGCTGCGCAAGTCCCATGGCTATCTGGCGTATCTGCTGTTTCTGACGGTGCTGCTGCATCTGGCGGCGGCGCTGTTCCATGGCTGGGTGCGTCGTGACGAAGTGCTCGACAGCATGTTGCGCGGGCGTGATCGCGGCTGACCCTATACCGCAAAAGATCGCAGGCCGGCTGCGATCTTTTGTTGTTGCAGGGAAAGGGATCAGCGCAGGGTGTCGACCATGTCGGCGAGGGTGGTCAGCACATCCTTGCCCAATTGCTTGGAACGTTTGCCCGACCAGCCGGTGATCTTGTCCGGGTGGTCGTCGTGGTCCTTGAAGGGCATCTCCAGGGTCAGCGACAGGCAGTCATATTTTTGCCCGACGCTGTTGCAGGCCAGGGTCATGTTGGCCTGACCCGGTTCATCGCGGGTGTAGCCGTAGGTGGTCTGGAAGTCTTTGGTGGTGTGCTTCAGATGGCTGCGGAAATGCTCTTCAAGCTTTTCGACGCGCGGTGTAAAGCCAGGATTGCCTTCACAGCCGGCGGTAAAGACGTGGGGAATTTCCTCGTCGCCGTGCACGTCGATAAACGCATCGACGCCATATTTTTCCATCTGCTGCTGGACGAAAAGCACTTCCGGACTGATGTCCTGGCTGGCGTTCTGCCAGGCCCGGTTCAAGTCCTGACCCATGGCATTGGTGCGCAGATGGCCATGGAAGGCGCCGTCCGGGTTCATGTTCGGTACCAGATACAGATCGGCGCTGGCCAGCAGTTTGTTCAGTACCGGATCGTCCTGGCGCTCCAGACGCTCAATCACGCCTTCCATGAACCATTCCGCCATGTGCTCGCCCGGATGCTGCTGGGCAATGATCCAGATCTTGCGCTGGCCTTCGGCACCGGTGCCCTTGCGCAGTAGCTGAATGTCGCGGCCCTCGACACTTTTGCCGGTCGCCAGCAATTCGGTGCCAGCCTTGCTCAGCGCCTGTTCGATCAACCAGTCGTGGCGGCCGCGGCTGTAGGGCTCGAAGTAGGCGAACCAGGCGTGGGTCTGTTCGGCTTCGAGGCAGAAGCGCAGGCTGTCGCCTTCGAAGCTGGTGGGGATGCGGAACCAGTTGACGTGGTCGTAGGAAGCGACTGCCTGATAGCCGGTCCAAGCCTTGTTATAGGAGGACTGGCTGGCGTTGACCAGACGAAACCAGTGTTCCTGATGCACATGCAGGCCGCTGGCCTTGAAATGGAACCACTGAAAATGAGCGCTGCGGGTGTCCGGGCGGATGGCCAGAACCGGATTGAGCGGGTTGCTGATGTCGATGACTTGGATATTGCCGCTGTCGAAATTGGCGCTGATGTCGAACGAAGATTTGGCCACGGTCATAATCGCTTCCAGAGCAGGATTTTTATGACCGGTACTTTACACGCAGGCAGGGCTGAAACCGAGGGGAATTGCGGGTGTAGCGGGGGGCGTCTTCCGTGACGCGCCAGCAGCTTAGAGGCTATGCGATTGATTCTCAAGTGCTGATTGCCATTAGTTTTGCCCAATGTGGCCGGGCTCGGCTTGCCAATCAATATTCTTTTGCTATTATCCGCGCCATCGAATTTGCAGCACCCAAAGACTTCATTAGCCTGAAGACACAAGCCCGAAAAACGGGCAAAAAAAGACCCGGCAAAAAGCCGGGTCAAAAACCGTGATTAGCCTGATGAGGAGATAGTCCAGAAGACCGACCTAAGGTCTCTGGTCCATCGACTGATCTCGCGACCAGCTGCTTGCAATAATAATCATTATCATTTGCAAGTCAAATGTTTTTATCTGCGCGATGGGAAAATTCTTTCCTGTCCGCCCGTACCTTGTCCGCCGTGACTTCGTCGTTGTCGATCGAATGGTCGACCATCGCCCGCGCCATATCCACCATGTGCACCACCGAAAAGGCCAGATCGCGATTGGTGCCTTGAAGGTTTTCTGCGGCCTTGAACGCGGTGGCGGCTGCACATCGCAACAGATCCGAGGCATGCACCAGCGCTTCCTCGCCGCTGAGATGGCCTTTGACATTGAAAAAACGTTCGTCCGTCTCGGGTTCTGAAACAGCCGGTTTCAAGTAGTAGTCCAGCGCGCGCTGTGCGGCGGCATTGCCTTGAGGGGAAGTGAAGCTGGTGTCGATTTGCAGATCGGGCAGGTCTTTGCTGCTGATGTTCATCATGAAACGTCACTCCATGTTCGATTGAAAGTCCGTTTCCTTAGGATAGTACCGCCTGTATTTGTGACGATAATTTAAATACTACAATATGTGTTTTGCCGGTCGAAGACGTCCGCGTAAGGTGCGGCACATGGATAAATGGATTGAGTTGGTCAAGGCCAAGATGAGTGAACTCAAAGTCACTCAAACAGAGCTCGGAGAGCGCGTCGGCATGTCCCAGGGCGGGATCGGTCATTGGCTGAACAAGCGTCGCGAACCCGGTGTTACCGAAATGAACCGCGTGCTCAAGGCGCTGGGAATGGACTTCCTGGAAGTCGTTCTGGTGATTCGCGAGCCGCAGCCGACGCCGGAAGACGAAATGCCGCTGGCGCAGAAGTACAACCCGTACTTCCGGTATCCGGTCTGCGATTGGCGTGCACCGTGCGAAGTGCGTGACACTGCGGCGAGCTATCCCGGAGCATCAGCGAAGCAGCGCTTCGAACTGACGGATTACCACGCTCGTGGCGGTGCCGCGTTCTGGCTGACGGTGACGGGGGATTCGATGACCGCGCCGAGCGGCCAGAGCATTGCCGAGGGCATGCTGATTCTGGTTGACCCAGAGTTGGAGGCAGTGCCTGGCAAACTGGTGATCGCCCAGTGGCCGGACAGCGAAGAAGCGATTTTCCGCAAACTCGACGAACAGGCCGGCCAGCGCTACCTGGTGCCGCTCAACCCGACCTGGCCGAAAACCCTGCTCACCGATGAATGCCGGATCATCGGCGTGGTGGTTCAGGCGACGGCGCGTTACTGAACGGATCGATCCTCGCTCAAGGCCAGGATCGATCCTTTTATTTCATCCCTCTTCCAGTTCAACCAGAGCGCTGCCTTCACTGACCATATCGCCTTCCTGGCAATACAGCGCTTTGATCACACCGGCGTGCGGCGCGCGGATGCTGTGTTCCATCTTCATGGCTTCAAGCACCACCAGTTGCGCCCCGGCCTCAACCGACTGTCCCGTTTCGACCAGCACGCGCACGATGCTGCCGTTCATTGGCGCGGTCAGACCGCCCTGATGGCTGTGGCTGGCTTCAACGGCACTGATCGGATCGAACGCTTCGATGCGCCGCAACTCGCCGTCCCATTCCAGATACAACGCGCCACCCTGACGAATCGCCCGCAATGTGCGGCGCACGCCGTCATGCTCGATGGTCAGCGCCTCGCCCAGCAGTTTTGCATGGGCCGCAGTTCTCAAGGTCAACGCGCGATCCTGTCCCTCGCAGCTCAAGTGCAAGGTGATTTGCGCCGGCAAACCTGCGCGCAAACCACTGCTGCAAGACCAGGGGGAGGCGGGATCATCCGCCCGCGCACGCTTCGGCAA
Source organism: Pseudomonas sp. AC083 (assembly GCF_979253165.1). Taxonomy (NCBI): domain Bacteria; kingdom Pseudomonadati; phylum Pseudomonadota; class Gammaproteobacteria; order Pseudomonadales; family Pseudomonadaceae; genus Pseudomonas; species Pseudomonas sp. AC083. The sequence continues at coordinate 268,620 of NZ_CEEDDH010000002.1, forward strand.
ACTCTGCGCAAACGCCTGCGCCGCCGCTTGCCAGAACTCATCGCTCAACGCGGCTGGTGCTGGCAGCAATTGCTCCTGATAGCGCGGAATAAACCCGGTATCCAGCTCTGCCGCCGCAAACGCTGGATGCGCGATGATCCGGCGCAGGAAATTGATGTTGGTCTTCAGCCCGCCAATCGCAAACTCGTCGAGCATGCTCAACAGACGCAAGCGTGCCTGCTCGCGATCTTCACCCCAGGCAATCAGCTTGCCGAGCATCGGATCGTAGAAGGGCGATATCGCGTCACCTTCCTCAACGCCGCTGTCTACCCGCCGCCCCGGTCCCTGTGCCGATTCGCGGTACAGATCCAGACGCCCGGTGGCCGGCAAAAAATCATTCGCCGGATCTTCGGCATACAAACGCACTTCGATCGCGTGACCATTGAGCGGTACCTGCGCCTGGGTGATCGGCAGCGCTTCCCCACGGGCGACGCGAATCTGCCAGGCGACCAGATCCAGCCCGGTGATTGCTTCGGTCACCGGGTGCTCGACTTGCAGCCGCGTGTTCATCTCCATGAAGAAAAACTCGCCGCGCGCATCCAGCAAAAACTCCACGGTACCGGCGCCGACATAACCGATCGCCTGCGCCGAACGCACGGCCGCTTCGCCCATTGCCCGGCGCAACTCGGGCGTCAGACCCGGCGCCGGGGCTTCTTCGACGACTTTCTGGTGACGGCGCTGGATCGAGCAATCGCGCTCGTTGAGGTACAGGCAGTTGCCGTGCTGATCGGCGAACACCTGAATCTCCACATGACGTGGCTTGAGCAAATACTTTTCCACCAACATCCGCGAGTCGCCAAACGACGATTGCGCTTCGCGCTGCGCCGAGGCGAGGGCTTCAGCGAGTTGGCTGACATCCTCGACCACTTTCATGCCTTTGCCGCCACCCCCCGCAGTGGCCTTGAGCAGCACCGGATAACCGATGCGTTCGCAGGCTTCGCGGAAGGTGTCGAGGTCCTGCGCCTCGCCGTGATAGCCCGGCACCAGTGGCACGCCGGCCTTTTCCATCAGCGCCTTAGCGGCGGATTTGCTGCCCATCGCATCGATGGCCGAGGCGGGCGGGCCGAGGAAGATCAGCCCGGCGCCTTCGATGGCGCGGGCGAATCCAGCATTCTCCGAGAGAAAACCGTAGCCGGGATGAATCGCCTGGGCACCGCTGGCCTTGGCGGCGGCGATCAATTTATCGATTTGCAGATAACTCTCGGCAGCCTTGCTGCCGCCCAGATCCACACGGATACCGGCTTCACGGCTGTGCCGCGCATCGCGGTCGGTGGCGCTGTGCACGGCGACAGTGGTCAGGCCCAAAGCCTTGGCGGTGCGCATCACGCGGCAGGCAATTTCGCCGCGGTTGGCCACCAGCAGGGTGGTAATCACAGGTGCGCTCATCAACGCGACTCCTTGGTGGATGCGGCTTGCCAGTTCGGTGGGCGTTTTTGCAGAAAGGCGCGCAAGCCTTCCTGGCCTTCAGGGCTGACGCGAATCCGCGCGATGGCATTTTCGGTGTAGCGGCGCAGGGCCGGGGTCAGCGCGCCGTTGCCGACTTCGCGCAGCAAGTCCTTGCTGGCGCGCATCGCGGCCGGGCTGTTGAGCAAAAGGTTGTCGATCCACTGTTCGACCTGTTGCTCCAGTTCCGCCGCAGGATAGCTTTCGGCGAGCAAGCCGATCTCCCGCGCCCACTGCCCGCTGAAGCGCTCGGCGGTCAGCGCATAACGCCGCGCCGCCCGCTCACCGATCGCCTGCACCACGAACGGGCTGATCACGGCCGGTGCCAGACCGATGCGTACTTCCGACAGGCAGAACTGCGCGTCATCGGCGCCGATCGCCATGTCACAGCAACTGATCAAGCCCAGCGCGCCACCAAACGCCGCGCCCTGAACCACGGCCAGCGTGGGGATTTTCAGTTTGGCGAGGTTGTACATCAGCTCGGCCAGCTCGCGGGCGTCGTCGAGGTTGGTGTGGTAATCGAGTTCCGCTGATTGCTGCATCCACGCCAGGTCGGCACCGGCACTGAAATGCTTGCCGCGCCCGCGCAGCAGCAGGAAGCGCAGGCTCGAATCGCTGGCCACCTTGTCGAGGGCGAGGATCAGTTCGCGGATCATCTCGGCGTTGAAGGCGTTGTTTTTCTCCGCGCGATTGAGCCATAGCGTCGCGAAACCGCGTGGGTCGTTTTGCAGTTCGAGGGTATTGAAGTCGTTCATCAGATTCTCCCCATCACATCCGGAACACGCCGAAGCGGCTCGGTTCGATTGGCGCGTTCAGCGACGCGGACAGGGCCAGGGCCAGTACGTCGCGGGTCTGCGCCGGGTCGATGACGCCGTCGTCCCACAGCCGCGCGCTGGAATAGTAGGGGTGACCCTGTTCTTCGTACTGGTCGAGAATCGGCTGCTTGATCTCGGTCTCCTGCTCAGCGGTAAACGCCTGACCGCTGCGTTCGGCTTGTTCGCGTTTGACCTGCACCAGAACGCCTGCGGCCTGTTCGGCGCCCATCACGCCGATCCGCGCGTTCGGCCACATCCACAAGAAACGCGGATCGTAAGCGCGCCCGCACATGCCGTAGTTGCCGGCACCGAAGCTGCCGCCGATGATCACGGTGAATTTCGGCACTTTGGCGCAGGCCACCGCGGTCACCAGTTTCGCGCCGTGCTTGGCGATGCCGCCGGCCTCGTATTTCTGGCCGACCATGAAACCGGTGATGTTCTGCAGAAACAGCAGCGGGATGCCGCGCTGGCAGGCCAGTTCGATGAAGTGCGCGCCTTTCTGCGCGGCTTCGGCGAAGAGGATGCCGTTGTTCGCCAGAATCGCGATCGGGTAGCCGTGCAAGTGCGCGAAACCGCAGACCAGCGTGGTGCCGAACAGCGCTTTGAATTCATCGAACACCGAACCGTCGACCAGCCGCGCGATCACTTCGCGCACATCGAATGGCTGCTTGGCGTCGGCCGGAACCACGCCGTACAGCTCGTCGCTGGGGTACAGCGGCGCAATCGGCGTGCGCTGCTGCACCTCGCCGAGCTTGCGCCAGTTGAGGTTGGCGACGCTGCGGCGGGCGAGGGCGAGGGCGTGTTCATCGTTCTCGGCGTAATGGTCGGCCACACCAGAAGTCTTGCAATGCACATCGGCGCCGCCGAGGTCTTCGGCGCTGACCACTTCACCGGTCGCGGCTTTCACCAGCGGCGGGCCGGCGAGGAAAATCGTCGCCTGGTTGCGCACCATGATCGCTTCGTCTGCCATCGCCGGCACATACGCGCCGCCAGCGGTGCACGAGCCCATGACCACAGCGATCTGCGGGATGCCCATGGCGCTCATGTTGGCCTGATTGAAAAAGATCCGCCCGAAGTGCTCGCGATCCGGAAACACTTCGTCCTGACGCGGCAGGTTGGCACCACCGGAATCCACCAGATAAATGCACGGCAGGCGATTCTGCTGGGCGATGGTCTGCGCACGCAGGTGCTTCTTCACGGTGAGCGGGTAATACGAGCCACCTTTCACCGTCGCATCGTTGGCGACGATCATGCATTCAACGCCTTCCACGCGGCCGATCCCGGCGATCACCCCGGCAGCCGGCACGTCTTCGCCGTAAACCGCATGGGCGGCGAGTTGGCTGATTTCGAGAAACGGCGAGCCGGGGTCGAGCAAGCGATTGATGCGCTCGCGCGGCAGCAATTTACCCCGCGAGGTGTGGCGTTCCTGAGCTTTGACACCGCCACCCTGCGCCACTTGAGCGAGCAGGGTGTGCAGCGCGTCGACCTGTTTGAGCATCGCCGCGCTGTTGGCGGCGAATTCCGCCGAGCGCGGGTTGAGCTGAGTGTGCAGAATCATGAGGCTTACTCCGTAAGCAGCTTCTAGCTACAAGCGGCAAGCTGCAAGTTGGGGCGAGAGCGTGGTTCTCTTGCAGCGTGTAGCTTGCGGCTTGCAGCTGACGAAATTCATTTCGTCTCGTTGAACAGTTCGCGGCCGATCAGCATGCGGCGGATCTCGCTGGTGCCGGCGCCGATTTCGTAGAGCTTGGCGTCGCGCAGCAGGCGGCCGGCGGGGAATTCGTTGATGTAGCCGTTGCCGCCGAGAATCTGGATCGCGTCGAGGGCCATTTGCGTGGCGCGTTCGGCGGTGTAGAGGATCACCCCGGCCGCGTCCTTGCGCGTGGTTTCGCCGCGCTCGCAGGCCTGGGCCACCGCGTACAGATAAGCGCGGCTGGCGTTGAGCTGGGTGTACATGTCGGCGACTTTGCCCTGGATCAGCTGGAATTCGCCGATGCTCTGGCCGAACTGCTTGCGGTCGTGGATGTACGGCACGATCAGGTCCATGCACGACTGCATGATTCCGGTCGGGCCGCCGGAGAGCACCACGCGTTCGTAATCGAGGCCGCTCATCAGCACTTTCACGCCACCGTTGAGCACGCCGAGGATGTTCTCTTCGGGTACTTCGACGTCATCGAAAAACAGCTCGCAGGTGTTGGAGCCGCGCATGCCGAGCTTGTCGAACTTGTTGCTGCGGCTGAAGCCTTTCCAGTCCCGCTCGACGATGAACGCGGTGATGCCGTGCGGGCCTTTTTCCAGGTCGGTCTTGGCGTAGATCACGTAGGTATTGGCGTCCGGACCGTTGGTGATCCAGGTTTTGCTGCCGTTGAGGACGAAGCGGTCGCCGCGTTTGTCGGCGCGCAGTTTCATCGAGACCACGTCGGAACCGGCGTTGGGCTCGCTCATCGCCAGGGCGCCGACGTGCTCGCCGCTGATCAGTTTTGGCAGGTATTTGCTTTTCTGTTCGTGGTTGCCGTTGCGGTTGATCTGGTTGACACAAAGGTTGGAGTGCGCGCCATAGGACAACGCCACCGACGCCGAGCCACGGCTGATTTCTTCCATCGCCACCACATGCGCCAGATAACCCAGACCCGCGCCGCCGTACTCTTCCGGCACGGTGATGCCGAGCAGGCCCATGTCACCGAATTTGCGCCACATGTCGGCGGGGAACAGGTTGTCGTGATCGATCTGCGCGGCACGCGGGGCGATCTGATCGGCGACGAAGGACTGCACCTGATCGCGCAGCATGTCGATGGTTTCACCGAGGGCGAAATTCAGGGATGGATAGCTCATGTGGCACCTTTTGGCTTTTTTATCGGGTGGAGCGCACGACGAATCGGCGTTCAGCTTTACGTTAACGTAAAGCTTCCAGAGATCGACTGTCAATCGGCTTTACGTAAGCGTCAACTTGGGCGAGAGTAAGGGCAGTTCAGGATCAGATATCGGTTTGTTTCTGGTGGGAGCGAGCCTGCTCGCGAAAGCGCTGTCTCAGTCGCCCTAAAGGGTGAATGACGCAGCGTATTCGCGAGCAGGCTCGCTCCCACAGGGATTCAAAACCGGGAAAACCCACTAATAAAGACAATAGGGGTCATCATGGATCAACCCAGTGCAAACCCGCAGCGCAGCTACACCCGTGGCTCTCAGGACAAAGCCCTGCTGGCGATGACCATCGGTCAGCGTTTCGATCAGACTGTCGCACAACATCCGGACGGTGAGGCTTTGGTGGTACGCCATCAGCAGTTGCGTTACTCCTGGCGGCAACTGGCCGACGCGGTGGATGAGCAGGCCAGGGCCTTGCTCGCACTGGGCTTGCAGACCGGCGATCGCCTCGGCATCTGGGCGCCGAATTGCGCGCAGTGGTGCATTACCCAGTTCGCCACGGCGAAGATCGGCGTGATCCTGGTCAACATCAATCCGGCCTACCGCAGCTCCGAACTCGAGTACGTGCTCAAGCAATCCGGCTGCCAGTGGCTGGTCTGCGCCGGAGCGTTCAAAACCTCGAATTACCACGAAATGCTCCAGAGCCTGGCGCCAGAATTGGCTGAGCACGCCATCGGTCAGCTGCGCAGCGAACGCCTGCCGGAGCTGCGCGGCGTGATCAGCCTCGATGCCAATCCGCCGCCCGGTTTTCTGCCGTGGTCGCAGCTCAGCGATCTGGCGGTCAGCGTCTCGCCCGATCAATTGCGTGAACGCAGCACCAGTCTGCATTTCGATCAACCGGTGAACATCCAGTACACCTCCGGCACTACCGGTTTCCCCAAGGGCGCGACCCTCAGTCACTACAACATTCTCAACAACGGCTACATGGTCGGCGAAAGCCTCGGCCTGACGGCTGCCGATCGTCTGGTGATTCCGGTGCCGCTGTATCACTGCTTCGGCATGGTCATGGGCAACCTCGGTTGCGTCACCCATGGCAGCACGATGATTTACCCCAACGACGCCTTCGATCCGGCGCTGACCCTGCAAGCGGTGGCCGAGGAAAAAGCCACGGCGCTGTACGGTGTGCCGACCATGTTTATCGCCATGCTCGATCAGCCGCAGCGGCAGACTTTCGACCTGTCGAGCCTGCGCACCGGGATCATGGCTGGCGCCACCTGTCCGATCGAGGTCATGCGCCGGGTCATCAACGAGATGCACATGAGCGAAGTGCAGATCGCCTACGGCATGACCGAAACCAGCCCGGTGTCGCTGCAGACCGGGCCGGAGGATGAGCTGGAATTGCGCGTCACCACCGTCGGGCGCACCCAGCCGCAACTGGAAAGCAAGATCATCGACACTGCCGGCAACGTCGTGCCGCGCGGCACTATTGGCGAACTGTGCACGCGCGGCTACAGCGTGATGCTCGGCTACTGGAACAATCCGCAGGCTACCGCCGAAGCCATCGATGAGGCGGGGTGGATGCACACCGGCGATCTGGCGAGCATGAATGAAGATGGCTACGTCAACATCGCCGGGCGTAACAAGGACATGATCATCCGTGGCGGCGAGAACGTTTATCCCCGTGAGCTGGAGGAGTTCTTCTTCACCCATCCGGCGGTGGCCGACGTGCAGGTGATCGGTATTCCGTGCTCGCGCTACGGTGAAGAAATCGTCGCCTGGATCAAATTCCACCCCGGCCATAGTGCCTCCGAACTGGAGCTGCAAACCTGGTGCAAGGAACGCATCGCCCATTTCAAGACACCGCGTTACTTCAAATTCGTCGACGCGTTTCCGATGACGGTGACGGGCAAGATCCAGAAATTCAGGATGCGCGAGATCAGTATCGAGGAGCTGAAAACAATCGAGGGATAATCAAAAAACTTCTGTGGGAGCGAGCCTGCTCGCGAATGCGGTGTGTCATTCAGCGTAAATGTGTCTGATACACCGTTTTCGCGAGCAGGCTCGCTCCCACAGGGATGCAGTGATAGAGAGACGAATCACAGAAAGCACAAAGGGGAGCCGAAGCTCCCCTTTAATTTGTCGTTGCGTGCTCTTTTTATTATTGAGGGTCGGTCTGTTGTTGTTTTTGGCAACCGTGGCCCTGTACAGCTTTTTGGCGACCCCCATCCGGGGTCAAGAGCAAACGTATTTTTTTGAGCGCTGATCTGCTTTCTCGTTTAACGATCCAACCGATTCGGGAGCTACCTGAGGGTAGTTTTATTGTTCTCTGCCCGGTTGCGGGTCCTTAGAGCACCCTGAAAAGCACACCTTCTCCAAAAAAATCTGTTAGCTGCGTCTCTGCCGTGTTGTTCTTGTTATGTCAGAGTCGTTTCGTCTTGTTTTTATTGGTTTGCGGCTTTTTATTCTTGTTATGCGATAGAGATAGCAGGTGTCGTGCCAACTTTTAAAAGCCTTTATAAATCAACGGTTTAACTTTTAAGGCTTTTTCGACTCCAGGCAAAGCCAGACAATTTGTTTCCGTGTTACTCGCTTTTGCCCACATCGCTGACGCAGCGGTAACACCTCACTGCGCGCTGCGCGCCTTGGCCACCCGCGAACCGCTCGGGCGGCCGAGCACTGCGCTGATCTGCTGGCCCGCGGCAATCAAGGCGTCCAGGTCGATACCAGTCTCGATGCCCAGGCCGTTGAGCAGGTACACCACGTCTTCGGTGGCGACGTTACCGCTTGCGCCTTTGGCGTACGGGCAGCCGCCGAGGCCGGCGATAGAGCTGTCGAACACCGCAATGCCTTCGAGCAGGCTGGCGTAGATGTTGGCCATGGCCTGGCCATAGGTGTCGTGGAAATGCCCGGCGAGTCTGTCCCGTGGCACCTGCGCCGAGACCACCTCGAACAGGCGCCGGGTCGCGCCCGCCGTGCCGGTGCCGATGGTGTCGCCCAGCGACACTTCATAGCAGCCCATCGCGTACAGTTCACGCGCGACCATCGCCACTTGCTCCGGCGCAACCGTGCCTTCATACGGGCAGCCCAGCACACAGGAAACGTAACCGCGCACGGTAACGCCGTGTTGTTTGGCGGCCTCCATGATCGGCGCAAACCGCGCCAGGCTTTCGCTGATCGAGCAATTGATGTTGCGCTGCGAGAACGCCTCGGAGGCGGCGGCGAACACCGCGACTTCCTTGACCCCGGCGGCGAGCGCGTCTTCAAAACCGCGCAGGTTCGGCGCCAGTGCACCGTAGGTCACGCCGGGTTTGCGCTGGATCTGCGCGAACACTTCGGCGGATCCGGCCATCTGCGGCACCCATTTCGGCGAGACGAAACTGCCGACTTCGATGTAGCCAAGCCCGGCGGCGCTCAGCGCATCGACCAGTTGCACCTTGTCAGCGACGCTGATCGGCTGGGCTTCGTTCTGCAGGCCATCGCGCGGGCCGACTTCGATCAGGCGTACTTGGGAGGGGAGGGACATGGGTGGGACCTGCCTGTTTTTTCAGTTCACGAAGATCCCTGTGGGAGCGAGCTTGCTCGCGAAAGCGGTGGATCAGTCACCGTTAATGGTGGATGACAGAATGCATTCGCGAGCAGGCTCGCTCCCACAGGGGCGCCAGTGTTTGCTAGACCGCCTGCTGGCTCTTGAGCGTCTGCTCCAGCGCCTGTACGCAGCGCTCTTCGGCAGTGTCCAGCTCGAGCTTCATCTGCTCGATATCCAGCAACTGCTGTTCGAGCTGTTCGCGGCGTTCGCTGATTTTCGCCAGCATGCTGTTGAGCTGTTTGGTGTTACCGCCGGACGGGTCGTAGAGTTCGATCAGCTCGCGGCATTCGGCCAGGGAAAAACCGATGCGCTTGCCGCGCAGGATCAGCTTCAGGGTGACCTTGTCGCGCGGCGAATAGATACGTTCCTGGCCACGACGCTCGGGGCTGAGCAGGCCTTGCTCTTCATAAAAGCGGATCGCCCGGGTGGTGATGTCCAGCTCGCGGGCGAGGTCGGAAATGCTGTAGGTCTGACTGCTCATGAAAGCGCTCGGAAAAGGGGCATGGCGCTAAGCTAATCGGTGGTTTACGTTTACGTCAAGGCTCAAGATCCTCGCTGCGTTTGCCGGCCTATTCGCGAGCAGGCTCGCTCCCACACTGAATTGCATTTCACCGGAAGGAATGCAGTCGAATGTGGGAGCGAGCCTGCTCGCGAAGAACGGTGACACGGTGTCGTGTCTTAAACCTTCTCCAGCTTCTTCTCCTGCGCCGTCACCTGTTGGCACAACTCGATCATCTGCTCGCGCATCCAGCGGTTGGCCGGGTCCTGGTCGGTGCTTTCGTGCCAGTACAAATGCGTTTCCACCGACGGCACATCATTCACCGGCAAATTGAACGACTGCAAATCATGGCGGCGGGCGAAGCGTTCCGGCACGGTCATGACCATGTCGGTCTGCTGCATCACTTGCGAAGCCATCAAATAGTGCTGCGAGCGCAGGGCGATCTTGCGCTGGATGCCCATTTTGCCCAGCGCCAGATCGACATAACCCAGACCGCTGCGGCGGCTGGAGATATGGATGTGAGTCAGCGACAGGTAGTCGTCGAGGCTGAGTTTTTCCTTGCCCGCCATCGGATGGCCCTTGCGCATGGCGCAGACGTAACGGTCGTCCATCAGCTTGACGTGGCGCACCTGCGGGTCGGTGTTGAGCGGCGCATCCACGGCGAAATCCAGACGCCCGGCCGCGAGTTCCTTGGTGGTTTCCCGGCGCTTGGACAGAAAGCTTTCGATGATCACCGTTGGCGCCAGGCGGCGCAGGCGCTGGAACAGTGGCGGCAGAATGATTGCTTCCGTCAGGTCGGTCATGCTGATGCGGTAGGTCTTGACCGCCTGCGCCGGGTTGAAGATGCGACTTTCCTGCACCGACACGCGCAGCAGCGACAGGGCGTTGCGCACCGGGCCGATGATGTTCTGCGCCATCGGCGTCGGCACCATGCCCTGAGCGGTACGCACGAAGAGCGGGTCGTTGAAGGTTTCGCGCAACCGCGCCAGCGCGTTGGACACCGCCGGCTGGGTGATGCCGACAATCTGCCCGGCGCGGGTCAGGTTGGCTTCGGTGTAGATCGCGTCGAAGACGATGAAAAGGTTCAGGTCGACCTTGCTCAGATTCATAACGCGGCTTCTCTTGTTATTAAGTGCAAGTGTTTTGGGCTGACGATCAGCGGATCATATATTGGTGATGAATGTTTATACACGCCGAGAATAGGCTAGGTAAATGATCAGCGCTGTTCTAGCATCGATTGCATGACTTGAACAACCTCTGCCCGAGAAGGTAACTACCCATGGATTTCGCTTATTCGCCCAAGGTTCAGGAACTGCGTGAGCGCGTGACTGCGTTCATGGACACTTACGTTTACCCGGCCGAAGCGGTGTTCGAACGCCAGGTCGCCGAGGGCGATCGCTGGCAGCCGACCGCGATCATGGAAGAGCTCAAGGCCAAGGCCAAGGCTGAGGGTCTGTGGAATTTGTTTCTGCCTGAGTCCGAGCTGGGCGCCGGCCTGAGCAACCTCGAATACGCGCCATTGGCGGAAATCATGGGCCGTTCCCTGCTGGGGCCGGAGCCGTTCAACTGCTCGGCGCCGGACACCGGCAACATGGAAGTGTTGGTGCGCTACGCCAACGAAGAACAGAAACAGCGCTGGCTCGAGCCGCTGCTGCGCGGCGAGATCCGTTCGGCGTTCGCCATGACCGAGCCTGATGTGGCATCTTCCGACGCAACCAACATGGCCGCCCGAGCCGTGCGCGATGGCGATCAATGGGTGATCAATGGTAAGAAGTGGTGGACCTCCGGCGCCTGCGATCCGCGCTGCAAGATTCTGATCTTCATGGGCCTGAGCAACCCCGACGCGCCGCGTCACGCCCAGCACTCGATGATCCTCGTGCCGGTCGATACCCCCGGGGTGAAGATCGTCCGGCCGCTGCCGGTGTTCGGTTACGACGACGCACCGCACGGTCACGCCGAAGTGCTGTTCGATAACGTTCGGGTGCCGTACGAAAACGTCCTGCTCGGTGAAGGACGCGGCTTTGAAATCGCTCAGGGTCGCCTTGGCCCAGGCCGCATTCACCACTGCATGCGTTCGATCGGCATGGCCGAGCGTGCACTGGAACTGATGTGCAAACGCTCGGTCAGCCGTACCGCATTCGGCAAACCGCTGGCGCGTCTGGGCGGCAACATCGACAAGATCGCCGACTCACGGATGGAAATCGACATGGCGCGTCTGCTGACGTTGAAAGCGGCGTACATGATGGACACCGTCGGCAACAAAGTGGCGAAAAGCGAGATTGCGCAGATTAAAGTCGTCGCGCCGAACGTGGCCTTGCGGGTGATCGACCGGGCGATTCAGATGCACGGCGGGGCAGGGGTGTCGAACGATTTCCCGCTGGCCTATATGTATGCGATGCAGCGCACCCTGCGTCTGGCCGACGGCCCGGACGAAGTGCACCGCGCGGCGATTGGCAAGTTCGAGATCGGCAAGTATGTGCCGAAGGAGATGATGCGTAGCGGCCAGTAACACCGCGTCACCTCCCCCAGTCTGATCGTTCCCACGCTCTGCGTGGGAATGCCGCCACGGACGCTCTGCGTCCACTGTGACGCGGAGCGTCACGGGATGCGTTCCCACGCGGAGCGTGGGAACGATCAGGCGTCAGGATCAATACACCCAAACCTCAACCCGCCGATTCTTGATCCGCCCTTCATCCGCGCTGTTGGCCGCCACCGGCATCAGCGCACCAAAGCCGCGGACTTCGCGCATGACCACACCGTTTCTGACCAGCTCGCGCCGCACCGCCATCGCCCGTAGCTTCGACAGCAGATCGGCCCGCGCCGGGTCATCCTTCAAATCACCAAACCCCACCAGCGTCACCGCCCGTTCGGTCTTGCCATGGCGCTTTATATAGTCGAGCACCCGCGCCAGATCCTGCCGCGCCTTGTTGTCCAGACTGGCGCTGCCCTCGGCAAAACGGAAATTCACTGTCAGACGCTGGGCATGCCGGCTGAGGGATTGGTAACCCTCGGGCATCAGCGCATTCGGCGCCACGCTCATGGCTTGCACGGTCTGGCTGACAAAACCGCTAGTCGCGACGATCGCCTGTCCCTGTGGACTTTGCGCAAACGTTGCCAACGCCTGCGCCCACGGATTCTGGCTGTCCGGCGGTAGATAAAAGAACAAGCGCCGCGACAGCGGATAATCTTCGGTGGCGATCAGACTGTTCAGCGGCAGCATCGCTTGCGAGGCGCCATCGGCAATCGCCACGGCTTTGGCCTGACGCACGTAAGGCAAGCCGATGAAGCCGATACCTTGCGGATCGGCGCTGACGGCGTCGGACAATTGCTCGCTGGATTCGAAGCGTTTCGCCGCGCTGCTGAGACTTTTCCCACGCCGGCTCAGGACCAGTTCCTTGAACGTGTCGTACGTCCCGGACTGATCATCCCGCGCATACAAATGAATGGCGCCGCCACGGCTACCGAGTTCTTCCCAGGTTTTCACTTCGCCGGCAAAAATCCGCGCCAGTTGCTCGGTGTTCAACTGCTCAAGCGGGTTGGCCGGGTTGAGGATGATCGCCAGGCCGTCGATGGCAATGACTTGCTCGGCCGCCGGGCTCTTCAGATCGCCGAGGGCTTGCAGGGCAAGCAGTTCGCTGTCCTTGATCTCACGGGAAGAGGCGGCCAGATCGGCGCTGGCGTTTTTCAACGCGGCGAAACCGGTGCTGGAACCGTGGGCGGCGACTTCGATGATTACGCGTTGCCCTTGCGCGGTCTGGCCGACGATGCGTTGTTCGTTGGCGGTGTCCGGGGTTTCGCGGTGGATTTTCAGCAGGCCTTGTTCCTGCAACAGGCCTTCGACCAGCGCCGGGCCGAGTTCGGCGCCGATGGTGTTGGAGCCCTGAATGCGTAATGCCGGGCCGTTTTCGGGGATCGGCAGGGCGGCGGCGGACACCGACAGCCAGCCACTCAACAGGAAAACGCAAAGAACACGCAGGGTCATGCCGGCACCGAATCAAGCCAAGGGGATTGCCGGGGAGATTAAGTCAGGCGCGTGACCGAAATATGACAGGGGATTATCTGTGGGAGCGAGCCTGCTCGCGAAGGCGGCGTGTCAGTCGAAAAATTCGTCGCTGATCCACCGCATTCGCGAGCAGGCTCGCTCCCACAATGAAAATTCCCTCAGGCTGGATCAGCTCAGCTCAAGCCAGATCGGCGCATGATCCGACGGTTTTTCCATGCCGCGCAGTTCGTAGTCCACGCCGGCATCCTTGACCCGTGACAGCAGGCCATGGGAAGCCAGAATTACATCGATGCGCAGGCCACGCTTCGGTTCATCTTCGAAACCACGGCTGCGATAATCGAACCAGCTGAACATGTCGCTCACGTCGGGGTTGAGGTGCCGATAGCTGTCGGTCAGGCCCCAGTTTTTCAGGCGCGCCATCCACTCGCGCTCCTCCGGCAGGAAGCTGCATTTGCCGGTTTTCAGCCAGCGCTTCATGTTGTCCGGGCCGATGCCGATGTCGCAGTCTTCCGGGGAAATGTTCACATCACCCATCACCACCAGTGGCTGTTCATTGTGGAACTGGCTTTCCAGCAGCGCTTGCAGATCGCTGTAGAAACGCTCCTTGGCGGGGAATTTGGTTGGATGGTCACGGCTTTCACCTTGTGGGAAATAGCCGTTCATGATCGTCACCGGCACGCCGTTGGCATCGGCAAAAGTGCCCCAGATGAAGCGCCGCTGCGCGTCTTCTTCATCGGTGGCGAAGCCTTTATGGATGGCGATCGGTTCGTTGCGCGAGAGCAGGGCGACACCGTAATGGCCCTTCTGGCCATGAAAGTGCACGTGATAGCCAAGGGCGCGGATGTCTTCGTGGGGGAACTGGTCGTCGTGAACCTTGGTTTCCTGCAGGCCGATCACGTCGGGCTGATGTTTTTCGATCAGCGCTGCCAGCTGATGCGGACGGGCACGCAGTCCGTTGATGTTGAAGGAAACAATCTTCATGGTCGGCAGTCCTGGCAAAAGGGCGATGCTAGCTGACATGGGGGAGATGGGCCAGTGTGGGACAAATCATTTTGGCCTGTGGGATTTGTGATGCCCTATGCAGCGCCTGTGTGGGAGCGAGCCTGCTCGCGAAGAGGCCGGCAAGATCGATGAAGATCCCGACTTGGTCTATACCTGTGAGGGGAACCACATCACCCGCCCAAGGTTCGTACCAACAAGCGCGCCAGCCTCCGAGCGCGCCCCCGGGGAGAATCACTGCAATGCCTGAAACCCAGTCCGCCGTTGCCGACATCCACATGCTCGACCGCGGCTATTCACGCGAAGCCCGCTCGTTGCTGTATCAGGCCTATCGCCACGAGCCGACCTTCGGCTATCTGTTCGAAGCCGAGCGACCCGGCTACGAACAACGCGTGCGCGCCACGGTGCGCGAGCTGGTCAAACAGCATTTTCTCCAGGACCTGCCGGCGATCGGCTTGTTGGTCAACGATCGCTTGATCGGCATCGCCCTGATCGCACCGCCGCAACGGCGCCTGGGCGTTACTGAAAGTTGGGCGTGGCGCTTGCGCATGGTGCTCAGCACCGGTTTTCGCTGCACCCGGCGTTATCTGGAATACCACGATGCCGTCGCCGCATGCGTGCCGGGTGACTCGGTGCACATGCTGCCGCTGCTCGGTGTGCATCCGCAGTTCCAGGGCAAGCATTACGGCGAACAATTGCTCACCGCCGTGCACAACTGGTGCGCCGTCGATGAAACCTCGCAAGGCGTGGTGCTCGACACCGGCAACCCACGCTACCTGGAATTCTATAAAAGGCAGGGTTATCAGGAGATCGGCGAGGTTGCCGTCGGGCCGGTGCGCGAACACGTATTTTTCCACGCCAATCCGCAGGTGTTACAAACAGCAACGGGATAATGATCGAACTTCTTCACAAATTACCTGTTCTATCAGGCTCCCGAGCCCGTGATAGCATCCGCGCCTATGAAGTTTCCACGAAGATTTACCAGCGGCGTGCTGATGCTGTTATCCAGCTGCGCGGCGCTGGCGCAAAGTGAATTGGATGTACGGATCAAGCCGTCCAACGATGAACTCAAGGCCAATATAGAAGGCTATATCGGCAGCCTCGGCGATCGCGACGAAGAAGCCTTGCTGCGTTTCAGTCGCGGCGCCGAAGAGCAGGCGCGCAAAGCGGCGCAGGCTCTGGGCTACTATCAGCCGCAGATCGACAGTGACGTCAAGGGCGGGGAAAAACCGCGTCTGGTGCTGAACATCGATCCCGGCGAGCCGATTCGCCTGCGCAACGTCACCGTGCGCGTCGACGGCCCGGCGGCCTCGCTGAAATCCTTTCGCGTACCGAAAAGCGACCTGCTCAAGTCCGGCGCCGTGCTCAACCATGGCCGTTACGAAGACGCCAAACGGGTGATCCAGAATCAGGCCTCGCGCTTCGGTTACTTCAGCGGTCATTTCACCAGCCAGAAACTCATGGTCGATCCCCGCGCGGGCGTGGCCGACATCGAATTGATCTACGACAGCGGCCCGCGTTATGCGCTGGGCAAAGTCAGTTTCGAGGGCGACACGCCGTTCGACGAAGACCTGCTGCAACGCATGGTGCCGTTCAAGGCAGGCGAGCCTTATGATTCGGAACTGATCGCCGAACTCAACCGCGACCTGCAATCGAGCGGCTATTTCGAAGGCGTGCGCGTCGATGCAGCACCGACGGCAGCGCAGAACGATGTGATTCCGGTCGCCGTCAAACTCGACACGCGCAAGCCGCGCACCATGGGTCTGGGACTCGGTTATTCGACCGACGTCGGGCCACGGATCAAGGCCAACTGGACGCGTCACTGGGTCAACCCGCAGGGCGACAGCTATGGCTGGGAGGCCGAGCTCTCGGCGCCCCGGCAGAACGTCGGGCTGTTCTACGACATCCCGCTCGACCCGCCATTGACCGACAAACTGCGCTGGGCCGGCGGCTATCAGTTCGAAGACATCGAAGGCTCCGACACCCTGAGCAAACTGCTGACTTTCGGCCCGGAATGGCACAGCAAGTTGCCCAGCGGCTGGCAGCGGGTGATCTCGCTGAAATGGCAACGTGAAGAATACGAACTCGGCGACGACTCCGGCCTGAGCACGTTGCTGATGCCCGGCATCAGTTATTCGTACCTCAAGAGCGACAACCGCATCGACCCGCGCAACGGCTATCGCCTGAGCTTCGAAAGCAAAGTGGCCAAGGAAGGCCTCGGTTCGGACAACAACCTTTTATATGGCACCGCGCTGGTCAAAGGCCTGACCACGGTGTTCGACAAGCACCGCTTGCTCGGCCGCGTGCAGGTCGGCGGCAGCGCCACCAACGGCTACAACTCGATTCCGCCGTCGCTGCGCTTTTTTGCCGGTGGCGATCAGAGCGTGCGCGGTTACGACTATCAGAGCCTGTCGCCGAAAAATTCCGATGGCAAACGGATTGGCGGTCGCTACATGGTGGCTGGCAGCGTCGAGTATCAATACTCGATCGCCGAAAAATGGCGGGTCGCGACGTTCGTCGACCAAGGCAACTCTTTCAACAAACTCGAACTGCCCGACCTCAAGACCGGGGTCGGTGTGGGTGTGCGCTGGGTCTCGCCGGTCGGGCCGATCCGCCTTGACCTGGCCCACGCGCTGGACGACGACGGCGGCATCCGGCTGCACTTTTCCATGGGGCCTGAGCTGTGAAGCGTGGTGTGAAAATTACGGCGCTGACGCTGTTGGCGCTGGTCGTGTTGATCGTCTTGAGTATCTCCGCACTGCTTGGCACGCAGGCCGGCAGTCGTTGGGCGCTGGGCCTGGTGCCGGGCCTGAGCGTGGAGAATTTCCACGGTCGCCTCGCTGGGCAATGGAGCGCCGATCACCTGGTGTGGCAGCAGGACACCAGCCGAGTCGAGCTGAACAAGGCGATCTTCGCCTGGTCGCCACTGTGCCTGACGCGCATGACCTTGTGCATCGATCAGCTCAAGGCCGAGCAGGTAATCCTGCAATTCCCGCCGAGCGAAGAAACCACCGAGAGCGGCCCGATCACACTGCCGGACCTGCAATTGCCGTTGGCCATCAAATTGGGCGACGTCGAGGTGGGCAGCCTGTTGTTCAACGGCAGCGAACAACTCAAGGGCTTGCAACTGGCGGCGCACTGGACCGCTCAGGGCCTGCAGATCGACAGCGTGAAATTGCAGCGCGACGAGCTCAGCCTGAACCTGTCCGGCCTGCTGCAACCGAGCGGCAACTGGCCGCTGACGATTCAGGGCGATTTGACTTTGCCGTCTCCCGGCAGCGAGCCGTGGACGCTGGCGTTGAAAGTTGAAGGTGATCTGCTGAAAACCCTCAACCTGCACGCCGACAGCCGTGGCTACCTCGACGGCCAGTTGAACGGTGAACTGCAAGCGCTGGCGGAAAACCTGCCGGCCAAGCTGCGCATCACCAGCGACGCGTTCAAACCCAGCGCCGATCTGCCGGACACCCTGCAATTCAATCAGCTTGTGCTCACGGGCGAAGGCGACCTGAAAAACGGTTATCAACTCCTCGGCAACGCCACGCTGCCCGCCGAAAAATCGCCAGTGGCGCTGCTGCTCAAGGGCAAGGTTGACGCCAATGGCGCGCAGATCGCCGGCCTCGACCTCAATGCCAACGACACGCAAAGCCTCAAGCTCACCGGCAACGTCGACTGGAGCAAGGGCCTCAGCGCTCAGGCCAGTATCAACTGGCAAGGCTTCCCGTGGCACCGGCTCTATCCGGAAATCGACGAGCCGCAAGTGACGTTGCGCACCTTTACCGGCGAAGTGTCCTACACCGACGGTCAGTACCTCGGTAATTTCGACGCGGCGCTGGATGGCCCGGCCGGCGCGTTCACCTTGAGCAGTCCGTTCAGCGGCAGTCTGGAACAGATCGCCTTGCCGCAACTGGTCATGCAGGCCGGGCAGGGCAAGGCCGAAGGGCACGTCAATGTGCGCTTCGCCGACGGCATCGCCTGGGATACCGCGCTGGATCTGTCGGCGCTCAACCCGGCGTACTGGGTCGCGGAGCTGCCGGGCACGCTGGCCGGGCCGTTGCAGAGCAAAGGCGAGATGAAGAATAATCAGCTCAGCCTCAGCGCCGACCTCGACCTCAAAGGCAAATTGCGCGGTCAGCCGGCGATTTTGCAGGCCAAGGCTGACGGTGCGGGCGAGCGGTGGAACCTTAATGCCCTGCAAATCCGCCTCGGCGATAACAGCATCAACGGCAAGGGCAGCCTGCAGGACAAACTCGGCGGACAGATCGACGTCAAGCTGCCGCGTCTGGCCCAGCTGTGGCCGCAATTGCGCGGGCAGGTCAACGGGCAGGTCAACGTCGCCGGTACGCTGAAGGCGCCGCAGGGCAAGCTCGATTTGCAGGGCTCGCAACTGGCCTTTCAGGACAACCGTCTGCAAAGCCTCAACCTCGACGCCACGCTCGACAGTGCGCAGCGGGCGAAGATCAATCTCAAAGGCAGCGGCATTCAGGCCGGCGACACCTCGCTGGGCACCCTGACCGCCAGTGCTCAGGGCGATATCAAAAGCCAGAAACTCAACCTCGACCTGATCGGACCGAAGCTGAAACTGGCGCTGGGTCTGGACGGCAACTTCGACAAGGGCAACTGGCGCGGACGTCTGGCCAGTGGCGACATTCAGGCCGGTGGCCAGGACTGGAAGCTGCAAGGCCCCGCAAAACTGGAGCGCCTGGCGGACGGCCAGATCAATTTCGGCGCGCATTGCTGGCTGTCCGGCAACGCCAGCCTGTGTGGCGAAGACCAACGCCTGATGCCCGAGCCGAAGCTGCGTTATCACCTCAAGCAATTCCCGATCGAAAGCCTTGCGCAGTGGCTGCCCAAAGACTTCGCCTGGCAGGGCCGACTCAACGCCGATCTGCAACTCGACTTGCCGGCGAGCGGCCCGAACGGCGTGGTCAGTGTCGATGCCAGCGGCGGCACCCTGCGCGTGCGCGACAAGGATCGCTGGCTGGATTTCCCCTACCAGACCCTCAAACTCAGCAGCAAGCTCACGCCCAAGCGCGTCGACACCGAGCTCAATTTTGTCGGCGGCAAACTCGGCGAATTGCTGGTCCAGGCGCAGCTCAATCCGCTGCCGAAAAACAAACCGCTGAGCGGTTCGTTCCGCCTTTCCGGCCTCGATCTGTCGGTGGCGCGGCCGTTCGTGCCGATGGTGGAAAAAATCACTGGCCGGCTCAACGGCAGCGGCACTATTTCCGGTGGCCTGCTCGCGCCATTGGTCAACGGCACTGTGCAGCTCAGCGATGGCGAAGTGTCCGGCGCCGAACTGCCGATGGAGCTGCAGAACCTGCAACTGACTGCGGCGATTGCCGGCGAATCGGTGCGCCTGGACGGTGGCTGGGACAGCGGCAAGACTGGCAAAGGCAGTCTCAACGGCAACGTCGCCTGGGGGCAGGCACTGGTGGTCGATCTGGCGCTCAAGGGCACGCAACTGCCAGTCAGCGTCGAACCCTACGCCAAACTGGAAATGGCCCCGGACCTGAAGATTTCCATGGCCGGCGATGAGCTGAAAGTTGCCGGCAAGGTGCTGGTGCCGAAGGGCGAAATCACCGTGCGTGAATTGCCGCCATCGACCGTGAAAGTCTCCGACGACACGATCATCGTCGGTGCGCAGACCGAAGAGGGCAAACCACCGATCGCGATGAAAATGGACATCGACGTGATCGTCGGCCAGGACAAGCTGAGTTTTGCCGGTTTCGGCCTGACCGCCAACCTGCAAGGTCAGGTGCACATCGGCGACAACATGGATACCCGTGGCGAACTCTGGCTCAACGACGGCCGCTATCGCGCCTACGGCCAGCGCCTGACGGTGCGTCGCGCGCGTCTGTTGTTCGCCGGTCCCATCGACCAGCCGTATCTGGACATCGAAGCGATCCGTCAGACCGACGACGTCATCGCCGGTATTCGCCTGAGCGGCAGCGCCGAACAACCGACCACGCAGATCTTCTCCGAACCGGCGATGAGTCAGGAACAGGCGCTGTCGTACCTGGTGCTGGGCCGTCCGCTGAGTACCAGCGGCGAAGATAACAATATGCTCGCGCAAGCCGCGCTGGGCCTGGGCCTGATGGGCAGCGCTGGGGTCACCAGTGGTCTGGCCAAGGATCTGGGTATTCAGGACTTCCAACTCGACACCCAAGGCAGCGGCAACGACACCAGCGTCGTCGCCAGCGGCAACATCTCGGAAAAACTCAGCCTCCGCTATGGAGTGGGTGTATTCGAACCGGCCAGCACCATCGCCCTGCGCTACAAGCTGAGCAAGAAGGTCTACGTCGAAGCGGCGAGCGGCGTGGCGAGCTCGCTGGATATTTTCTACAAGCGGGATTTCTAGAGCGCACCTGCTTATTTCAATCGAGTCGCACCCTTCGCGAGCAGGCTCGCTCCCACATTGGAACGTGTTTTCCCTGTGGGAGCGAGCCTGCTCGCGAATGCGGTTGCGCACGCGATAAAACCCAGTTCACTTGTCAACAAATTACCAAGCCCCCTAACTATTGCGTTGACATTCGCTGCCTAAGCAGTAACATCTCGACATACATTCACTGCCTAGGCAGTTATCAGGTCGAGCCATGAAGCATTTCACCCCGGAAGAATTCAAACATTGCCACCTCGGCCTGTTGCTCGGCCGTGCCGCGTTGCTCAAGGACCGGATCATCGATACCCACATGGAACCCCACGGCATCACCGCCGCGCAGTTCAAAGTGTTGATCATCATGGCCCAGTTCGGCGTCGACACCCCGGCCGAGCTGTGCCGGCATCTTTCGCTGGACAGCGGGTCGATGACGCGCATGCTCGATCGTCTCGAGCAGAAAGCGTTCCTGATTCGTCAGCGCAGCGAAGGCGATCGCCGTCAGGTGGAGTTGAAACTGACCGAGCAGGGCCAGCAACTGGCTGATCGTCTGCCGCACATCGGTGCCGATGCGATGAATGAACTGGCCGGCGCGATCTCCCGCGAAGAGCTGAAAACCCTGGAATACATCCTCAAGAAAATCCTGCTGGCCGCCGGTGACCCGATCACCATCCAGCGTCTAGGTGATCACAATGAGCGCTAACACTTTGCGCAGCAGTCTGATGCTGCTGTTGTCGGCGATGATCCTCGCCGGTTGCGCCAACTACAGCGGCCTCGACACTGAAGGCCAACGCCTCGACGCGAAGAGCCTGAAGACAGCGCAGTCTCTGGACGGCGTCACCCTGTCGCCAGCGGCGTGGCCGAAGAGCGATTGGTGGAGCAGCCTCGGCGATCCGCAGCTCGACGGCCTGATCCGCGAAGCCCTGCACGACAGCCCGGACATGCAGATCGCCGCAGCCCGCGCCCATCAGGCCAGTGCCGCCGCCTATGCCGCCGATGCCGAGCGCTATCCGACCCTCGACGCCAGCGCCGGCATCAGCCGTTCGCGGCTGGCTCGTGATCAGGATCCGCTGGGGCAGGGCGGTGCCTATGCGACGGTGCGCAATGTCAGCGCCGGTTTCAATTACAACTTCGACTTGTGGGGCGGTCAGCGCGATGCCTGGGAAGCCGCACTCGGCGAGGCCCGCGCTGCCGAAGTCGACCGTCAGGCCGCGCAGCTGACACTTGCCGCTGACGTCGCCCGCGCTTACAGCGATCTCGGTCAGGCGCACATCGTTTATGACCTCGCCAGCGAAGACCTCAAGCGCACCCGGCAAATGCTCGACCTCAGTCAGCGCCGCTTGAGTTCGGGGATCGACAGCCAGTACCAGTTCCAGCAAACCCAGAGTCTGGAAGCCAGTTCTCAGGCCAGCCTGATCGACGCGGAAAAACGCCTGAACAGCGCGAAAATCGCCTTGGCGGTATTGCTCGGCAAAGGCCCGGATCGTGGCAACGAAATCGCTCGACCGAAAGTCCTGCAAGCCAGCGCCGTGGCGGTGCCGTCGGTGTTGCCGGTGGAACTGCTCGGACGCCGCCCGGATCTGGTCGCGGCACGCTGGCGTGTCGAAGCGGCGAGCAAAGACATCAATGCGGCGAAAACCCGTTTCTATCCCAACCTCAATCTGTCGGCCTCGGCCGGCGCCGAGTCGTTGCTGGGTGACGCGATGTTCGGTTCGGCCAGCCGCTTCTTCAACATCGCGCCGACCGTGTCGCTGCCGATTTTCGATGGCGGACGCCTGCGCGCCAACCTCGATGCGCGCGACGCTGATTACGATCTGGCGGTGGCGCAGTACAACAAAAGTCTGGTGAAAGCCCTCGGCGATGTCGGCGATACCATCAATCAGCTGCGCGATATCGGCCGGCAGATCGGCGCGCAGCAACACGCCACCGACATTGCTCAGGATTCTTACAACACCGTCGTCCAGCGTTACGGTTCCGGCATCGGCAACTACCTGGACGTGCTCAGCATCGAGCAGCAATTGCTCCAGGCCCAGCGTCAACTGGCGACCCTCAATGCCGAGCAGATCGACCTGTCGATTCAACTGATGCAAGCGCTGGGCGGCGGCTTTCAGGGTGAAAACCTGAACGCAGCCAACGCCAGCCCCGCGTCGTCGCACCCATAATTCAAGGTATTTGTCATGGCCACTGCCGAAAACACCCAAGCTCAAGACAACACCCCGGACACCGGCAACCCGCGCAAACGCAAGGTGATGCTGCTGGCCCTCGCTGTGGTGGTCCTGCTCGCCATTGCCGGCGTCTGGGCCTATCACGAGTTCATCGGGCGCTTTAACGAAAGCACCGACGATGCCTACGTCAACGGCAACGTCGTGGAGATCACGCCGCTGGTCACCGGCACCGTGGTCAGCATCGGTGCCGACGACGGGGATCTGGTCCAGGAAGGCCAGGTGCTGGTCAACTTCGACCCCAACGATGCCGAAGTCGGCCTGCAAAGTGCCAAGGCGAAACTGGCGCGCACCGTGCGTCAGGTGCGCGGCCTGTATAGCAACGTCGACGGCATGAAAGCCCAGGTCAATGCGCAGCAGGCCGAAGTGCAGAAGGCCCAGGACAACTACAACCGGCGGAAAAACCTGGCTCAGGGCGGGGCGATTTCCCAGGAAGAGCTGTCCCACGCCCGCGACGACCTGACCTCGGCGCAGAACGCTCTGGCCAACGCCAAACAGCAACTGAAAACCACCAGCGCACTGGTCGACGACACCGTGGTCTCGTCGCATCCGGACGTAATGTCGGCGGCTGCCGATCTGCGTCAGGCCTATCTGACCAATGCCCGCAGCACCTTGATCGCGCCGGTCACCGGTTACGTCGCCAAGCGCACTGTGCAACTCGGTCAGCGCGTGCAGCCGGGCACCGCGTTGATGGCGGTGATTCCGCTGGATCAGCTGTGGATCGACGCCAACTTCAAGGAAACCCAACTGCGTGACATGCGCATCGGCCAGCCAGTGGATATCGAGGCCGATATTTATGGCAGCGATGTGAAATACAGCGGCACCGTCGACAGCCTCGGCGCCGGTACCGGCAGCGCATTTGCCTTGCTGCCGGCACAGAACGCCACCGGTAACTGGATCAAGATCGTCCAGCGTGTGCCGGTGCGTATCCACATCAACGCCGAAGAGCTGGCCAAGCACCCGCTGCGTGTCGGTCTGTCGACCAATGTCGAGGTCAATCTGCACGACCAGAGCGGCCCGGTGCTGGCCCAGCAACCGCCGCAAAAGGCTTCGTTCAGCACCAATGTGTATGACCGCCAACTGGCCGAAGCGGACGCGATGATTGCCCAATTGATTCACGACAACAGCGCAGCAGCAGGCAAGACCGCACAGCGCTGAGAGCACACCGGATCAGAAGCAGGCTCTGTGGTGAGGGGTTATCTGTGGCGAGGGGATTTATCCCCGCTGGCCTGCGCAGCAGGCCCGTTTTTCCTGAGCCAAAAGAGGGGCCGCTTCGCGACCCAGCGGGGATAAATCCCCTCGCCACAAGGGCCTGCTACCACAGGGCCGCCTGTGTTCATCAGGCCGCAGCGACCATCAGGTTTCATAGGATTCACAATGAGCAATAACGCTTCTTTCACGCCGCCCAGCCTGTTGCTCAGCACCATCGGCCTGTCGCTGGCGACATTCATGCAAGTGCTCGACACGACCATCGCCAACGTGGCGTTGCCGACGATTTCCGGCAACCTCGGCGTGAGTTCGGAGCAGGGCACCTGGGTCATCACTTCGTTTGCCGTGAGCAACGCAATTGCGCTGCCGCTGACCGGTTGGCTCAGCCGCCGCTTCGGCGAGGTGAAGCTGTTTCTGTGGGCGACGATGCTGTTCGTACTGGCATCGTTTCTCTGCGGTATCTCCACTTCGATGCCTGAGCTGATCGGCTTTCGCGTGCTGCAAGGCTTGGTCGCCGGGCCGCTGTACCCGATGACGCAGACGCTGTTGATCGCGGTGTATCCGCCGGCGAAACGCGGGATGGCCCTGGCGCTGCTGGCGATGGTCACGGTGGTCGCGCCCATTGCCGGGCCGATTCTCGGCGGCTGGATTACCGACAGTTACAGCTGGCCGTGGATCTTCTTTATCAACGTGCCGATCGGCATCTTTGCGGTGATGGTGGTGCGTTCGCAACTGGCGAAACGGCCGGTGGTGACCAGTCGCCAGCCAATGGATTACGTCGGCCTGATCACGCTGATCATCGGTGTTGGCGCGTTGCAGGTGATCCTCGACAAGGGCAATGACCTGGACTGGTTCGAGTCGAATTTCATCATCGTCGGCGCGGCGATTTCCGTGGTCGCGCTGGCGGTGTTCGTGATCTGGGAAATGACCGACCGCCATCCGGTGGTCAACCTGCGCCTGTTCGCCCATCGCAACTTCCGCATCGGCACGCTGGTGCTGGTCTTGGGTTACGCAGGCTTCTTCGGCATCAACCTGATCCTGCCGCAGTGGTTGCAGACGCAAATGGGTTACACCGCGACCTGGGCGGGACTTGCCGTGGCGCCGATCGGGATTCTGCCGGTGCTGCTGTCGCCGTTTGTCGGCAAATACGCGCACAAGTTCGACTTGCGTCTGCTCGCCGGCATTGCGTTTCTGGCGATTGGCCTGAGCTGCTTCATGCGTGCCGAGTTCACCAACGAAGTCGACTTCCAGCACATCGCGCTGGTGCAGTTGTTCATGGGCATCGGTGTGGCGCTGTTCTTCATGCCGACCCTGAGCATTCTGATGTCGGACTTGCCGCCGAGCCAGATTGCCGACGGCGCCGGTCTGGCGACTTTCCTGCGGACACTGGGCGGCAGCTTCGCGGCCTCGCTGACCACGTGGATCTGGATTCGCCGGGCCGATCAGCATCATGCGTATATGAGCGAAAGCATCAGCACGTTCGAGCCAGCTACCCGCGAGACCTTAAATCAATTGGGCGGGGCGAGCCAGTCGGCGTATGCGCAGATGGATCAGATCCTCACGAGCCAGGCGTACATGCTCTCCACCGTGGATTACTTCACGTTGCTGGGCTGGGGGTTTATGGGGTTGATTCTGATCGTGTGGCTGGCTAAGCCGCCGTTTGCCGCCAAGGCCGGGCCTGCTGCATCCGGTCATTGATTTTGCAGTGACTGCTAAAAGATCGCAGCCTTCGGCAGCTCCTACAGGAGAACGCATTCCAAAGTAGGAGCTGCCGAAGGCTGCGATCTTTTGATCTTCGCTTTAAATCGTTGGGGCGGGGAGGGCTGGCGGCGGGGCGAAATCGAACGGCGCCAAGGCATACCCACTCTCATCCACCTGCAACGCCCAACCCTGACGATCCCAATCCCCCAGCACAATCCGCTTCGCCGCCTGCTCACCAAGCTGCAACTTGTGAATTGCCGGGCGGTGGGTGTGGCCGTGGATCAGAGTCTTCACGCCGAATGCCTGCATCACTCGCGGAATCTCTTCCGGGGTGACATCGACGATGTCATTGGCCTTCATCCGCGTCTGTGCACGGCTTTCGCTGCGTAGCTTGCGCGCCAGTTTGTGGCGGCTGCTCAGCGGCAGATGACGGAGGATGAACAGGGTGATCGGGTTGCGCAGGTAGCGGCGCAGCTTCATGTAGCCAACGTCGCGGGTGCACAGGCTGTCGCCGTGCATCAGCAGCACTGGCTCGCCGTAGAACTGCACGACACTCGGATCCTTCAGCAAGGTGCAGCCGGCCTGTTTGCAGAAAGCCTTGCCGAGCATGAAGTCGCGATTGCCGTGCATCAGGAATATGGCCGTGCCGCTGTCGCTCAAATCGCGCAGGGCCTGGCAGATGGAACGCTGAAAGGGCGTCATGGCGTCGTCGCCAATCCATGCCTCGAAGAAGTCGCCGAGGATGTACAACGCACTCGCCGAGCGGGCGCGTCCGGCGAGCAAATCCAGAAACGCCCGGGTAATGTCCGGGCGCTCCTCTTCCAGATGCAAGTCTGAAATCAGCAATATCACGCTGCGATGATCTCGGCTTTCTCGATGATCACGTCGTCTGCTGGTACGTCCTGGTGGCCGGCCTTGGAAGTGGTCGACACGCCTTTGATCTTGTCGACAACGTCGGTGCCGGCGGTCACTTTACCGAATACCGCGTAGCCCCAGCCCTGGACGTTCTTGCCGCTGTGGTTGAGGAAGGTGTTGTCGGCGACGTTGATGAAGAACTGCGCCGATGCCGAATGCGGCTCCATGGTGCGGGCCATGGCGACGGTGTATTTGTCGTTGGAGAGACCGTTGTCCGCTTCGTTCTGGATGCTTGGACGCTTGTCTTTCTTCTCTTTCATGCCTGGCTCGAAACCGCCGCCCTGGATCATGAAGTTGCCGATGACGCGGTGGAATACGGTGTTGGTGTAGTGACCGGCGTTGACGTACTCGATGAAGTTGGCAACGGTGATCGGCGCCTTTTCAGCGTTCAGTTCGATGACGATGTCGCCATGGTTGGTGGTCAGTTTGACTTGAGTCATGGTCATTACTCTTCATAGGGAATTCGTGGTTCTGGGACATTGAGCCCCACAACCGGTTCAGCCTGCTTCGGCCAAGGTGCGCAGTTTAGCGTGACAGGCGCGAATTTCGAGGCGGTTTTTCATTTCCCGGCGATTAAATGCGTGCCTTTATAAGAGCTGCTCTGTCAGGCCCTTGACAGCATCGGCTATGATAGCGGCTTTGTTTTGTCTGGCCCCTCTTTGCGGCCGCGCACCTGTACGTCAAGGATCCTATGAGCAAGCCCACTGTCGACCCTACCTCGAATGCCAAGTCCGGCCCTGCCGTGCCGGTCAACTTCCTGCGGCCGATCATCCAGGCAGATCTGGACTCGGGCAAGCACACCCAGATCGTGACTCGCTTCCCGCCGGAGCCCAACGGCTACCTGCACATCGGCCACGCCAAGTCGATCTGCGTCAACTTCGGCCTGGCCCAGGAGTTCGGTGGCGTCACGCACCTGCGTTTCGACGACACCAACCCGGCCAAGGAAGATCAGGAATACATCGACGCCATCGAAAGCGACGTCAAATGGCTGGGCTTCGAATGGTCCGGTGAAGTGCGCTACGCCTCGCAGTATTTCGATCAATTGCACGACTGGGCCGTCGAGCTGATCAAGGCCGGCAAGGCCTACGTCGACGACCTGACCCCGGAACAGGCCAAGGAATACCGTGGCAGCCTGACCGAGCCGGGCAAGAACAGCCCGTTCCGTGACCGTTCGGTTGAGGAAAACCTCGACCTGTTCGCGCGGATGAAGGCCGGTGAATTCCCGGACGGCGCGCGCGTGCTGCGGGCGAAGATCGACATGGCTTCGCCGAACATGAACCTGCGCGACCCGATCATGTATCGCATCCGCCACGCGCATCACCACCAGACCGGCGACAAGTGGTGCATCTATCCGAACTACGACTTCACCCACGGTCAGTCGGATGCCATCGAAGGCATCACCCATTCGATCTGCACCCTCGAGTTCGAAAGCCATCGCCCGCTGTACGAATGGTTCCTGGAGAACCTGCCGGTGCCGGCGAACCCGCGCCAGTACGAATTCAGCCGCCTGAACCTGAACTACACGATCACCAGCAAGCGCAAGCTCAAGCAGTTGGTGGACGAGAAGCACGTCAATGGCTGGGACGATCCGCGCATGTCCACGCTGTCGGGCTTCCGCCGCCGTGGCTACACGCCGAAATCGATCCGCAACTTCTGCGAAATGATCGGCACCAACCGTTCCGACGGCGTGGTCGATTTCGGCATGCTCGAATTCAGCATCCGTGACGACCTCGACCACAGCGCCCCGCGCGCCATGTGCGTGCTGCGTCCGCTGAAAGTGGTCATCACCAACTACCCGGAAGGCCAGGTCGAAAACCTCGAACTGCCACGCCACCCGAAAGAAGACATGGGCGTGCGCGCGCTGCCGTTTGCCCGGGAAATCTACATCGATCGTGAAGACTTCATGGAAGAGCCGCCGAAGGGCTACAAGCGCCTGGAACCGGCCGGTGAAGTGCGTCTGCGCGGCAGCTACGTGATCCGCGCCGACGAAGCGGTCAAGGACGCCGACGGCAACATCGTCGAACTGCGTTGCTCGTACGACCCGGACACCCTCGGCAAGAACCCGGAAGGGCGCAAGGTCAAAGGCGTGATCCACTGGGTGCCGGCCGCCGCCAGCGTCGAGTGCGAAGTGCGTCTGTACGATCGCCTGTTCCGTTCGCCGAACCCGGAAAAGGCCGAAGACAGCGCCAGCTTCCTCGACAACATCAACCCTGACTCGCTGCAAGTGCTGACCGGTTGTCGCGCTGAGCCATCTCTCGGCAACGCACAGCCGGAAGACCGTTTCCAGTTCGAGCGCGAAGGCTACTTCGTCGCAGACCTGAAGGACTCGAAACCCGGTCAGCCGGTATTCAACCGTACCGTGACCCTGCGTGATTCGTGGGGCCAGTGAGTGAGTCAAGGAACTAACGTGCTAACGATCTACAACACGCTCAGCAAGAGCAAAGAAGTCTTCAAGCCGCTGGATGGCAACAAGGTGCGCATGTACGCCTGCGGGATGACCGTGTACGACTACTGCCACCTCGGCCACGGCCGCAGCATGGTCGCGTTCGACCTGGTGACGCGCTGGCTGCGCTTCAGCGGTTATGACCTGACCTACGTGCGCAACATCACCGACATCGACGACAAGATCATCAATCGCGCCCGCGAGAACGGTGAGTCGTTCGAAGCGCTGACCGAGCGCATGATCGCCGCGATGCACGAAGACGAAGCGCGCCTGAACATCCAGAAGCCGGACATGGAACCGCGCGCCACCGATCACATCGCTGGCATGCACGCGATGATCCAGACCCTGATCGACAAGGGCTACGCCTACGCACCGGGCAATGGCGACGTGTACTACCGCGTCGCCAAGTTCATGGGCTACGGCAAGCTGTCGCGCAAGAAGATCGAAGATTTGCGCATTGGCGCGCGCATCGAAGTCGATGAGTCGAAACAAGACCCGCTCGACTTCGTCCTGTGGAAAGCCGCCAAGCCGGGCGAGCCGAGCTGGGAATCGCCATGGGGCGCCGGACGTCCGGGCTGGCACATCGAGTGCTCGGTGATGTCGACCTGCTGCCTCGGCGAGACCTTCGACATTCATGGCGGCGGCAGCGATCTGGAGTTCCCGCACCACGAAAATGAAATCGCCCAGAGCGAAGCGGCCACCGGCAAGACCTACGCCAACGCGTGGATGCATTGCGGCATGATTCGCATCAATGGCGAGAAGATGTCCAAGTCCTTGAACAACTTCTTCACCATCCGCGACGTGCTCGACAAGTACCACCCGGAAGTCGTGCGTTACCTGCTGGTATCGAGCCACTACCGCAGCGCGATCAACTATTCGGAAGACAACCTCAAGGACGCCAAGGGCGCACTGGAGCGTTTCTACCATGCGCTGAAAGGCCTGCCGAGCGTGGCGCCGGCGGGCGGCGAAGCGTTTGTCGAGCGTTTCACCACGGTGATGAACGATGACTTCGGCACCCCTGAAGCCTGCGCCGTGCTGTTCGAGATGGTGCGCGAGATCAACCGTCTGCGTGAGAGCGATCTCGATGCAGCGGCGGGGCTGGCGGCACGTCTGAAAGAACTGGCGAGTGTGCTCGGTGTGTTGCAGTTGGAGGCGGATGACTTCCTGCAGGCCGGCGCTGAAGGGCGGGTCGATGCGGCTGAAGTCGATGCACTGATTGCGGCGCGCCTGGCAGCTCGGGCGGGCAAGGATTGGGCTGAGTCCGATCGTATCCGTGATCAGCTGACGGCGATGGGCGTGGTGCTGGAAGATGGCAAGGGTGGGACTACCTGGCGTCTGGCGGACTGAGGCCCAAAGCCCCTACCATGATCGTTCCCACGCTCTGCGTGGGAATGCCTCAACGGACGCTCCGCGTTCGGCTCTGTAGGGACGCGGAGCGTCCCGGGCTGCATTCCCACGCGGAGCGTGGGAACGATCGATGGAAACGCGATCCCTGTAGGAGCTGCCGAAGGCTGCGATCTTTTGATCTGGCTTTTAATTGCCAATCTGCCGCAACCGCTTGTAAAGCGTATTGCGGCTAACCCCCAGCCGCCGCGCCAGATGCGAAATATTCCCCCCGGCCGCCTTCAACTCCCTGTTCAACGCCTCAACATCATTCAAATCCAGCCCCAGCGGCGCCGCCGTCTCAACCGGCTCCATCTCCAGGTCGACAAAAAAATCATCCGGCAGATGCTCAGCCCGCACCGGTTGTTCCTCGGCCATGGCCAGCGCTACCTGCATCACGCTGCTGACCTGACGCAGATTCCCCGGCCACGGATGCTTTTCAAACAGCTCCAATACCTCCTGGCTCAGCCCCGCCCATTGCGTCGGCTCGCGATGTTGCTCCCACAGCCGTTTGAACAGCGCCTGCTTGTCACTGCGCTCGCGTAACGGCGGCAGCTCCAGGGTCAGGCCGCCGATGCGGTAGTACAAGTCTTCGCGAAAGCGGCCCAGTTGTACCTGCTCGCGCAACGATCGGTTGGTCGCGGAAATGATCCGCAAGTCCACCGGAAACAACTCGCTGCTGCCCACCGGCTGCACGCAACGCTCCTGCAACACGCGCAACAAACGCGCCTGAGTTGGCAGCGGCATGTCACCGATCTCGTCGAGAAACAGCGTGCCTTTGTCGGCCTTGCGGATCAGGCCGATGCTGCCTTTCTGGTTGGCCCCGGTGAACGCGCCTTTCTCGTAACCGAACAACTCGGACTCGACCAGTTCAGCGGGGATCGCCGCGCAGTTCACTGCGATGAATGCCTGTTTTTGTCGAGAGCTGGCTTGGTGCAAGGCTTTGACGAAGACTTCCTTGCCGACCCCGGTTTCGCCGTGGATCAGCAACGGAATGTCTTTCTCCAGCAAGCGCTCGGCCTGGCGTACGGCTTTTTCCACGCGACTGTCGCCGAAATGCAGGGTATTGAGGCTGATCGCGCTGGCTGGCGCAGGCTTGTCCTCGGCGACAAATACCCGCGCCTGCACCGGCGCCTGTTTCGGCCGTTTCAGCAAGCACTGGAAACGGTTGCGTCCGGAGGTCTGCAAGGCAAACGGCAGACCCTCGGGCTGGTTGATCAGCTCCAGCAGCGACACCTTGAACAGGCTTTCAACGCTGACGCGGGATAAACGCACACCGAGCAGATTGTCGGCGCGGCGATTGGCCGACAGCACCTGTCCGCTCTCATCGAAAATCAACAGCCCGGCCCACTGGCTGTCGAGGTTGTTCAACCCGGTGTTGAAGGTCAGTTGAAAATGCTGGCCGTGGAACAGGTTGAGGATCAGCCGGTTTTCCACGGTCTGGCTCATCATCTTGACCATGCCCAAGGTGTGCGAGGGCGGTAGGTAGCTGTCACTGGAGACATCGAGCACGGCGATGACCTTGCGCTCGGCGTCGAAAATCGGCGCGGCGGAGCCGGTCATGAAGCGGTTGGCCTTGAGAAAGTGTTCGTCGTGTTCGATGTGCACCGCCTGCTCACAGGCCAGTGCGGTGCCGATTGCATTGGTGCCGCTGCTGCGCTCCATCCAGCTCGCCCCGGCCTGAAAGCCCCGTGCCAGATTCGGTTCGATAAAGCGCTGTGTGCCCCATGAGGTCAGCACCTGACCCTGATTGTCGGCGAGCATGATCAGGCAGTTGGAATTGCTGAGGATGTTTTCGTAGTAGGGCAGGACTTCCTGATGCGTGGTCTGCACCAGCGAGTGATGGCTGTCGAGCAGCCGCGCAATGCCGGCGGCGGGCAATTGATCGAAGGCCGGGGCGCTCTGGTGGTCGAGGCCGAACGCGCGGCAACGTTGCCAGGAAGTCTGGACGATCGCGTCGTGGGACAGCGGCGAAGCAGGTGCGGCCATGGGGGCGAGCCTCTGAGTGCAGCGATTTTATTATTGTTATGAACCCGATCTTCAAAACTCCACAAACCCCCTGTGGGAGCGAGCCTGCTCGCGAAAGCGTCGGTTCAGTCAATGGATTCATTGAATGACACACCGCTTTCGCGAGCAGGCTCGCTCCCACAGGGGATCCATTTGCATTGAGGATTGGGCAAAAGCGTGCATAGAGTGTTGTTCACTATTGTTCATTGTCAATCACCCCGACTGTTCAAAAGTGTTCAGCTGTGAACGCCACCTCCCTGCCTAATCAACGATTTTCACGGCAAATCAACCACTTGCCATTTCTGGCACGAATGTCGCTCTGTTGCTCCGGTCGCTTGACTCCAAAAATAACAAAGGCCGAGCCATGTCACTCACCCTGGAGCACGTCAGCCGTACCGTCGAGGGCCAGATCTGGATCGACGATGCGTGCCTGAAATTCGAACCCGGATCCTTCAACGTTCTGCTCGGGCGCACGCTGTCCGGCAAGACCAGTCTCATGCGCCTGATGGCCGGCCTCGACAAGCCCGACAGCGGCCGCGTGCTGATGAACGGCGTCGATGTCACCCAGCGCCCGGTGCGGCTGCGCAACGTGTCGATGGTCTATCAGCAGTTCATCAATTACCCGACCATGACCGTGTTCGAGAACATCGCCTCGCCACTGCGCCAGGCCGGTATTTCGAAAGAGATCATCCACAGCAAGGTGCAGGAAACCGCACGCATGCTGCGCATCGAGAAGTTCTTGCAGCGCTATCCGCTGGAGCTCTCCGGTGGGCAGCAGCAGCGCACGGCCATGGCCCGCGCGCTGGTCAAGGATGCTGAACTGATCCTCTTCGACGAGCCGCTGGTCAACCTCGACTACAAGCTGCGCGAAGAGCTGCGTCAGGAAATGCGCGAGCTGTTCAAGGCCCGTCACACCATCGCCATCTACGCCACCACCGAGCCCAACGAAGCGCTGGCCCTCGGCGGCACCACCACCATCCTGCACGAAGGCCGGGTGATCCAGAGCGGGCCGTCGACCGAGGTGTATCACCAGCCGCAATCGGTGCTCGCCGCTGAACTGTTCTCCGAACCGCCGATCAACCTGATGCCGGGACGCATTGCCGGCAACGAAGTCAGCTTCGCCAACTTCGTCCACTTCCCGTTGAACGTCGATCTGCGCCCGGTGGGCGAGGGCGAGTTCCGCTTCGGCGTGCGCCCTAGCCATATCTCGCTGGTGCCGAGCAACGATGATGATCTCGAACTGGCCGTGACCGTCGAGGTCGCCGAAATCAGCGGTTCGGAAACCTTCCTGCACGTGCGCAACGAGCACTTTCTGCTGGTGCTGCACTTGCCCGGGGTTCACGAATACGACGTCGATGCGCCGATCCGCATCTATATCCCGACCCACAAACTGTTCGTTTTCGATGCGCAGGGCCGTCTGGTGCAAGCACCGGGCCGGCGTGTCGCGAGGGTTGCCTGATGGCCGAAATCCGTTTGCAGCACCTCGCCCACAGCTACAGCAAAACCCCGAGCGGCGCCGAGGATTACGCGATCCGCGAGATGGATCACGTCTGGGAGCAGGGCGGCGCCTACGCCTTGCTCGGCCCGTCCGGTTGCGGCAAGTCGACCTTGCTCAACAT
This sequence comes from Pseudomonas sp. AC083, assembly GCF_979253165.1. Taxonomy (NCBI): domain Bacteria; kingdom Pseudomonadati; phylum Pseudomonadota; class Gammaproteobacteria; order Pseudomonadales; family Pseudomonadaceae; genus Pseudomonas; species Pseudomonas sp. AC083. The sequence continues at coordinate 302,732 of NZ_CEEDDH010000002.1, forward strand.
CATTTCCGGCCTGCTCAGCCCGTCCCAGGGCCACGTGTTGTTTGACGGCAAAGCGGTCAACGACCTGACCCCGGAGAAGCGCAACATCGCCCAGGTTTTCCAGTTTCCGGTGGTCTACGACACCATGACGGTGTTCGACAACCTCGCTTTCCCGCTGCGAAATCAGGGCATGGCCGAGGCGAAAGTGCACAGCAAGGTGCAGGAAATCGCCGAGGTGCTCGACCTGCAAAATCTGTTAAGCAAAAAGGCGCGCAACCTTACCGCCGACGAAAAGCAGAAAGTCTCGATGGGCCGTGGGCTGGTGCGCGATGACGTCTCGGCGATCCTCTTCGATGAGCCGCTGACGGTGATCGACCCGCACTTGAAGTGGAAACTGCGGCGCAAGCTCAAGCAGATCCATGAGCAGTTCAACATCACCATGGTCTACGTCACCCACGATCAGCTCGAAGCCTCGACCTTCGCCGACAAGATCGCGGTGATGTACGGCGGCCAGATCGTCCAGTTCGGTACGCCACGGGAATTGTTCGAACGGCCGAGCCACACCTTTGTCGGCTATTTCATCGGCAGCCCGGGGATGAATCTGATCGAGGTGCAGCCGCAGCCCGGTGGCGTCGGTTTCGCCTCGACGCACCTGCCGCTGTCCGACGCCTTGCAGCGCCATATCGAGCACGGCCAGTGGAAAAATCTCAAGGTCGGCATCCGCCCCGAGTTCATTCATGTGTGGGACGAGCCGTTTGACGACGCGATGCAGGCAAAAGTCGTACACGTCGAAGACCTCGGCACCTACAAGATCATGACCCTCAACCTCGACGGCGCACCGTTGAAAGTGCGCCTGGCTGAAGACAAACCAGTGCCGCAGGGCACGGCTTACATCAGTTTCCCGGCGCAATGGCTGATGGTCTATGCCGACGAATTTCTCCTGGAAGTCAGCGACGAGGAGGCGCAGCCATGAACAAAGTGCAGAACAACAAGGCCTGGTGGCTGGTGTTGCCGGTGTTCCTGCTGGTGGCGTTCAGTGCGGTGATCCCGATGATGACCGTGGTCAACTATTCGGTGCAGGACATCTTCGACCAGTCCAGCCGCTACTTCGTCGGTGCCGATTGGTACAAGCAAGTGCTGCTTGATCCGCGTCTGCACGACTCGCTGCTGCGCCAGTTCATCTATTCAGCCTGCGTGCTGCTGATCGAAATCCCGCTGGGCATCGCCGTCGCGTTGACCATGCCGACCAAGGGCCGCTGGTCTTCGGTGGTGCTGATCATTCTGGCGATTCCGCTGCTGATTCCGTGGAACGTGGTCGGCACCATCTGGCAGATCTTCGGCCGCGCCGACATCGGCCTGCTCGGTTCCAGCCTCAACGCGATGGGCATCAGCTACAACTACGCGGCCAACACCATGGACGCCTGGGTGACGGTGCTGGTGATGGACGTCTGGCACTGGACTTCGCTGGTCGCGCTGTTGTGTTTCTCCGGCCTGCGGGCGATTCCCGACGTCTATTACCAGGCCGCGCGGATCGACCGCGCCTCGGCCTGGGCGGTGTTCCGCCACATTCAGTTGCCCAAGCTGAAAAGCGTGCTGCTGATCGCGGTGATGCTGCGCTTCATGGACAGTTTCATGATCTACACCGAGCCTTTCGTGCTCACCGGCGGCGGGCCGGGCAATGCCACGACCTTCTTGAGTCAGACGTTGACGCAGATGGCTGTAGGGCAATTCGACCTCGGTCCGGCAGCGGCGTTTTCGCTGGTGTACTTCCTGATCATCCTGTTGGTGTCCTGGCTGTTCTATACCGCCATGACGCACTCCGACGCCAACCGCTGAGGCCCGGCCATGAGCAAGAAAAAGCTTATTCCGTTGCTGGTCTACATCCTGTTCCTGCTGGTGCCGATCTACTGGCTGCTGAACATGTCGTTCAAGAGCAACACCGAAATCCTCGGCGGCCTGACGCTTTTCCCACAGGAATTCACGCTGGCGAACTACAAGGTGATCTTCACTGATCCGAGCTGGTACACCGGCTACTTGAACTCGCTGTATTACGTCAGCCTCAACACGGTGATTTCCCTGAGCGTGGCGTTACCGGCGGCTTACGCGTTTTCACGCTATCGTTTCCTCGGCGACAAGCATCTGTTCTTCTGGCTGCTGACCAACCGCATGGCGCCGCCGGCGGTGTTCTTGCTGCCGTTCTTTCAGTTGTATTCGTCGATCGGCCTTTTCGACACGCATATCGCCGTGGCTTTGGCGCACTGCCTGTTCAACGTGCCGCTGGCGGTGTGGATTCTCGAAGGTTTCATGTCCGGCGTGCCCAAGGAGATCGACGAAACGGCCTACATCGACGGCTACAGTTTCCCCAAGTTTTTCGTGAAGATTTTCATCCCGTTGATCGGTTCCGGTATCGGCGTCACGGCGTTTTTCTGCTTCATGTTTTCCTGGGTCGAACTGCTGCTGGCGCGCACGCTGACCTCGGTCAACGCCAAGCCGATTGCGGCGGTGATGACGCGCACGGTGTCGGCATCGGGGATCGATTGGGGCGTGCTGGCAGCAGCGGGGGTGTTGACCATCCTGCCGGGCATGCTGGTGATCTGGTTTGTACGCAACCACGTGGCCAAGGGCTTTGCCCTCGGTCGAGTCTGAGGAGCTGATGATGGAATGGATGAGCTGGACGACACCGACCGCCGCGTTCTTCATCGGCATCGGTCTGATCCTGGTGGGCATGACCACCTGGGAATTGCGCTCGCCGAGCATCTTGCGGCGCGGGTTTCTGCCGATTGCCACCACCCGTGGCGATCGCTTGTTTATCGGTCTTCTCGGCAGCGCCTACCTGCATTTGCTGGTAATCGGCGTCACCGACTGGAGCATCTGGGTGGCGTCCGCGTTGTCCCTGGTGTGGCTGTTGGCTGTGATGCGTTGGGGCTAGTCGAATCGTTCGGCAACGCGGCTCCACAACTTAAACAGGAGGTCTCTATGTTCGATAAAAACAATAAGCTGCGACATAGCATTTCATTGGCAGCCGTGCTGGCACTCAGCGGTCTGAGCGCATCTGCCTGGGCCGACGCCTACGAAGATGCTGCAAAAAAATGGATCGGCAGCGAGTTCAAGCCCTCGACCCTGACGGCCGAACAGCAGCTCGAAGAATTGAAGTGGTTCATCAAGGCCGCCGAGCCGTTTCGCGGCATGGACATCAAGGTCGTTTCCGAAACCCTGACCACTCACGAATACGAGTCCAAGGTGCTGGCCAAGGCCTTCAGCGAAATCACCGGGATCAAACTCACCCACGACCTGCTGCAGGAAGGCGACGTGGTCGAGAAAATGCAGACGGTGATGCAGTCGGACAAGAACATCTATGACGGCTGGGTCAACGACTCCGACCTGATCGGCACGCACTTTCGCTACGGCAAGACCGAATCGATCACTGATCTGATGGCCAACGAGGGCAAGAACTTCACTTCGCCGACCCTAGACATCAAGGACTTCATCGGCATCTCCTTCACCACCGCGCCGGACGGCAAGATCTATCAACTGCCCGACCAGCAATTCGCCAACCTGTACTGGTTCCGCGCCGACTGGTTCGAACGCGCCGATCTGAAAGCCAAGTTCAAGGAAAAATACGGCTACGAATTAGGCGTGCCGGTGAACTGGTCGGCCTATGAAGACATTGCCAAATTCTTCAGCGAAGACGTCAAGGGAATCGACGGCAAACGCGTCTACGGCCACATGGATTACGGCAAGAAAGACCCGTCGCTGGGCTGGCGTTTCACCGATGCCTGGTTCTCCATGGCCGGTGGCGGCGACAAGGGACTGCCCAACGGCTTGCCGGTGGACGAGTGGGGCATCCGCGTCGAAGACTGTCATCCGGTCGGCTCCAGCGTGACCCGCGGCGGCGACACCAACGGCCCGGCGGCGGTGTTTGCCACCACCAAATACGTCGACTGGCTGAAGAAATATGCGCCACCGGAAGCGGCCGGCATGACTTTCTCCGAGTCCGGCCCGGTGCCGTCGCAGGGCAACATCGCCCAGCAGATCTTCTGGTACACCGCGTTCACCGCCGACATGACCAAACCCGGCCTACCGGTGGTCAACGCCGACGGCACGCCGAAATGGCGCATGGCGCCGTCGCCTAAAGGCCCGTATTGGGAAGAGGGCATGAAGCTCGGCTATCAGGATGTGGGATCGTGGACGTTCATGAAATCCACGCCTGAGAAACAGAAACTCGCGGCGTGGCTGTACGCGCAGTTCGTGACGTCGAAAACTGTTTCGCTGAAGAAAACCATCGTCGGTCTGACACCTATTCGCGAGTCGGACATCAACTCGCAGGCGATGACCGATCTGGCGCCGAAACTCGGTGGTCTGGTCGAGTTCTATCGCAGCCCGGCCCGCGTGCAATGGTCGCCGACCGGTACCAACGTGCCCGACTATCCACGTCTCGCTCAGCTGTGGTGGAGCCATATCGCCGAAGCCGCCAGCGGCGAGAAAACACCGCAACAGGCGCTCGATGGCCTGGCCAAGGATCAGGACCGCATCATGGAACGCCTCGAACGCTCCAAGGCCCAGGCCACTTGCGCACCGAAAATGAACCCGGAACGCGATGCGCAATACTGGTTCGATCAACCGGGCGCACCGAAACCGAAACTGGCCAACGAGAAGCCGAAGGGCGAAACTGTGAGCTATAGCGAACTGCTGAAATCCTGGGCGGATGCGCGCAAGTGATGTTGGAAATGTGAGAAGCGAACGGCACCGGAAGGTGCCGTTTTTTTTTGCTGCCTGATCTGCCGCTTTCGCGAGCAGGCTCGCTCTCACATTGGAGCGGTGCTACTCAAAATTGGTGGCACCCGAGATCCCTGTGGGAGCGAGCCTGCTCGCGAAAGTGGTGGGTCAGCCGACGCATTTTTAACTGACATGACGTCATTGCGGGCAGGTTCATCTCCAAACGGGATATCTGTAGAAATGACGGATTAAGAAACCACCGGTAGCTTTAGCTTTCGAAGGAGTCCAGCAAGACGTCAGGGAGTGGTGCATCAAAGTCATCGGGAGTTGTGTATCTGCCCTTCATTAAACCAGTACGTTTTACCGGCGGTTTCTCCTCGGTTATTTCGCTTTGGCGTTGCTCAGTCAATGTGCCTGAATCATCCAACAACTCTGAAAAGGTATTGCGCTTCATGGTTCGTGGATCTCCATTTGATAGGTGATCCGCAGATTTAACCGCAATTACCTTCTGCAGAATGTCAGCCATCGCTCACCGCTTTGCAGGCAAATTCCTAGAAAGGGGAGAGCGTTATAAGTCAAAAGATCGCAGCCTTCGGCAGCTCCTACAGACCGCATACCATTCCAATGTAGGAGCTGCGGAAGGCTGCGATCTTTTGATGTTGAATCCTGCAAAAACAAAAACGGCACCCGAAGGTGCCGTTTCCATTTCCAGCCAGATCAGCCGAGCAATCAGCCCGCCAGACCCGCCTGCTGTACCAGCACCAGCAATGGCTGCGGGTACACGCCCAGGAAGAATGCGACCAGGGCGATGGCCAGCAGCATCACGCCGCCTGCCTTCTGTTCCCAGTGCAGCTGGGCGTCGTGGCGACGCAGGTTAGGCTCGATCAGGTACAGGGTGACCATCACGCGCAGGTAGTAGAAAACGCCGATGGCGCTGCCCAGTACCAGTGCGCCGACCAGCCACCACTGACGCGTTTCGACGCCGCTGGCGATGATGTAGAACTTGCCGATGAAGCCGGCGGTCAGCGGGATGCCGGCCAGGGACAGCATCATCACGGTCAGCACGGCGGTCAGGTACGGACGGCGCCAGAACAGGCCGCGGTATTCGTACAGGGCATCCGCGTCACGGCCGTTGTACGGCGAGGACATCAGGGTGATCACGCCGAAGGCGCCGAGGCTGGTGATTACATAAGTCACCAGATAGACGCCGATGGCTTCCACCGCCAGACCCTTGCTTGCCACCAGCGCGATCAGCAGATAGCCGAAGTGCGCAATCGACGAGTAACCGAGCAGACGCTTGAGGTTGCTCTGGGTCAGGGCCAGCAGGTTACCGAACAGGATCGAGGCGACCGCGATCACGCTCAGCACATCGCTCAGCACGCCACTGCTGGCGGCAGGGGAGAGCTGGAACAGGCGCACCATCACCGCAAACACTGCGACCTTCGAAGCGGTGGCGAGGAACGCCGCCACCGGTGCCGGAGCACCTTCGTAGACGTCCGGCGTCCACAGGTGAAACGGTACCAGCGACAGCTTGAACGCCAGACCGATCAGCATCATGCCCAGGCCCAGTTGCGCCAGCGGGCTCGGCAGGCCGGTCGCGGCCAGGGCCTGACCGATGCCAACGAAGCTCAGCGAACCGGCGTCGGCGTAGAGCAGCGCCATACCGAACAGCAGGAACGCGGAACCGGCGGCCGACAGCACCATGTACTTGATGCCGGCTTCCAGCGAACGCTTGTTGAAGAAGGCGTAAGCCACCAGACCGTAGACCGGTACCGAGAGCAGTTCCAGACCGATGAACAACCCGGCCAGGTGCTGCGCGCTGACCAGCACCAGACCACCGGCGGCGGCCATCAGGATCAGCAGATACAGTTCTTCGCGGTTGCCCGGGTAACCCGAACCGCCATCACCGAGATAGGCGTGGGCGAGGGTGACGCAGGCGAGCGTGGCGACCAGGATCATCGCCATGTACAGGCAGGCGAAGGCATCGATTTGCAGCAATGGGGTCACGGCCAGAGGCGCGACTTTCAACGCAGGCAGGATCGACAGCAGGGCCAGGTTCAGACCCGCCACCGAAATCAGGAAGGTCTGCGAGTGGTTGCGGCGCCAGGCGATTGCCAACATCACCACGATAATGGTGAGGCTGGTGATCAACAGTGGCGCAAGCGCAATAAAGTGTTGAATCGTGAATTCCATAGCGCTCTTACCGGGCCGAAGCGAGTTGAGAGAAGGCGGTGCCGAGCCACTGCTGCACGCCATGCATGGTGGCGGCAGAGGTGTCGAGGAACGGTTGCGGGTAGACGCCGAGGTAAATCAGCAACACCGCCAGACCGAGCACCATGATCAGTTCGCGCGCATCCATGCCGTGCAGCACCGCGTCGGATTTCGACGGGCCGAAGTAGGCACGGTGGATCATGATCAGCGAGTAGACCGAACCGAACACCAGACCGGACGTGGCAATCGCCGTGACCCATGGAGCGCTGGCGAAGGAGCCGATCAGGATCAGGAATTCGCCGACAAAGTTACCGGTGCCCGGCAAGCCCAGCGACGCCGCCGCGAAGAACAGGCTGATCGCCGGCAGGTAAGCGATACGCGACCACAGACCGCCCATCTCACGCATGTCACGAGTGTGCAGACGCTCGTACAACTGACCGCTGAGGATAAACAGCGCCGCTGCCGACAGGCCGTGCGCCAGCATCTGGATCACTGCGCCTTGCAGCGCCAGTTGGCTGCCGGAGTAGATGCCGATCAACACGAAGCCCATGTGGGAAACGGAAGAGAAGGCAATCAGACGCTTGATGTCGGTTTGTGCGAACGCCAGGAACGCGCCGTAGAAGATCCCGATCAGACCCAGGGTCATGGCGATCGGCGCGAACTCGGCCGAAGCGTTCGGGAACAGCGGCAGGGCGAAACGCAGCAGACCGTAGGCCGCGGTTTTCAGCAGGATACCGGCGAGGTCGACGGAACCGGCAGTCGGTGCCTGGGCGTGAGCATCAGGCAGCCAGGAGTGGAACGGTACGACGGGCAGCTTGACCGCGAAGGCGATGAAGAAGCCGAGCATCAGAATGTACTCGGTGGTCATCGACATCTTGGTTTTCAACAGGTCGGCGTAGTTGAAGGTGATCACGCCGGTGTTGTTGAAGTTGACCAGCACCAGACCGAGGATCGCCACCAGCATGATCAGGCCGGACGCCTGAGTGAAGATGAAGAACTTGGTCGCTGCGTAGATCCGGGTTTTCTTGCCGTCCGAAGAACTGTGACCCCAGAGCGCGATGAGGAAGTACATCGGCACCAGCATCATTTCCCAGAAGAAGAAGAACATGAACAGGTCGAGAGCGAGGAACACGCCGACGACGCCGCCCAGGATCCACATCAGGTTCAGGTGGAAGAAGCCAACGTGACGTTGGATTTCTTTCCACGAGCAGAGTACCGAGAGGATACCCAGCAGGCCGGTCAGCAGGATCATCAACAGCGACAGGCCGTCGAGGGCCAGGTGCACGTTGATGCCGAAACGCTGGATCCAGACATGCTTGAACTCAAGCGCCCAGGTCGGATCGGCGCCCGGCGCCGGTGCGAATGAATAGTCACCGTGGGCCCACAGCCAGAGGCCGAGCGCGAGTTCCAGGGTCATGGTCAACAGCGCAATCCAGCGCGGGAGGGTAGCGCCGAAGCGCTCACCCATCCAGCACAGCAGGCCGCCGATGAAGGGGATCAGGATTAGCCAAGGCAGAATCATGACGGGCTCGTTTCCTTTCGCAAATTCGCAAGGTTCATATCAGACCGCTACCAGCACGATGGCGCCGATCACCAGCACGGCACCAGCAGCCATCGAGGCGGCGTACCAACGCAGTTGACCGGTCTCGGTGCGGCTCAGGGCGGTGTGACCACCCTTGGCCATACGCGGGATCAGACCGATGGTCTGGTCGAGCGGGTCTTTGCGCAGTACATGGCTGATCGCAAGGTACGGCTTGACGAACAGTTTGTCGTAGATCCAGTCGAAGCCCCAGGCAGCGAACCACCAGGCCGAAAGGAAACGGCCGATGCCGCTGTTGGCGATTGCCGTGACGAAGCGACGCTTGCCGAGGAACAGCAGCGCTGCCAGCAGGATACCGGCCAGGGCGATGGCGCCCGAGGCGATTTCCAGACTGTGCTTGGCTTCGCCACCGGCATGCCCGACGCTTTGCGGCAGTACGCCGTGCAGCGGCGGCACGATCATCGCGCCGACGAAAGTCGATAGCACGATCAGTACCGACAGAGGCAGCCAGTGGGCAATGCCGTGGCCGGCGTGGGCTTCGGTCTTGGCTTCACCGTGGAACGCGATGAAGATCAGGCGGAAGGTGTACAGCGACGTCATGAACGCACCGACCAGACCTGCGTAAAGCAGACCCTGGTTGCCGCTGGCAAACGCTTCCCAGAGGATTTCGTCCTTGGAGTAGAAGCCTGCGGTAACCAGTGGCAGAGCGGCCAGCGCGGCACCACCGACGATGAAGCTGGCGTAGGCCAGTGGCAATTTCTTCCACAGACCGCCCATCTTGAAGATGTTCTGCTCGTGGTGGCAGGCAACAATCACCGCACCGGACGCAAGGAACAGCAGGGCCTTGAAGAAGGCGTGGGTCATCAGGTGGAAGATCGCGCCTTCCCAGGCGCCAACGCCCAGCGCCAGGAACATGTAGCCGATCTGGCTCATGGTCGAGTAGGCGAGGATACGTTTGATGTCGGTCTGCACCAGCGCGGCGAAACCGGCCAGTACCAGGGTCACGCCACCGACGATGCCGACGAGGTGCAGGATGTCCGGCGCCAGCGCAAACAGACCGTGGGTACGGGCAATCAGGTAGACACCGGCGGTTACCATGGTCGCGGCGTGGATCAGTGCCGAAACCGGGGTAGGGCCGGCCATTGCGTCAGCGAGCCAGGTTTGCAGTGGCAACTGCGCCGATTTACCGACAGCACCGCCGAGCAGCATCAGGGTTGCCAGAACGATCCAGAAGTCGCCGACCTTGAAGTGCTCCGGCGCACGTACCAGCAGTTCCTGGACGTTCAGCGTGCCCAGTTGCTGGAACAGGATGAACAGGCCGATGGCCATGAACACGTCGCCGATACGGGTGACGATGAATGCCTTGAGTGCAGCGTTACCGTTGTTGCGGTTGCTGTAGTAGAAACCGATCAACAGGTACGAGCACAGGCCCACGCCTTCCCAGCCGAAGTAGATGAACAGCAGGTTATCGCCGAGGATCAGGAACAGCATGCTGGCGATGAACAGGTTGGTGTACGAGAAGAAGCGCGAGTAACCGTCTTCGCCACGCATGTACCAGGACGCGAACAGGTGGATCAGGAAGCCGACGCCGACGACCACGCCGAGCATGGTCACCGACAGGCCATCCAGGTACAGCGCGAAGTTCGGCTGGAAACCTTCCACCGACATCCAGCGCCACAGCACCTGGGTGTACACGCCACCTTCCGGCGGCGCGACGTTGAATTGCCAGATCACGTAAGCGGTGACGATGGCCGACAGGCCGATCGAACCGACACCGATCAGCGCCGAGAGGTTTTCCGAGAAGCGGCCGCGCGAGAACGACAGCAACAGGAACCCGATCAGAGGGAATACGAAAGTCAGAAAGAGTAGGTTCATCCGCGCATCTCACTGGCAGCGTCGATATCGAGCGTGTGGAAGCGGCGATACAGTTGCAGCAGAATCGCCAGGCCAATACTGGCCTCGGCCGCTGCAAGGCTGATCACCAGGATGAACATGATCTGTCCATCCGGCTGCGCCCAGCGGGCGCCCGCAACGATGAAGGCCAGGGCAGAGGCGTTCATCATCACTTCCAGACTCATCAACACGAACAAAATGTTGCGGCGGACCATCAGGCCGACCAGACCAAGGCAGAACAGGATGCCGGCGACGGCTAAACCATGTTCGAGAGGGATAGCAGGCATGTCTTACTCCTTCGCCTCGTTACGGCCCAAATGGAACGCCGTGACGGCTGCAGCGAGCAGCAGCATCGAGGCGAGTTCGACCACCAGCAGGTACGGGCCGAACAGGCTGATGCCCACGGCTTTCGCGTCTACGGTGGTGTGGCCGATGGCCTGGCCGCTCTGGTGAGCGAACAGCACATACAGCAGTTCGGCCAGCAGCAGCGCGGCAAGAATCACCGGTCCTGCCCAGATGCCGGGCTTGAGCCAGGTGCGTTCCTGCTGCACCGAGGCCGGGCCGAGGTTGAGCATCATCACCACGAACACGAACAGCACCATGATGGCGCCGGCGTAGGCGATCACTTCCAGCACACCGGCAAACGGCGCGCCGAGGGCGAAGAAGGTCATGGCCACGGCGATCAACGAGATGATCAGGTAGAGCAGGGCGTGCACAGGGTTGGTGTTGGTGACCACACGCAGCGTGGACACCACAGCAATACCCGATGCGAAATAGAAAGCGAATTCCATCGTTCTTCCTTAAGGCAGCAAGCTCTTCACGTTGATCGGTTCGGCTTCGTTCTGCGCAGCGCCTTTCGGCTTGCCAGCGATTGCCATACCTGCAACACGATAGAAGTTGTAATCAGGGTTTTTGCCGGGGCCGGAGATCAAAAGATCTTCTTTCTCGTACACCAGGTCCTGACGTTTGAACTCGGCCATCTCGAAATCCGGGGTCAGCTGGATCGCGGTGGTCGGGCAGGCTTCCTCGCAGAGACCGCAGAAAATGCAGCGCGAGAAGTTGATCCGGAAGAAGTCCGGGTACCAGCGACCGTCTTCGGTTTCAGCTTTCTGCAGCGAGATGCAACCCACCGGGCAGGCCACGGCGCACAGGTTGCAGGCTACGCAGCGTTCTTCGCCATCGGGGTCGCGGGTCAGGACGATGCGGCCACGGTAACGCGGCGGCAGGTAGACCTGCTCCTCGGGGTATTGCAGGGTGTCGCGCTTGCGAAAGCCATGGCCGAAGACCATGACCAGGCTGCGCAACTGGGTACCGGTACCCTTAACGATGTCGCCAATATATTTGAACATGGGTCAAATCCTCACTGAACCGCAACCGCAGGCGTGTTCATCAACACAACCGCAGCGGTCACCAGCAAATTGATCAGGGTCAGTGGCAGGCAGAATTTCCAGCTGAAATCCATCACCTGGTCATAACGCGGACGCGGGATGGAAGCGCGCAGCAGGATGAACAGCATGATGAAGAACGCGGTCTTCAGTGCGAACCAGACGAAGGACAGTTGCGGCAGGATGCCGAACGGACCATGCCAGCCACCGAAGAACAGGGTGACCAGCAGCGCCGAGATCAGGATGATGCCGATGTATTCACCGACGAAGAACATGCCCCATTTCATACCGGCGTATTCAATGTGGTAACCGTCGGCCAGTTCCTGTTCCGCTTCCGGCTGGTCGAACGGGTGACGGTGAGTCACGGCGACGCCAGCGATGAAGAAGGTACAGAAGCCGAAGAACTGCGGAATGATGAACCACAGGTTCTGCGCCTGGTATTCGACGATGTCGCGCATGTTGAACGAGCCGACCTGGACCACGATGCCCATCAGGGCCAGGCCCATGAACACTTCGTAGGACACGGTCTGCGCCGAGGCACGCAAGCTGCCAAGCAGGGCGAACTTGTTGTTGCTCGACCAGCCGGCGAACAGCACCGCGTAGACCGACAGACCGGCCATGGCGAAGAAGAACAGCAGGCCGATGTTCAGATCCGCCACGCCCCAGGTCGGGGTGATCGGGATGATCGCAAAGGCGATCAGCAGGGCGGACATGGCCACTACCGGCGCCAGGGTGAAAATCACCTTGTCGGCAAACGGCGGCGTCCAGTCTTCCTTGAAGAACATCTTCAGCATGTCGGCGGCGATCTGGAACATGCCGAACGGGCCAACGCGGTTCGGGCCGTAACGGTCCTGCCACCAGCCCAGCAGGCGACGTTCGACAAAGCTGAGCAAGGCGCCTGCGACCACCACGGCCAGCAGGATCACGATGGCTTTGATGACCGTCAGGATCACATCGATCACTTCAGGGGTGAACCAGGTCATTGCGCTGCCTCCTGCAGACCGTCGACGGACACGCCGGCGAATGCCGGTGGAATGCCGGCGATGCCCGCAGGCAATGCCACCAGACCGGCGCCCAGTTCTTCATTGATGCGCAGCGGCAGACGCAATGTCTGCCCGGCAACGTTCAGGCTCAGCAGGGCACCGTCGTTGACGCCGAGGCGATCCGCTTCGGATTTCGCCAGCGCGACGTAAGGTGCCGGGATGCGTTCCTGTACCGGGGCGGCTTTCGAAGAGTTTTCTTCGCTGCCGAACAGGTGGAAGAACGGCACGGCTTGCCAGGTACCCGGCGCCGGGTTGAACGCACGCGGCGCAGCAGCGAACCAGTTCAGCGAATCACCGGTGCTTTCGATCAGGCGGGTGCCCGGGTCGCCAGCACGCAGATGACCACCGACTTCGTCCTGGAACTTGTTCCACGCTTGTGGCGAGTTCCAGCCCGGCGACCATGCGAATGGCACCTGCTGACGCGGTTCGGCGGAGCCCGAGTAACCTTCCATGGAGAAGGCGAACGCGGTGTCCTGGTCTTGCGGGGTGCGCGGTTCGTGAACGCTGATGTCGGCGCGCATGGCGGTGCGACCGGAATAACGCAGCGGCTCACGGGCCAGTTTCAGACCCTTGATGCGGAACGCCGCCGACGGTGCAGCATCGACGATGCGCGCCAGTTGCGCGGTGCTCGAAGCAACGGCAGCGGTGACGTGGTCGAGTTGCGTCCAGTCGATCGGCTGGTTCAGCAGGGTCGCGCGCAGGGCATGCAGCCAGCGCCAGCCTTCGTGCACCAGAATGCTCGCGTCCATGTATTGCGGATCGAAAACCTGGAAGAAGCGCTGAGCGCGGCCTTCCTGGCTGACCAGCGTACCGTCGCCCTCGGCGAAGCTCGCCGCTGGCAGAACCAGGTGCGCGCGATCGGTGGTAGCGGTTTTCTGATGGTCAGCGACGATCACCACTTTAGCGGCGTTCAGTGCAGCATCGACCTTGGCGTTGGCAGTGCGGGTGTACAGATCGTTTTCCAGCACGACGATAGCGTCGGCCTTGCCATCGATGACCGCTTGCAGCGCGGCGTCGACCGACTCGCCACCGAGCATGGCCAGGCCGAGGCTGTTGGCCTCCGGCACGATCAGGCTGATCGAACCGTTCTTCTCGCGCAGCTTCAGGGCTTTGGCGATGTTCGCGGCAGCTTCGATCAAGGCTTTGGAGCCCAGCGAAGTACCGGCGATGATCAGCGGACGCTTGGCGGCGAGCAGGGCATCGGCGATGCGCTGCGCCAGTTCAAGGGCTTCGGCGTCCAGGCCTTCGACGGCTGGTGCGCTGGCATCCAGAGCATGCGCAACGGCGAAACCGATGCGCGCCAGATCGTCGGGAGCGGCGTGTACGCACTCTTCGGCAACGTCGTCGAGCTTGGTTTCGGCGAGGCTGGCGATGAACAGCGGGTTCAGCGCGTGCTGGCCGATGTTCTTCACCGCCGCGTCGAGCCAAGGCTGGACGCGCATGGCTTCGGCCATGTCTTCAGCCTTGCCCTTGACCGACTGACGCAGAGCCAGCGCCATACGCGCGGCGGTCTGGGTCAGGTCTTCGCCGAGGACGAAAATCGCGTCGTGGTCTTCGATGTCGCGCATGTTCGGCACTGGCAGCGGGCTGTCGTTCAGCACCTGCAGGACCAGACGGATGCGCTCCAGCTCGGAGGCTTCGATACCCGAATAGAAGTGCTCGGCACCAACCAGTTCGCGCAACGCGTAGTTGCTTTCGAGGCTGGCACGCGGCGAACCGATGCCGACGATGTTGCGCCCGCGCAGCAGGTCAGCGGCTTTGTCCAGCGCAGCGTCGAGGCCGAGCTTGGTGCCATCGGCCAGCAGCGGCTGACGTGGACGGTCGGTGCGGTTGACGTAGCCATAACCGAAGCGGCCACGGTCGCAGAGGAAGTACTGGTTCACCGAACCGTTGAAACGGTTTTCGATGCGACGCAGCTCACCGTAACGCTCGCCCGGGGAGATGTTGCAACCGCTCGAGCAGCCGTGGCAGATGCTTGGTGCGAACTGCATGTCCCACTTGCGGTTGTAGCGCTCGGAGTGAGTCTTGTCGGTGAACACACCGGTCGGGCAGACCTCGGTGAGGTTGCCGGAGAACTCGCTTTCGAGGGTGCCGTCTTCAACGCGACCGAAGTACACGTTGTCGTGGGCGCCAAACACACCGAGGTCGGTGCCGCCGGCGTAGTCCTTGTAGAAACGCACGCAGCGGTAGCAAGCGATGCAGCGGTTCATTTCGTGGGAAATGAACGGGCCCAGTTGCTGGTTCTGATGGGTGCGTTTGCTGAAGCGATAACGGCGCTCGTTGTGGCCGGTCATCACTGTCATGTCTTGCAAGTGGCAGTGACCGCCTTCCTCGCACACCGGGCAGTCGTGCGGGTGGTTGGTCATCAGCCATTCGACAACACTGGCGCGGAACGCCTTGGATTCTTCATCGTCGATGGAGATCCAGGTGTTGTCGGTGGCCGGGGTCATGCAGGACATGACGATGCGACCACGGGTGTCGTTCTCGTCGGTGTACTGCTTGACCGCGCACTGGCGGCAGGCCCCGACGCTACCAAGCGCGGGGTGCCAGCAGAAATATGGAATGTCGAGGCCCAGCGACAGACATGCCTGTAACAGGTTGTCTGCCCCGTCGACTTCGAGCGCTTTGCCGTCTACGTGGATAGTGGCCATGGTTCAAAGGTCTTCGTTGGCCCGGTGTCAGCGGGCGTGGCTAATGGAATCTTGTTATGCGTCCGAATCCAAACAGCCCCGAAGGGCGTCATCGGACGAAAGGCGAAGGGCACGGACCCTTCGCCTTTTTAAGCGTTTACGCGCCGACTACGATCGGCCTTGCCAGAGGCGGGACGGCGGCGCTGACAGGCGCGATACCGGCTTCGAACTCTGGACGGAAGTATTTGATGGCGCTGCCCAGCGGCTCCACGGCACCCGGTGCGTGAGCACAGAAGGTCTTGCCCGGGCCGAGGAAACCGACCAGACCCAGCAGGGTCTCGATGTCGCCCGGCTGGCCCTTGCCCTGTTCGATGGCCATCAGGAGCTTGACGCTCCATGGCAGACCATCGCGGCACGGGGTGCAGAAACCGCAGGATTCGCGTGCGAAGAACTGCTCCATGTTGCGCAGCAGCGAGACCATGTTGACGCTGTCATCCACCGCCATCGCCAGACCGGTACCCATCCGGGTGCCGACCTTGGCGATGCCGCCGGCATACATTTGTGCGTCGAGGTGCTCGGGCAGGAGGAAACCGGTACCGGCACCGCCTGGCTGCCAGGCCTTGAGCTTGAAGCCGTCGCGCATGCCGCCGGCGTAGTCTTCGAACAGTTCACGACCGGTGACGCCGAACGGCAGTTCCCACAGGCCCGGGTTCTTGACCTTGCCGGAGAAGCCCATGAGCTTGGTGCCCATGTCTTCGGAACCTTCGCGGGCCAACGATTTGTACCAGTCAACGCCGTCGGCAATGATCGCCGGCACGTTGCACAGGGTTTCGACGTTGTTCACGCAGGTCGGCTTGCCCCACACGCCGACGGCGGCAGGGAAGGGCGGCTTGGAGCGCGGGTTGGCGCGGCGGCCTTCGAGGGAGTTGATCAGTGCGGTTTCTTCACCGCAGATGTAACGCCCGGCGCCGGTGTGGACGAACAGCTCGAAATCGAAACCCGAACCGAGAATGTTCTTGCCCAGCAGGCCGGCCGCCTTGGCTTCTTCCACGGCACGGTTGAGGTGCTTGGCGGCGGTGGTGTATTCGCCGCGCAGGAAGATGTAGCCACGGTAGGTTTTCAGCGCGCGGGCACTGATCAACATGCCTTCGATCAGCAGATGGGGCAGTTGCTCCATCAGCATGCGGTCTTTCCAGGTGTTCGGCTCCATTTCATCCGCGTTGCACAGCAGGTAGCGGATGTTGATGGATTCGTCCTTGGGCATCAGGCCCCACTTCACGCCAGTGGGGAAGCCGGCGCCGCCGCGACCCTTGAGGCCAGCGTCTTTGACGGTCTGGACGATCGCGTCCTGATCCATCTCGGCGAAGGCTTTGCGTGCAGCAGCGTAACCGTTCTTGGCCTGGTATTCGTCGAGCCACACGGCTTCGCCGTCATCACGCAGACGCCAGGTCAGCGGGTGTGTCTCGGCCGAACGCTGGATGCGGTTGGCTGGACCAAAAGATGTCAGGGTCATACGTAGCCCTCGAGCAGTTTGGCCACGCCAGCAGGCTGCACGTCGCCAAAGGTGTCGTCGTCGATCATCAGCGCCGGTGCCTTGTCGCAGTTGCCGAGGCAGCAGACGGGAAGCAGGGTGAAACGACCGTCGGCGGTGGTCTGACCCAGGCCGATGCCCAGATTGTTCTGGATTTCGTTGACCACCGACTCGTGGCCGCCGATGTAGCAGACCATGCTGTCGCAGACGCGAATGATGTGGCGGCCGACCGGTTGACGGAAGATCTGGCTGTAGAACGTCGCCACGCCTTCAACGTCGCTGGCCGGGATGCCGAGGATCTCGCCGATCGCGTACAGGGCGCCATCCGGCACCCAGCCGCGTTCCTTCTGCACGATCTTCAGGGCTTCGATCGACGCCGCGCGCGGGTCTTCGTAGTGATGCAGCTCGTGCTCGATGGCCGAGCGCTCGGTTTCACTCAAGGTGAAACGGTCTGTCTGGATAAGCGTGCTGTTCATGCTTAGCGGTCCACGTCGGCCATAACGAAGTCGATACTACCCAGGTACGCAATCAAGTCCGCGACCATGCTGCCTTTGATCACCGAAGGGATCTGTTGCAGATGCGGGAAGCTTGGAGTACGGATCCGGGTACGGTAGCTCATGGTGCCGCCGTCGCTCGTCAGGTAATAACTGTTGATGCCCTTGGTCGCTTCGATCATCTGGAAGGATTCGTTGGCCGGCATGACCGGGCCCCACGAAACCTGCAGGAAGTGCGTGATCAGGGTTTCGATGTGCTGCAGCGTGCGCTCTTTCGGCGGCGGCGTGGTCAGCGGGTGATCCGCCTTGTACGGGCCTTCCGGCATGTTGCGCATGCATTGATCGATGATCTTGATGCTCTGGCGCATCTCTTCGACGCGGACCATGCAGCGGTCATAGGCATCGCCGTTGACGGCCAGCGGCACTTCGAATTCGAAGTTCTCGTAGCCCGAATACGGACGCGCTTTACGCAGGTCGAAATCGCAACCGGTAGAACGCAGGCCGGCACCGGTGACGCCCCATTCCAGGGCTTCTTTGGTGTTGTAGGCGGCAACGCCGATGGTCCGACCCTTGAGGATGCTGTTCTGCAGGGCGGCCTTGGTGTATTCGTCCAGACGCTTGGGCATCCACTCGACGAAATCCTTGACCAGTTTTTCCCAGCCGCGCGGCAGGTCGTGGGCGACGCCGCCGATGCGGTACCAGGCCGGGTGCAGACGGAAACCGGTGATGGCTTCGATCACCGTGTAAGCCTTCTGGCGGTCGGTGAAGGTGAAGAACACCGGGGTCATGGCGCCGACGTCCTGGATGTAGGTACCCAGGAACAGCAGGTGACTGGTGATCCGGAAGAACTCGGCCATCATGATGCGGATGACGTCGACCTTCTGCGGCACCTTGATGCCGGCCAGCTTCTCGACCGAGAGCACGTACGGCAGGTTGTTCATCACGCCGCCGAGGTAGTCGATGCGGTCGGTGTACGGAATGTAGCTGTGCCAGGACTGACGCTCGCCCATCTTCTCGGCGCCACGGTGGTGGTAACCGATGTCCGGGACGCAATCGACGATCTCTTCGCCGTCCAGCTGCAGGATGATGCGGAACGCACCGTGCGCCGAAGGGTGGTTCGGGCCGAGGTTGAGGAACATGTAGTCCTCGTTGGCACCGGAACGCTTCATGCCCCAGTCTTCCGGACGGAAGCGCGCGGCTTCCTCTTCCAGCTGCTGCTTGGCTAGGTTGAGGCTGTACGGATCGAATTCGGTGGCGCGCGCCGGGAAGTCCTTGCGCAGCGGGTGACCTTCCCAGGTCGGCGGCATCATGATGCGCGACAGGTGCGGGTGGCCTTTGAAGTCGATGCCGAACATGTCCCAGACTTCGCGCTCGTACCAGTTGGCGTTCGGCCAGATGCTGGTGACGGAAGGCATGCTGAGGTCGCCTTCGGACAAGGCCACCTTGATCATCACGTCACTATTACGCTCCAGCGACATGAGGTGATAGAACACGGTGAAATCGGCGCCGGTCGGCAGCCCTTGACGCTTGGTGCGCAGACGCTCGTCCACGCCGTGCAGGTCATAGAGCATGACGTACGGCTTGGGCAGGTTGCGCAGGAAAGTCAGGACTTCAACCAGTTTGGCACGGGCCACCCACAGCACCGGCATGCCGGTGCGGGTTGCCTGCGCGGTGAACGCTTCGGCGCCAAAACGGTTGTTCAGTTCGACGACCACATCCTGGTCGTCTGCCTTGTAAGGCGGGATGTACAGAGCACTGCCTGTAGTCATGGTTATTTTTTCGCTTTCGGTCAACGTAAAGAATGAAGCCAGCTTCTCGTTACTTGGAACAGAACTGGATCAGACTTCGTCAGGGCTGCGCAGATTGGTGACTGCGATTCGCTGTTCGCGGCGCTGTTCCTTCTGCGAAGGCATGTCGGCGCGATACACGCCTTGATCACCAACGACCCAGGAAAGCGGACGACGCTCCTGTCCAATCGATTCCTGCAACAGCATCAAGCCTTGCAGAAATGCTTCCGGACGGGGCGGGCAGCCAGGTACGTAGACGTCCACGGGCAGGAACTTGTCCACCCCTTGAACCACGGAGTAGATGTCGTACATGCCGCCGGAGTTGGCGCACGAACCCATGGAAATAACCCATTTCGGTTCGAGCATTTGCTCGTAGAGACGCTGAATGATCGGCGCCATCTTGATGAAGCAGGTACCGGCGATAACCATGAAGTCGGCCTGACGCGGCGAGGCCCGGATCACTTCGGCGCCAAAGCGCGCGATGTCGTGGGGCGCCGTGAAGGCGGTGGTCATTTCCACGTAGCAGCACGACAGGCCGAAGTTGTACGGCCACAGGGAGTTCTTACGTCCCCAGTTGACCGCGCCACTCAGCACGTCTTCCAGCTTGCCCATGAAAATGTTTTTGTGGACTTGATCTTCTAACGGATCGGCAACGGTTTCCCGCTGGCCAATCGGATACTGCTCGTTAGGAGCATCGGGGTCGATCCTGGTGAGATTGTATTGCATTGCCAAAGCCTCATTGTTTCAGCTTCGCCTGCCGCTTGCGACGAGCTTCCGGAGCCCAGTCAAGGGCGCCCACTCGGAACAGGTAGACAAGACCTGCCAACAGAATTGCTATGAAAACGAGAGCTTCGACGAATCCGGTCCAGCCGCTTTCGCGGACGGACACAGACCATGCAAAGAGAAAGAGGGCTTCGATATCGAAGATCACGAAGAGCATCGCGACCAGATAGAATTTGGCTGAGAGCCGCAAGCGGGCGCCACCGGTAGGTAGCATGCCCGACTCGAACGGTTCGTTTTTGCTGCGACCCCAGGCTTTTGACCCGAGGAGGCTGGAGACGCCAAGCATGAAGGCACACAGGCCGACGACACCCAGAAGGAAAATGGCAAAGCCCCAGTTGTGGGCCATGAGTCCTGTCGCTTCGGGCATGCTGGTAATCCTTAACAGAGAGCAAAGGTCTCTGAGCTTGATAAAGAAATAAGGCAGTGACGATATGTCGCAGCAATCAATCGGGCTGATTTTATGGCTAAACACCCGGCAAGTAAAATTCCAAAGGCGAAATTATTTACCGGATTAAGGACATAGCGCCTCCTGAAGGCGCTGCGGCCCATGCGTTGCGGGCATTAGCCGGGTTTCCATCAATTATGTTTTGTAGAGTTTGCAACGAACATAGTTGCGGCTAAATGATAATTAATATCGTTTGGCGTGGTTTTGTAACTGTTTAACGAGTGAGTGGCTGGGAAGTTGTCTTACTTGCGCGTTACTGCAAGTAGCGAAGCCTACCGTTTTAACGGAAATTTCTGACGCTTGTAGCGCTTCAGATCAATGTTTCTTCTCGCGGCTGACGGTAGCCCTGTGGGAGCGAGCCTGCTCGCGAAAGCGAAGGATCAGCCTCCAGATGTGCAAGCTGACTTATCGCCTTCGCGAGCAGGCTCGCTCCCACAGGGGATTTGTAGTGTCTTTGAGATTCCAACAGGCAAAAAAACGCCCCGATCCAGTCGGGGCGTCAGTCTTGCGGCTCTGCGGTTAGCTTTTTATTCGATCCGCAAAGGCCGTTTGCTCAGGTGAGGCCGAATCAGTGGAACTGTTCTTCTTCGGTCGAACCGGTCAGCGCGGTCACCGAGGACGAGCCGCCCTGGATCACGGTGGTCATGTCGTCGAAGTAGCCAGTGCCCACTTCCTGCTGGTGCGCAACGAAGGTGTAGCCCTTGGCGGCGTCAGCGAATTCCTGCTCTTGCAGCTTCACGTAGGCAGTCATGTCGTTGCGGGCGTAGTCGTGCGCCAGGTTGAACATGCTGTGCCACATGTTGTGAATGCCGGCCAGGGTGATGAACTGATGCTTGTAGCCCATGGCGGACAGTTCGCGCTGGAACTTGGCGATGGTTGCGTCGTCCAGGTTCTTCTTCCAGTTGAAGGAAGGCGAGCAGTTGTACGACAGCAGCTGGTCCGGGTATTCCTTCTTGATCGCTTCAGCGAAGCGACGTGCTTCTTCCAGATCCGGCTTGGCGGTTTCGCACCAGATCAGGTCGGCGTACGGTGCGTAAGCCAGGCCACGGGCGATCGCTTGATCCAGGCCGGCACGTACCTTGTAGAAACCTTCCTGAGTACGCTCGCCGGTCACGAATGGCTGATCGTACGGGTCGCAGTCGGAGGTCAGCAGGTCAGCCGCGTTGGCGTCGGTGCGGGCCAGAATGATGGTCGGCGTGCCGGCAACGTCAGCGGCCAGACGCGCAGCGGTCAGCTTCTGTACGGCTTCCTGGGTCGGCACCAGAACCTTGCCGCCCATGTGGCCGCATTTCTTCACCGAAGCCAGTTGGTCTTCGAAGTGAACGCCGGCGGCGCCTGCTTCGATCATGCTCTTCATCAGCTCGTAGGCGTTGAGTACGCCGCCGAAACCGGCTTCAGCGTCGGCGACGATTGGTGCGAAGTAATCGATGTAGCCGTCGTCGCCCGGGTTTTTGCCGGCTTTCCACTGGATCTGGTCAGCACGACGGAACGAGTTGTTGATGCGCTTGACCACGGTTGGCACCGAGTCCACCGGGTACAGCGACTGGTCCGGGTACATCGATTCTGCGGAGTTGTTGTCCGCAGCCACCTGCCAGCCGGACAGGTAGATCGCCTGGATACCGGCCTTGACCTGCTGAACAGCCTGGCCGCCGGTCAGGGCGCCCATGCAGTTGACGAAATCTTTCTCTGGACGGAAGGACGGCTTGGCACCCTGGGTGACCAGGTTCCACAGCTTCTCGGCGCCCATCTTCGCGAAGGTGTGCTCTGGCTGAACCGAGCCACGCAGGCGGACCACGTCGGCAGCGGAGTAAGTGCGAGTCACGCCTTTCCAGCGCGGGTTCTCGGCCCAGTCTTTTTCGAGGGCTGCAATTTGCTGTTCGCGTGTCAGTGCCATGGAGATAAACCTCGTCGCGTCTTTTATGAAAAGTTGTTCTGCGGTGGAAAATTCCTGCGCTCGCTGACCAGAAGCTTAGGTGGTCAAGTCGGATTCGGCGGGGTAGGCGACGGGATGAACGATGGGCTCGAGGGGAAGTGAGCAGGTAGTGGCGGACTGCGGGGCGCATGCGGGCGTCGTGGGCCTTTATACGGACAACAGCGTGAAGCCGGGTTACCTAAATACGCTTCCGTCCCTCGGGACAACTTCGTTCCAGTCGGCAACCTCGTCAAACACACCTTTTGGGCGGTACAGACACGAAACGGCTCGCGGGGTAGGTGCGAGCGGCGCTTCGAAGGCCCTTGCCAGGGCCTCTGGTTAGCGGGAGCGAGGCCATCATGCCTTCGCTTTTTTTTCGCGTCAAACGTTTTGTAGTGCTTTTTTCCAAGCACTACATCTTTCGTCTAATACGACTAATCAGTCAGTTTTCGGTGCTTTAGTCCAGCGTGTCGACTTTCACCCGCAAGGTTATGTCATCCCGGCCTTGAGTCGAGTAGCTGCGGGTCAGGCCCTGTTTATCGGCCTGAGTCTGGCTATTGACGCCTGCCAGAGTGATCCATTCACCGAGGCGCCCGGTGACGGTTGTGTCGGTGCTTTGCACGTTCACTACATCGGGACGTTCCTGGCTCATGCGGTCACGGTTGGTACTGATCGCCAGATGAACGGTCTCGCCGGTGACGCTGGCGGTGACGTAGAAACCCTGGGTGACGTTGCGGTATTGGGTCTCGCTGCTGTAACCGCCGTAGGAATCGCTCTGGGTGTTGGTGATCGGCACGCTCTGGCCGACCTGGATCAGCGCCGGAGTGCCTTCGCTGGTCTGCACTTGCTGAACGCCGCCGTTGCGGCTGGTGGTGCTGCGGCTGATGATCCGGGTCTGGCTCGGCTGGGCGCCATTGACCGCATAACCTTCGTCGCCGCGGCCATTGTTTTCGTTGGTGTCGACGGTGATCAGCAAGCGCTTCGGCGCGGTATCGAGTTGCGCCAGCAGATCCTTCAACTCCTGAATCTTGCCCGGCTCGGCCTTGACGATCAGCTGATTGCCGTAAGCGCTGACCTGACCGTCCTGGCCGATGAAATCCTGCGCCACTGGCAACATGTCAGCGCTGGTGTGGTATTTGAGGGGGACGATTTCTGTGGCTGCCAGCACCGAAAAACTGCAGCCGAGCAGCAGGGTGGTGAGCAGGGTGCGTAGGGACATGTCCGTTATCTCCGCGTTCGAAAGGCTTGATATTGCCAGTTTGTCGGCCTGGGGTGGGGCAAGTTGAATCGTAGACAGCAAAACGCCCCGGCATTGGTGGATGGCGGGGCGTTTAATGGTGTTCTTGCGGTCTTTTGTGGTGAGGGGATTTATCCCCGCTCGGCTGCGCAGCAGTCGCCGACCCAGCGCGCTCGATTTAACTGACTCACCGAGTTTGCTGGATTTGGGGCTGCTTCGCACCCCAGCGGGGATAAATCCCCTCGCCACAGGGATCTAGAGGTCTCGGAATCAGGCCGAATGCCGAACCATGTCGACATGCGGAATCCCGGCTTCGAGGAATTCCTCGCTGACCAGGCTGAAACCCAGGCGCTCGTAGAACGCCGTGGCTTGCACCTGAGCGCTGAGCTTCTGCTGTTTCAGCCCGCGCGCTTCAGCTTCGGCGATGACCGCTTGCATCAGCGCATCACCGACCTTCATTCCGCGCCAGTCTTTGAGTACTGAAACGCGGCCGATGTGCCCGTCGGGCAACAGCCGCGCCGTGCCGATCGGGAAGTCGCCTTCGAACGCCAGAAAATGCACGGCGGTCGCGTCATCGGCGTCCCACTCAAGCTCGGGTGGCACCGATTGTTCGGCGATGAACACCGTTTCACGAATGCGCCGGATCTCGGCGATATCCTTCTGCCAGTCTGCGACACGAACGCGAATTTTATTCATCGGCGAACCCCAGGCTTCCTTGCTTGACCAGTTCGCAGAGCAGGCTGCGGCCGTCTTCGTCGCTCAGCCACTCGCCGAGGTTATCGGCGTGCAGGGCGTCAGCGGCGCAGATCAGCTTCAACAGTTCGCGCAGCTTGCCCGGCAGGTAACGGCTCTGGCCACTGGCGAACAGCAGCAGATCGTCGTCGACTTCCGACCAGGCCAGGCGCGCGCTCGGGTTGCGGATCAGCACGGCGCCATCCTGCAGGGCGGCGAGGAAGTCTTCTTCTTCGACGTCTTCCGGGCCGACCACCAGTTCCGGGTAGCGCGGCTCGGTCATGTACTGGCCGAACCAGGTCAGCAGCAGACGCTCGTCGCTCATGTGCTCGGCGAGCAGGCTTTTCAGGCGATCCAGCGCATCGTGTTGAATCTGGTGCGGATCGACCGCCGGCTTGGCGTCGGCATCGGTGTAGCGCTCTTCGTCGGTCAGGAACTGGCTGAGGAAGTCGGTGAAGTGGGTCAGCACTTCAGCGGCGCTTGGCGCGCGGAAGCCGACCGAGTAGGTCATGCAGTTGTCGACCGCGACACCGCAATGGGCCAGGCGCGGCGGCAGGTAGAGCATGTCGCCCGGTTCCAGCACCCATTCTTCGGTTTCGTGGAATTCAGCGAGGATGCGCAGGTCGGCGTGTTGCAGCAGCGGGCTCTCGGAATCGCACATCTGGCCGATTTTCCAGTTGCGCTTGCCGTGGCCCTGCAGCAGGAAAACATCGTAATTGTCGAAATGCGGGCCGACGCTGCCACCCGGTGCGGCAAAGCTGATCATCACGTCGTCGACGCGCCAGCTCGGCAGGAAGCGGAAGTTTTCCAGCAGTTCGCTGACTTCCGGCACGAACTGGTCAACCGCCTGCACCAGCAGGGTCCACTCTTTCTCTGGCAATTTGCTGAACTCGTCTTCGGCAAACGGGCCGCGACGCAGTTCCCATGGGCGCTCGCCGTGCTCGATGACCAGGCGCGATTCGACTTCTTCTTCCAGGGCCAGGCCGGCCAGTTCGTCGGCGTCGATCGGGCTTTCGAAGTCAGGAATCGCCTGACGGATCAGCAGCGGTTTTTTCTGCCAGTAGTCACGCAGGAATTCGCGTGCTGTGAGGCCGCCCAGAAGTTGAAGAGGAATATCGGAATTCATATGTAACCTATTGAAAAAAAGCACTTTTCAGACGGGAATAAAAACGCCCGGCGCGGCCGGGCGTCTCAAGCGGGGCAAACGGTCGATCAGATGCGTTTGGCTTGTGCCACAGCGTTGCCGATGTAGTTGGCCGGAGTCAGTTGCTTGAGCTCGGCTTTGGCTTCGGCTGGCATGTCCAGGCCATCGATGAAAGTCTGCAGCGCTTCAGGGCTGATGCCCTTGCCACGGGTCAGTTCTTTCAGCTTTTCGTACGGGTTTTCGATGTTGTAGCGACGCATCACGGTCTGGATCGGCTCGGCCAATACTTCCCAGCAAACGTCGAGGTCAGCGGCAATCTTCTGCTCGTTGAGCTCGAGTTTGCTGATGCCTTTGAGGCTGGCTTCGTATGCGATCACGCTGTGGGCGAAGCCGACACCGAGGTTGCGCAGGACGGTGGAGTCGGTCAGGTCGCGCTGCCAGCGGGAAATCGGTAGCTTGCTCGCCAGGTGCTGGAACAGTGCGTTGGCGATACCCAGGTTGCCTTCGGAGTTTTCGAAGTCGATCGGGTTGACCTTGTGCGGCATCGTCGACGAACCGATTTCGCCAGCGATGGTGCGCTGCTTGAAATAACCCAGGGAAATGTAGCCCCAGATGTCGCGGTCGAAGTCGATCAGGATGGTGTTGAAACGCGCAATGGCATCGAACAGCTCGGCGATGTAGTCGTGCGGTTCGATCTGCGTGGTGTACGGGTTGAAGCCCAGACCCAACTCGTCTTCGATGAAGGCGCGGGCGTTGGCTTCCCAGTCGATCTGCGGGTAGGCCGACAGGTGCGCGTTGTAGTTGCCGACGGCGCCGTTGATCTTGCCCAGCAGCGGCACGGCAGCGACCTGAGCGATCTGGCGCTCGAGACGGTAAACCACGTTGGCCAGTTCTTTACCCAGAGTGGTCGGCGAAGCCGGCTGGCCGTGGGTGCGCGACAGCATCGGCACGTCGGCGAAACGGATGGCCAGTTCGCGGATGGCGTTGGCGGTCTGGCGCATCAGCGGCAGCATCACGTCGTCACGGCCTTCACGCAGCATCAGGGCGTGGGACAGGTTGTTGATGTCTTCGCTGGTGCAGGCAAAGTGGATGAATTCGCTGACCTTGGCCAGCTCCGGCAGCTTGGCCGCCTGCTCCTTGAGCAGGTATTCGATCGCTTTGACGTCGTGGTTGGTGGTGCGCTCGATCTCTTTGACGCGCTCGGCGTGCTCCAGCGAGAAGTTTTCAGCCAGTTCGTTGAGAACGGCGTTGGCCTCGGCGGAGAAGGCTGGCACTTCAGGGATGCCAGCGTGGGCGGCCAGGCGCTGGAGCCAGCGCACTTCAACCAGAACGCGGGCACGGATCAGGCCGTACTCGCTGAAAATCGGGCGCAGGGCCTGGGTTTTGCCGGCGTAGCGGCCGTCAACAGGGGAAACCGCAGTGAGCGAAGAGAGCTGCATGGGGTGTTCTCGGACAGTCGGGCAACGAAATGGGGCGCGTATCATACATGAAAAAATCCGCCGGTCCGTCGCCAACTGACCGGCGTATTACGCGTTACAGACTACAAAGCCTTCATGACGCGGCGTTTACTCGCTGCGCATCAACGGATAAAGCTCTTTAAGCAACTTGCGGCGGCTGATCACCAACTGCCAGCGATGACCACCGAGCTGACGCCACAGGCGCGCCGAACGGATACCCGCGAGGAGCAGGGCGCGGATCTTCGAAGCATTGCTCGGTTGCTGCAGGTTGCGCATGTCGCCGTGCACCTGAATACGCTGGCGCAGGGTGCTCAACGTGTCCTGGTACAACGCACCGCAAGCGGCGACGACGTTTTCGTGCGCAGGGCCAAAATGCTCCACCTGCGACTGAATCTGCGGCAGGCGTTTGGCAATCGTCTCGAGCATGTCGTCACGCTTGGCCAGTTGCCGCTCCAGACCGAGCATCGACAGCGCGTAGCGCAACGGCTCGCGCTGCAAGGTGCTCGGATCGCGCTCCAGCGCGCCGATCAATGCGCGGTAACCCTCGCGCAGATTGATGTCGTCGCCGCCATATACATCCAGCGTATCTTTTGGGTCGCGGACCAGCAGGCTGCCGAGCATGCAACTCAGGCCGGCCTCGTTGGTCTGGCCAGTCTTGGCGATGCGATCGACCAGCACGGCGGCGAGAAACACACCGCCCAGCGCTGTCAGTTGTTCCTGAGTCGGGCTCATGCCTGGCCGCTCCACGGCTCGGCCACTTCGATCACGCCGCCGCCGAGGCAGATTTCACCGTCATAGAAAACCACCGACTGGCCCGGCGTCACCGCGCGTTGCGGTTCGTCAAACACGGCGCGATAGCCGCTGGCGGTCTTTTCCAGGGTGCAGGCCTGATCGCTCTGGCGATAGCGCACTTTCGCCGTCAGGCGCAGCGGCTGGCTCAGATCGATCGGGTTGACCCAGTAGATTTCCGAAGCAAGCAGGGCGCTGGAGAACAGCCACGGATGGTTGTTGCCCTGGCCGACGATCAGTTCGTTGGTCTGCAGATCCTTGCGCAGCACATACCACGGCTCATCGCCGGCATCCTTCAAGCCGCCGATGCCGAGGCCCTGACGCTGGCCGATGGTGTGGTACATCAAGCCGTGGTGACGGCCGATGACTTCGCCTTCGGTGGTCTTGATCTCACCCGGTTGTGCCGGCAGGTACTGCTTGAGGAAATCGCTGAAACGGCGCTCGCCGATGAAGCAGATCCCGGTGGAATCCTTCTTCTTGGCGGTGGCCAGTTCGTATTTCTCGGCAATCGCGCGGACTTCAGGCTTTTCCAGTTCGCCGACCGGGAACAGGGTCTTGGCGATCTGTTCGCCACCAACGGCGTGCAGGAAGTAGCTCTGATCCTTGTTCGGATCGAGGCCCTTGAGCAGTTCGGTGCGGCCGTCGATATCGCGGCGGCGCACGTAGTGACCGGTGGCGATCAGGTCGGCGCCGAGCACCATCGCGTAGTCGAGAAACGCTTTGAACTTGATCTCGCGGTTGCACAGGATGTCCGGGTTCGGCGTGCGCCCCGCCTTGTATTCGGCGAGGAAGTGCTCGAACACGTTGTCCCAGTACTCGGCGGCAAAGTTGGCGGTGTGCAGCTTGATGCCGATCTTGTCGCAGACAGCCTGAGCATCCGCCAGGTCGTCCATGGCGGTGCAGTATTCCGTTCCGTCGTCTTCTTCCCAGTTCTTCATGAACAGGCCTTCCACTTCATAACCCTGCTCGATCAGCAGAAGGGCAGAAACGGAAGAGTCCACGCCGCCGGACATGCCGACAATGACGCGCTTCTTGGATGTGTCAGAAGGGGCTGGATCACGCATAGGGATTCAATGAGTGTCTTGGAAAAGGGCGCGATTCTATCAGGCTCACGGCCGCAAGGCTAAAGAGAAGGGCGGATCAGTTCGAGGCTGAAGTGATGACCGGCCAGATAATCGTCGATGCAACGGATGATCAGTTCACTGCGCCAGTTGTCGCGCTGGGCGATTAATTCGTCGCGGGTCAGCCACTTGGCGCCGACAATGCCGTCGTCGAGTTGGTAATCCGGGTGATGCTGCACGGCTTTGGCGCTGAAGCATATGCGCTGGTAAGTC
Organism: Pseudomonas sp. AC083; assembly: GCF_979253165.1. Lineage (NCBI taxonomy): Bacteria > Pseudomonadati > Pseudomonadota > Gammaproteobacteria > Pseudomonadales > Pseudomonadaceae > Pseudomonas > Pseudomonas sp. AC083. Next base: position 331,774 of record NZ_CEEDDH010000002.1, read on the forward strand.
ACGCCGTTGCTCGGTGCGGTATACAGATAAATGCCGATCACGCCGGTGGGTTCGACGTCCCAGCCGGTTTCTTCGAGGGTTTCGCGAATCGCCGCGTCGATCAGGGTTTCATCCGGGTCGAGATGACCGGCGGGCTGGTTGAGCACATTGCGCCCGCCCTTGTGCTCTTCGACCATCAGGAAGCGGCCGTTGTCCTCGACGATGGTGGCGACGGTGATGTGGGGGAGCCATTCCATAAAACCTTCTTCAATATCCAGGTTAAAACCCGACCCCCTGTGGGAGCGAGCCTGCTCGCGAAAGCGGTGGGTCAGTCAACGAAGGTGCTGAATGATAAACCGCATTCGCGAACAGGCTCGCTCCCACAAGGGATTTATGTTGTCAGTAAAAACACAAACCCCGGCACAAGGCCGGGGTTTGTGATGTTCCCATTACAACCTTAAACCAGCGCAGCAATCGCCGCGTTGAAGGTTGCGCTTGGGCGCATGGCCTTGCTGATCAGCTCGGCGTCGGCGTGGTAGTAACCGCCGATGTCGACTGGCTTGCCCTGCACGGCGTTGAGCTCGGCAACGATGGTCGCTTCGTTCTCGGTCAGGGTTTTGGCCAGAGTCGCGAACTGCGCTTGCAGTGCAGCGTCTTCAGTCTGGGCGGCCAGGGCCTGAGCCCAGTACATCGCCAGGTAGAAGTGGCTGCCGCGGTTGTCGATGTTGCCGACTTTGCGCGATGGCGACTTGTTGTTGTCGAGGAACTGACCGGTGGCCTGATCCAGGGTTTTCGACAGCACCAGTGCTTTCGGGTTGTTGTAGTTCACACCCAGGTGCTCAAGGGAAGCGGCGAGGGCAAGGAACTCACCCAGCGAATCCCAGCGCAGGAAGTTTTCTTCAACCAGTTGCTGCACGTGCTTCGGCGCCGAACCGCCGGCGCCGGTTTCGAACAGACCACCGCCATTCATCAGCGGTACGATCGACAGCATCTTGGCGCTGGTGCCCAGTTCCATGATCGGGAACAGGTCGGTCAGGTAGTCGCGCAGTACGTTGCCGGTCACCGAAATGGTGTCCTTGCCTTCGCGGGTGCGCTGCAGGGTGTACTTCATCGCGTCGACCGGCGCCATGATCTGGATGTCCAGACCGCTGGTGTCGTGATCCTTCAGGTAGGCCTGAACCTTCTCGATCACTACGCCATCATGAGCGCGCATCGGGTCGAGCCAGAAGATCGCCGGCGTGCTGCTTGCGCGAGCACGGTTGACGGCCAGTTTGACCCAGTCCTGGATCGGCGCGTCTTTGGTCTGGCACATGCGGAAGATGTCGCCGGCTTCGACAGCCTGTTCCATCAGCAGCTTGCCTTTGCTGTCGGTGACCCGAACAACGCCGTCAGCCTTGATCTGGAAGGTCTTGTCGTGGGAGCCGTACTCTTCGGCTTTCTTCGCCATCAAACCGACGTTCGGCACGCTGCCCATGGTGGTCGGATCGAAAGCGCCGTTGGCTTTGCAATCTTCGATCACGGCCTGGTAGATGGTCGCGTAGCAACGATCCGGGATCACAGCCTTGGTGTCGTGCAGCTGACCGTCGGTGCCCCACATCTTGCCGGAGTCACGGATCATCGCTGGCATCGAGGCGTCGACGATGACGTCGCTCGGCACGTGCAGGTTGGTGATGCCTTTGTCGGAGTTGACCATCGCCAGCGAAGGACGAACGGCGTAGACCGCTGCGATATCGGCTTCGATCTGCGCTTGCTGCTCGGCCGGCAGGGCCTTGATGCGCGCGTACAGATCGCCGATGCCGTTGTTCAGATTGAAGCCGATCTGGTTCAACACGTCAGCGTGCTTGGTCAGTGCGTCTTTATAGAACTCGGCAACGATCTGGCCGAACATGATCGGGTCGGAGACCTTCATCATGGTCGCTTTCAAGTGAACCGAGAGCAGCACGCCCTGGGCCTTGGCGCTTTCGATCTCGGCAGCGATGAACGCACGCAGGGCGTTTTTGCTCATCACGGCGCAGTCGAGGATCTCGCCAGCCTGAACGGTGGTTTTTTCTTTCAGAACGGTGGCAGCACCGTCCTTGGCGATCAGTTCGATCTTCACAGCGTCAGCGGCGTCGATCAGGACAGCTTTTTCGCTGCCGTAGAAATCGCCGGTGCTCATGTGCGCGACGTGAGACTTGGAGTCCTTGGCCCAGGCGCCCATTTTGTGCGGGTGCTTGCGCGCGTAGTTCTTCACCGACAGCGGAGCGCGGCGGTCGGAGTTGCCTTCACGCAGAACCGGGTTCACAGCGCTGCCCTTGACCTTGTCGTAACGCGCCTTGGCGTCTTTGTCGGCGTCGCTGGTTACGGTTTCCGGGTAGTCAGGCAGGTTGTAGCCCTGCGCCTGCAGCTCTTTGATCGCGGCTTGCAGCTGTGGCACCGAAGCACTGATGTTCGGCAGCTTGATGATGTTGGCTTCAGGCGTAACGGCCAGGTCGCCCAGTTCGGCGAGGTGGTCGGCTACGGCTTTGTCGCCCAGTTGCTCGGGGAAGCTTGCCAGGATGCGTGCTGCAAGAGAGATATCGCGGGTTTCCACGGCGATATCGGCCGAGGCGGTGTAAGCCTCGATGATCGGCAGCAGGGAATAGGTGGCGAGGGCAGGAGCTTCGTCGGTGAAGGTATAGATGATCTTCGAGCGGGTGGGCATATTCGGATTAACTCTCTCTTCTTTGCTAAAGCGTGCGCAGAAACTCGAGGGGCGCCGGGTAAGCGCGTTCGTTCAAAGTCATCCATGAACCGAATGTCGAGATTCTTCGCGGTGATGTTGGGTGCATCAGTAGAGCGTCAAGCAGTCAGGCTGCGGTAACAACCCGACCAATCAGGCGGAAAGTCTCGTGCTAGAGAGGCCAGCCGTCGTGACCCTGTGGTCAGCGGGCGGCATTATACATAGGTAGCTGGCAATCTGCCGATGGTTCATATGCAACGATTCTCGTCCATTGGTCTAAAGGTCGCAGGGCGCGACCGGGCAAAGACTCGTTACGAATGCTGGAGTTTGGCGCTTTTCCCTTTGCTTTCAGGCTTGTACGAAACGAGATGTGCGCGGCGCAGGAACATAGGGTTTGCGTGTTGATTCAACTGGGTTACGCTCGAAGCAAGCCAGGTGTTCAATCCAAACAATGGAGTTCAGCATGGGTTACAAGAAGATTCAGGTTCCAGCCGTCGGTGACAAAATCACTGTCAATGCAGACCATTCTCTCAATGTTCCTGATAACCCGATCATCCCCTTCATCGAAGGTGACGGTATTGGTGTCGACATCAGTCCGGTGATGATCAAGGTTGTCGATGCTGCTGTTGAAAAGGCCTACGGCGGCAAGCGCAAGATTTCCTGGATGGAAGTCTACGCCGGCGAAAAGGCCACTCAGGTTTATGACCAGGACACCTGGCTGCCGCAGGAAACCCTCGACGCGGTCAAGGATTACGTGGTCTCCATCAAAGGCCCGCTGACCACTCCGGTCGGTGGCGGCATCCGCTCGCTGAACGTGGCCCTGCGTCAGCAACTCGACCTGTACGTCTGCCTGCGCCCGGTGCGCTGGTTCGAAGGCGTGCCGAGCCCGGTGAAAAAGCCCGGCGATGTCGACATGACCATCTTCCGCGAAAACTCCGAAGATATTTACGCCGGTATCGAATGGAAGGCCGGTTCGCCGGAAGCCACCAAGGTCATCAAATTCCTTAAAGAAGAAATGGGCGTTACCAAGATCCGTTTCGACGAAAACTGCGGCATCGGCGTCAAGCCGGTCTCCCGCGAAGGCACCAAGCGTCTGGCGCGCAAGGCTCTGCAATATGTGGTCGACAATGACCGCGACTCGCTGACCATCGTGCACAAAGGCAACATCATGAAGTTCACCGAAGGTGCCTTCAAGGAATGGGCCTACGAAGTGGCCGCCGAAGAGTTCGGCGCGACACTGCTGGACGGCGGTCCGTGGATGCAGTTCAAGAATCCGAAAACCGGCAAGAACGTTGTGGTCAAGGACGCCATCGCCGACGCCATGCTCCAGCAGATCCTGCTGCGCCCGGCCGAATACGATGTCATCGCCACCCTCAACCTCAACGGTGACTACCTGTCCGACGCGCTGGCGGCGGAGGTGGGCGGTATCGGCATCGCGCCGGGCGCCAACCTGTCCGACACCGTGGCGATGTTCGAAGCGACCCACGGTACCGCGCCGAAATATGCCGGCAAGGACCAGGTCAACCCGGGCTCGCTGATTCTCTCGGCCGAGATGATGTTGCGTCATATGGGCTGGACCGAAGCGGCGGACCTGATCATCAAGGGCACCAACGGTGCGATCGGCGCCAAGACTGTTACTTATGATTTCGAGCGCTTGATGGATGGCGCGAAGCTGGTGTCGTCTTCCGGGTTCGGGGATGCGTTGATTTCGCATATGTAAAAGTTGCAGCCACGCAAAAACCGCCTGACTCGATGGGTTGAGTCAGGCGGTTTTTTATGACCGAATGTTTTGAGGCTTCAACTGGTTGCCGTTTGTTTTTCCTTGGCAATCGAGCTTGGCGTGGGCGCTGCTTCGACCGAAGTTATCTTCACGGCATGCAAGCCTTTAGGGCCTTGAACGATCTCGAAGTTCACCGCCTGACCCGCTTTCAGGGTCTTGTACCCTTCCATTTCAATGGCCGAGTAGTGGGCAAAGAAATCAATGTCCTTGCCATCCTCATCGCGACCTTCCCGGGCGTCGGTATTGATAAAGCCGAATCCCTTGGCATTGTTGAACCATTTCACCTTGCCGACAGCCATGCTCAAATCCCTCTGCAACAGACTCCATCGCTGGAGTATCATCCACGACATCCGCAATCGAATTCGATAAAAGAATTGACTCCGCGGATCTTTTTTACCCACTGTGGGCTCTATTGGTTGTAACACCGTTTTCCCGATAGTCAAGGTGACCGGGCAGTCGTAGTTGAAAACGTGTGCAACCGCCCCCACCACTGTATTCGCACAACTGACGAACCTTTTTTTCCATGCATGCAATCAGCCAGATTCGACTAACATTCAATCAGGATCGCCCGCTTCTCCAAAAGGATCTTCCACAGGAGCACGACGACGATTCGGCAGGCGTTGCTGTTCAGGAAGCAAAGCCCGCGTTACAGGCGCCGCCGATGTACAAGGTGGTTTTGTTCAACGATGACTACACACCGATGGATTTCGTCGTCGAAGTGCTCGAGGTGTTTTTTAACCTGAATCGCGAGCTGGCGACCAAGGTCATGCTGGCCGTCCATACAGAAGGACGGGCAGTATGTGGAGTGTTTACCCGCGACATCGCCGAGACAAAGGCCATGCAGGTCAACCAGTACGCCAGGGAAAGCCAGCATCCGCTACTCTGTGAAATCGAGAAGGACGGTTAATCGCCGACCACTTGGGTATGAGGTGAAGCTATGTTAAACCGCGAGCTCGAAGTCACCCTCAATCTTGCCTTCAAGGAGGCTCGTTCGAAGCGTCATGAGTTCATGACCGTCGAACATCTCTTGCTGGCCCTATTGGATAATGAGGCTGCCGCCACCGTTTTGCGTGCCTGCGGCGCAAACCTCGACAAACTCAAGCATGATCTGCAGGAGTTCATCGACTCCACCACGCCATTGATCCCCGTGCATGACGAGGATCGCGAAACCCAGCCAACCCTGGGCTTCCAGCGTGTCCTGCAGCGTGCTGTTTTTCACGTACAGAGCTCGGGCAAACGCGAAGTGACCGGCGCCAACGTGCTGGTCGCCATCTTCAGTGAGCAAGAGAGTCAGGCAGTGTTCCTGCTGAAACAGCAGAGCGTTGCGCGCATCGATGTCGTCAACTACATCGCCCACGGCATTTCGAAAGTACCGGGGCACGGCGATCACTCTGAAGGTGAACAAGATATGCAGGACGACGAGGGCGGTGAGTCTTCTTCTTCAGGCAATCCTCTGGATGCTTATGCCAGCAACCTCAACGAACTCGCGCGCCAGGGTCGCATCGATCCGCTGGTCGGCCGTGAATCGGAGGTCGAGCGTGTCGCGCAGATCCTCGCGCGCCGGCGCAAGAACAATCCGCTGCTGGTGGGTGAGGCAGGCGTGGGTAAGACCGCGATTGCCGAAGGCCTGGCCAAGCGCATCGTCGACAATCAGGTGCCGGACCTGCTGGCCAATGCGGTGGTTTATTCGCTCGATCTTGGCGCTCTGCTCGCGGGTACCAAGTATCGCGGTGATTTCGAGAAGCGCTTCAAGGCGCTGCTCAATGAGCTGAAAAAGCGTCCGCAGGCGATTCTGTTCATCGACGAGATCCACACCATCATTGGTGCTGGCGCTGCGTCCGGTGGCGTGATGGATGCGTCCAACCTCCTCAAGCCGCTGCTGTCGTCTGGCGACATTCGTTGCATCGGTTCGACCACATTCCAGGAATTTCGCGGCATCTTCGAGAAGGATCGTGCCTTGGCGCGTCGCTTCCAGAAGGTCGATGTCGTCGAGCCGTCGGTGGAAGACACCATCGGTATCCTGCGCGGTCTGAAAGGGCGTTTCGAGCAGCACCACAATATCGAATACAGCGATGAGTCGTTGCGTGCCGCTGCCGAATTGGCGTCGCGCTACATCAATGACCGGCACATGCCGGACAAGGCCATCGACGTGATTGACGAGGCGGGCGCCTACCAGCGTCTGCAACCAGTGGAGATGCGCGTCAAGCGTATCGAAGTGCCACAGGTCGAGGACATCGTCGCTAAAATCGCGCGGATTCCGCCAAAGCACGTCACCAGTTCCGACAAGGAGCTGCTGCGTAATCTGGAGCGTGACCTGAAGCTGACGGTGTTTGGTCAGGACGCAGCGATCGATTCGCTGTCGACCGCGATCAAGCTGTCCCGTGCCGGGCTCAAATCGCCGGACAAGCCGGTCGGTTCGTTCCTGTTCGCCGGGCCTACCGGTGTCGGTAAAACCGAGGCCGCGCGACAGCTGGCCAAAGCGCTGGGGATCGAGTTGGTGCGCTTCGATATGTCCGAGTACATGGAGCGTCACACCGTATCGCGCCTGATCGGTGCGCCTCCTGGCTATGTCGGTTTCGATCAGGGCGGTCTGTTGACCGAAGCGATCACCAAGCAGCCACATTGCGTATTGCTGCTCGATGAAATCGAGAAGGCGCATCCGGAAGTCTTCAACCTGCTGTTGCAGGTCATGGACCACGGCACGCTGACCGACAACAACGGGCGCAAGGCGGATTTCCGCAACGTGATCGTGATCATGACCACCAACGCCGGTGCCGAGACGGCCGCGCGGGCTTCGATCGGTTTCACCCATCAGGACCACTCGTCCGATGCGATGGAAGTGATCAAGAAGAGCTTCACGCCGGAATTCCGTAACCGTCTGGACACCATTATCCAGTTTGGTCGCCTCAGCCATGAGGTCATCAAGAGCGTGGTGGACAAGTTCCTCACCGAGCTTCAGGCGCAGTTGGAAGACAAGCGTGTGTTGCTTGAGGTTACCGATGCGGCGCGCAGCTGGCTGGCAGCGGGTGGTTACGACTCGGCGATGGGCGCACGTCCGATGGCGCGTCTGATCCAGGACAAGATCAAGCGTCCGCTGGCGGAGGAGATTCTGTTTGGCGAACTGGCCGAGCATGGCGGTGTGGTGCACATCGACATCAAGGACGGGGAGTTGACGTTCGACTTCGAAACGACTGCAGAAATGGCCTGACGGCTGTGGGTCAAGAGGGCGCCTTCGGGCGCCTTTTTGTTGCTCGTTGTTTGATGGTTTTGGGTGTATATCCGTTGCTGCGGTTACGGCTGCTTAGGGTTTCGCCCTTACGGCGACTCACTTTTTTTACAAACGCCTAAAAAAAGTAAGCAAAAAAACGCTTGCTCCTACGTTCGGCCCTCGCAGGCTCGGGTTCCTTCGCTCCGGGACTGATCCGGGCGCAGCGGCTACGGTTTGCTTCGCTGCACCTCCTTCCGCTGTGTCTGGCTGCGCCAGACGGTCGCTGCGCTCCCACGCCCGGATCAATCCCTCCACTCAGCCTTCCGACGTCGCCGGTGGATCAAGATCAAAAGCACTCGAGCTTGCGCTCATTGTTGAGTGGGGCGGCTTCGCCGCGGGCGGCTGCGCTGCTTGCTTTTCTGTGGGAGCGAGCCTGCTCGCGAAGGCGGCCCGCAGGTCAACCCGTTTCTGTCTAATACGCGCGATCCAATCTTAGGGGCTGCCGAAGGCTGCGATCTTTTGATTTGCATGCTGTAAGCGCGAAACCGCCAGCCCCAAAACCTCAAAACGCAGACACAAAAACGCCCGGCATTACCCGGGCGTTCTGTATTGACTTGATTAACGAGCGCGGTAAGTGATCCGCCCTTTGCTCAAGTCATAGGGCGTCAGCTCGACGCGCACTTTGTCACCGGTAAGAATACGAATGTAGTTCTTGCGCATCTTGCCGGAAATATGCGCGGTTACGACGTGCCCATTTTCCAACTCCACACGAAACATGGTGTTGGGCAGGGTGTCGACGACAGTGCCTTCCATTTCGAAGCTGTCTTCTTTCGACATGCAGTAAAGCCCTCGGTATCCAATGAATGGCCCGGTGCAACTGCGCCAGGCAAAAGCGGCGTGCATTGTGCCCGAAAAATGGTGTTTACGCCAAGGGGTTTAGGCCGCAGGTTCAGTTCAGGATGACCCAGCGCTGATTGATCAGCAATTCGATGGGCCGATATTGCGTCTTGTAGTTCATCTTTTTGCAGTTCTTGATCCAGTAACCCAGGTACACAGCCTCAAGGCCCAGGCGCTGGCTCTCGGCGATTTGCCAGAGGATTGCGTAACGGCCGAGGCTGCGGCGTTCTTCGTTCGGTTCGTAGAAGGTGTATACCGCCGACAAACCGTTAGGCAGCAGATCGGTGACTGCTACTGCGAGCAACCGTCCGTCGAGTCGAAATTCGTAGAAGCGCGAGAAGGGCAGGTCACGCACCAGGAACGTCGAGAACTGATCACGGCTTGGCGGGTACATGTCGCCGTCGGCATGGCGCTGTTCGATATAGCGCTGGTACAGGTCGAAATACTCTTCGCTGAAGTGCGGTTTGACCGGCTGCACTTGCAGGTCGGCGTTGCGTTTGTAGATACGCTTCTGCTGGCGATTGGCGATGAACTGGGCGGAGGGAATGCGCGCAGGCACGCACGCATTGCAATTCTGGCAATGCGGCCGGTACAGATGATCGCCGCTGCGACGAAAGCCCATTTCCGACAGGTCTGCGTAGACATGCACATCCATGGGCTGACTCGGGTCGAGAAACAGCGTCGTGGCCTGCTCCTCGGGCAGATAACTGCAAGAGTGGGGCTGAGTGGCATAAAACTTCAAACGCGCCAACTCGGTCATGAATCAACCCTCGGGATAAGCTGGTGGATTAAGTGTAAGCCACCTGCGCAAAAGTCGCTCAGCAAACCCAGGTCGCCGAATTCGGTTGGTCGAGATGGCGTTGCAGATAGTCGGCGAATTCGCCGCGCGGAATGGATCGTGCACCGAGGCTGTGCAGGTGATCGGTCGGCATCTGGCAGTCGATCAGCACAAACCCGGCTGCTTTCAAATGCTGGACCAGCGTGGCAAAGCCGTATTTGGACGCGTTGTCTGCACGGCTGAACATCGACTCGCCAAAAAACAGTTGGCCCATTGCCAGGCCATACAGGCCGCCTACCAGTTGCCCATCGTCCCAGACCTCAACCGAATGAGCGAAACCGCGCCGATGCAGTTCTACGTAAGCATCCTGCATGGCCTCGGTGATCCAGGTGCCGTCGGCGTAATCACGCGGTGCAGCGCAGGCGCGGATGACGGCGTCGAAATCCTGATCGAAAGTCACTTGATAGCGTTGCTTGCGCAGAAGCTTGCCGAGACTGCGCGAGACGTGCAGTTCGTCGGGAAACAGCACGGTGCGAGGGTCTGGCGACCACCAGAGAATGGGTTGGCCTTCGGAGAACCAGGGAAAGCAGCCATGGCGATAGGCCTGGATCAGTCGGTCGGCGGACAGATCGCCGCCGGCGGCGAGCAATCCGTTCGGCTCGCGCATGGCTTTTTCCAGTGGCGGAAAGGTCAGGGAATTACGTTGTAACCAAGTCAGCATGGCATCCAGGCTTGCAGAAGGGGAGGGCGGTCAGGGGGCGTGCAGGCCCCGCGAAAGAGTTTGCCGCGAAACGGCGCCGCTGTCCTGCACAGTTGTCTGGTGCAGCGAGCATTGAGCTGCAACTTGATGTGTCGCCCGTGGTCGTAAGCGTCGCCGTGTCGATGCTGTTGAGCATTCCTGTGAGCCCGATCCGGCCAGGTTCGCTAGGTTCATCAAATACAGCTCATAAGCCTTTGTCACAAAAGGCAATGCATGCTCCAATTGCAAGGCACTGCGTGTGCGATTGGCTATGCTCAAAGCTGGGGTCTGAAACATGGCATCGGGCGCACAAACCCGTACAATGCCGGGTTGTGACGGGCTTTTCGCTGCGCGCAGTGTTTATAGCTGTGTTTATAAAACCAGTGGCACAGTGTTAAAAGTAGTCCGAGTTGAGCTTTTCACCTTTTTTACCTGCCTGGATTGGGCAGTTTTTTATCGTCATTCAATAGATGGACGCGCCTCGGGCGCAGGAAAAGAAGCGTTTTGAAGAAGACCACCGAAGCACCCAAAACAGTCGTTCCGCTCTGGCGCCAGCAACTGCACTACCGGCTCAAGGAAGGTGCATTGATCGCCATCGGCGCCTTGTGCCTGTTCCTGATGATGGCTTTGCTGACTTACGGCAAGGACGACCCGGGCTGGAGCCATAACAGCAAGATCGACGATGTGCAGAACTTCGGCGGCCCGGCCGGCTCGTACAGCGCCGATATCCTGTTCATGGTGCTCGGCTACTTCGCCTATATTTTTCCGTTGCTGCTGGCGGTCAAGGCGTACCAGATCTTTCGTCAACGCCACGAACCATGGCAGTGGAGCGGCTGGCTGTTTTCCTGGCGCCTGATCGGTCTGGTGTTCCTCGTGCTCTCCGGTGCTGCGCTGGCGCACATTCATTTCCATGCCGCGACCGGTCTGCCGGCCGGCGCTGGCGGTGCCCTGGGCGAAAGCCTTGGCGATCTGGCGAAGAATGCGCTGAACATTCAAGGCAGCACGCTGCTGTTCATCGCGCTGTTCCTGTTCGGCCTGACCGTATTCACCGACCTGTCGTGGTTCAAGGTGATGGACGTCACCGGCAAGATCACCCTCGATCTGTTCGAGCTGTTCCAGGGCGCGCTCAACCGCTGGTGGTCGGCGCGCACTGAACGCAAGCAACTGGTCGCGCAACTGCGTGAGGTCGATGACCGCGTCCACGATGTAGTCGCGCCGACTGTCACCGACAAACGCGAACAGGCCAAGGTCAAGGAACGCCTGATCGAGCGCGAGCAAGCGCTGAGCAAGCACATGTCCGACCGCGAGAAGCAGGTGCCGCCGGTGATCGCGCCGGCACCAGCCAAGGCGCCGGAGCCGAGCAAGCGCGTGCAGAAAGAGAAGCAGGCGCCGTTGTTCGTCGACAGCGCGGTCGAAGGCACCTTGCCGCCGATCTCCATTCTTGATCCAGCGGAAAAGAAACAGCTCAACTATTCTCCTGAGTCCTTGGCAGCGGTCGGCCACTTGCTGGAAATCAAGCTCAAGGAGTTCGGCGTCGAAGTCACCGTTGACTCGATCCACCCGGGCCCGGTGATTACCCGTTACGAAATCCAGCCTGCCGCCGGGGTAAAAGTCAGCCGCATCGCCAACCTGGCCAAGGACCTGGCACGTTCGCTGGCGGTGACCAGTGTGCGGGTCGTCGAGGTTATTCCGGGCAAGACCACCGTCGGTATCGAGATTCCCAACGAAGACCGCCAGATCGTGCGTTTCTCCGAGGTGCTGTCGACCCCCGAGTACGACAACTTCAAATCGCCGGTCACCCTGGCGCTCGGTCATGACATCGGCGGCAAGCCGGTCATCACCGACCTGGCGAAGATGCCGCACTTGCTGGTGGCCGGTACCACCGGTTCCGGTAAGTCCGTGGGTGTGAACGCGATGATCCTGTCGATCCTGTTCAAGTCCGGCCCGGACGACGCCAAACTGATCATGATCGACCCGAAAATGCTTGAACTGTCGATCTACGAAGGCATTCCGCACCTGCTCTGCCCGGTGGTGACCGACATGAAGGACGCCGCCAACGCCTTGCGCTGGAGCGTTGCCGAGATGGAACGTCGCTACAAGCTGATGGCGAAAATGGGCGTGCGTAACCTGTCCGGCTTCAACGCCAAGGTCAAGGAAGCCCAGGATGCCGGCGAGCCGTTGAGCGATCCGCTGTACAAGCGCGAAAGCATTCACGACGAAGCGCCGCTGCTGCAGAAACTGCCGACCATCGTCGTAGTGGTGGACGAATTCGCCGACATGATGATGATCGTCGGCAAGAAGGTTGAAGAACTGATCGCCCGTATTGCGCAAAAGGCGCGTGCGGCAGGGATTCACTTGATTCTCGCGACCCAGCGCCCGTCGGTGGACGTGATCACCGGTCTGATCAAGGCCAACATCCCGACCCGTATGGCGTTTCAGGTCTCGAGCAAGATCGACTCGCGGACCATCATCGATCAGGGTGGCGCCGAGCAACTGCTCGGTCACGGTGACATGCTCTACATGCCGCCGGGCACCAGTCTGCCGATCCGCGTCCACGGCGCATTCGTCTCCGACGATGAGGTTCACCGCGTGGTCGAAGCGTGGAAGCTGCGCGGCGCGCCGGAATACAACGACGATATCCTCAACGGTGTCGAAGAGGCAGGCAGCGGCTTTGAAGGCAGCAGCGGTGGTGGTGACGGTGATGATCCGGAAGCCGACGCGCTGTATGACGAAGCGGTGCAGTTCGTCCTCGAAAGCCGTCGCGCGTCGATTTCCGCTGTGCAGCGCAAGCTGAAGATCGGCTACAACCGCGCCGCGCGGATGATCGAGGCGATGGAGATGGCCGGCGTTGTTACCTCAATGAACACTAACGGTTCGCGTGAAGTCCTGGCCCCGGGCCCGGTACGCGACTGAAACGCAACGACGCGGGTGGCGCAATGACGCGTCACTCGCTCTCCCACGATTATTCAAGAGGACTCTCATGCGCCTTATCCGCATGCTGTTGCCAGTACTGGCGCTGACCACACTCACGGCCCACGCCGATGAAAAGGACGTGGCGCGTCTGACCCAATTGCTCGAAACATCGAAAACCCTGTCGGCGAACTTTTCGCAGTTGACCCTCGACGGCACCGGCACCCAGTTGCAGGAAACCACCGGCAACATGACCCTGCAGCGTCCGGGCCTGTTCTACTGGCACACCAACGCGCCGGCCGAGCAGACCATGGTCTCCGACGGCAAGAAAGTCACCCTGTGGGACCCGGATCTGGAGCAGGCAACCATCAAGAAGCTCGACGAGCGCCTGACCCAGACGCCAGCGCTGTTGCTGTCCGGTGATGTCTCGAAGATCAGCCAGAGCTTCGATATCAGCGCGAAAGAGGCGGGCGGCGTGATCGACTTCACTCTCAAGCCGAAAACCAAGGACACCCTGTTCGACAACCTGCGCCTGTCGTTCCGCAACGGCCTGCTCAATGACATGCAACTGATCGACAGTGTCGGCCAGCGCACCAATATCCTGTTTACCGGGGTCAAGGCCAACGAAGCGGTGCCAGCGTCGAAATTCAAATTCGACATTCCCAAGGGTGCCGACGTTATCCAGGAATAAACACCAGCCTTTTGTGTCAGGGCCTTTGTGGTGAGGGCCTGCTATTGAGGGGCTATTGTGGCGAGAGGATTTATACCAGTCCGGCTGCGCAGCAGTCGTCGCTTTTGGGGCCGCTTCGCAGCCCAACGTGGATAAATCCCCTCACCACAGGTTCTTCAGCAGATTTCAGAAAATCAGAGGTTTCAACGCTACGTGATGGATCTGTTTCGCAGTGCACCGATTGCCCAACCCTTGGCCGCGCGTTTGCGTGCGGCCAATCTGGATGAGTACGTCGGTCAGGAACACGTGCTCGCTCGCGGCAAGCCTCTGCGTGAGGCGCTGGAGCAGGGCGCGCTGCATTCGATGATTTTCTGGGGGCCGCCGGGCGTGGGCAAGACCACCCTGGCGCGCTTGCTCGCAGAAGTCTCCGATGCGCACTTCGAAACGGTTTCGGCGGTGCTCGCCGGGGTCAAGGAAATCCGCCAGGCCGTTGAAATCGCCAAGCAGCAGGCCGGCCAGTACGGCAAGCGCACGATCCTGTTTGTCGACGAAGTCCATCGCTTCAACAAGTCGCAGCAGGACGCGTTTCTGCCGTACGTTGAAGATGGCACGCTGATCTTCATCGGCGCCACCACCGAAAACCCTTCGTTCGAACTCAACAACGCCTTGTTGTCGCGGGCCCGCGTCTACGTGCTGAAAAGCCTCGACGAAGCGGCGCTGCGCAAACTGGTGCATCGGGCTTTGACCGAAGAGCGCGGGCTGGGCAAGCGCAACCTGACGCTGAGCGATGAAGGCTTCCAGATGCTGCTGTCCGCCGCTGATGGTGATGGCCGGCGCCTGCTCAATCTGCTGGAAAACGCTTCTGATCTGGCCGAAGACAACAGCGAAATCGGCACTGATTTGCTGCAAAGCCTGCTGGGCGATACGCGCCGACGTTTCGACAAGGGCGGTGAAGCGTTCTACGACCAGATCTCGGCCCTGCACAAATCCGTGCGCGGCTCCAATCCGGACGGCGCGCTGTACTGGTTTGCGCGGATGATCGACGGCGGTTGCGATCCGCTGTACCTGGCGCGGCGCGTGGTGCGCATGGCCAGCGAAGACATCGGCAACGCCGATCCGCGTGCGCTGAGCCTGTGCCTGGCCGCGTGGGAAGTGCAGGAGCGTCTCGGCAGCCCCGAGGGCGAATTGGCAGTCGCCCAGGCCATTACTTATCTGGCCTGCGCACCGAAAAGCAATGCGGTGTACATGGGCTTCAAAACCGCGCTGCGCGCTGCGGCTGAGAACGGCTCGCTGGAAGTGCCGCTGCATTTGCGCAATGCCCCGACCAAGCTGATGAAGCAATTGGGTTATGGCGACGAATACCGCTACGCCCACGACGAGCCGGACGCCTATGCCGCCGGCGAAGACTATTTTCCGGAAGAACTCGATCCGATTCCGTTCTATCAGCCAGTGCCCCGTGGCCTGGAGTTGAAGATCGGCGAGAAGCTCAATCACCTCGCTCAGCTCGATCGTCTGAGCCCTCGGCAGCGGAGAAAATAGTGGTTCCATTGATACTCGCAGTGTCGGTCGGCGGTGTTGCCGGGACATTGTTGCGCTTCGCCACCGGTAATTGGGTCAGCGCCAATTGGCCGCGGCACTTCTATACCGCGACGCTGGCCGTTAATATCGTGGGCTGCCTGCTGATTGGCGTGTTGTACGGCCTGTTTCTGATACGCCCGGAGGTGCCGATCGAGGTGCGCGCCGGGTTGATGGTCGGCTTCCTCGGGGGGCTGACGACTTTTTCATCCTTTTCACTGGATACGGTGCGCCTGCTGGAAAGCGGGCAAGTGTTGCTGGCCCTGGGCTACGCCGCACTCAGCGTATTCGGCGGGCTGCTCGCGACGTGGGCCGGCCTGTCCCTGACCAAACTTTGATAACGAGAAACCGACATGCTCGATTCCAAACTGTTACGTAGCAACCTTCAGGACGTAGCGGACCGCCTGGCTTCCCGTGGCTTTGCCCTGGACACCGCGCGCATCGAAGCGCTGGAAGAACAGCGCAAGACCGTCCAGACCCGCACCGAAGCACTGCAGGCTGAGCGTAACGCGCGTTCCAAATCCATCGGGCAGGCCAAGCAGCGTGGCGAAGACATCGCGCCGCTGATGGCGGACGTCGAGCGCATGGCGGGCGAGCTGAGCGCTGGCAAGGTCGAGCTGGATGCGATCCAGACCGAACTGGATTCGATCCTGCTCGGTATCCCCAACCTGCCGCACGAATCGGTTCCGGTCGGCAAGGACGAAGACGACAACGTCGAAGTGCGCCGCTGGGGCACCCCGACCCAATTCGATTTCGAAGTGAAAGATCACGTCGCCCTCGGCGAGAAGTTCGGCTGGCTGGACTTCGAAACCGCCGCCAAGCTGTCCGGTGCTCGTTTCGCCTTGTTGCGTGGCCCGATCGCGCGTCTGCATCGTGCACTGGCGCAGTTCATGATCAACCTGCATGTCACCGAACATGGCTACGAAGAGGCTTACACGCCTTATCTGGTTCAGGCTCCGGCGCTGCAAGGCACCGGCCAGTTGCCGAAGTTCGAAGAGGATTTGTTCAAGATTGCCCGCGAAGGCGAAGCCGATCTGTACCTGATTCCAACCGCCGAAGTGTCGCTGACCAACATCGTTGCCGGCGAAATCGTCGATTCGAAACTGCTGCCGATCAAGTTCGTCGCCCATACCCCATGCTTCCGCAGCGAAGCCGGTGCGTCAGGTCGCGACACGCGTGGCATGATCCGCCAGCACCAGTTCGACAAAGTCGAAATGGTTCAGATCGTCGAGCCATCGCAATCGATGGAAGCGCTGGAAGGCCTGACCGCCAACGCCGAAAAGGTTCTGCAACTGCTCGGTCTGCCTTACCGCACCCTGGCGCTGTGCACCGGCGACATGGGCTTCAGCGCGGTCAAGACCTATGACCTGGAAGTGTGGATTCCGAGCCAGGACAAATACCGCGAAATCTCCTCGTGCTCCAACTGCGGCGACTTCCAGGCGCGGCGCATGCAGGCGCGTTTCCGCAACCCGGAAACCGGCAAGCCTGAACTGGTGCACACCTTGAACGGCTCCGGCCTGGCGGTCGGTCGTACTCTGGTTGCCGTGCTGGAAAACTACCAGCAGGCCGACGGTTCTATCCGCGTACCGGACGTGCTCAAGCCGTACATGGGTGGCCTCGAGGTCATCGGCTAAATGAAATATCTGCCGCTGTTTCACAACCTGCGCGGCAGTCGTGTGTTGGTTGTCGGTGGGGGGGAAATTGCCTTGCGCAAATCCCGCCTGCTGGCCGATGCCGGTGCGCTGCTGCGGGTGGTCGCACCTGAAATCGAAACGCAACTGGCTGAACTGGTCGCTGCCAGCGGCGGTGAATGCGTGTTGCGCGGTTACGCCGAAACGGATCTGGACGGTTGCGGGCTGATCATTGCCGCTACCGACGACGAAACGCTCAACGCGCAAGTCTCCACCGACGCCCATCGGCGTTGCGTGCCGGTCAACGTGGTCGATGCGCCGGCCTTGTGCAGCGTGATCTTCCCGGCAATCGTCGATCGCTCGCCGCTAATCATTGCCGTCTCCAGCGGCGGTGATGCGCCGGTACTGGCGCGCCTGATCCGGGCAAAAATCGAAACCTGGATTCCTTCGACCTACGGTCAATTGGCAGGGCTGGCTGCGCGTTTTCGCCATCAGGTGAAAAACCTGTTTCCGGATGTGCAGCAGCGTCGCGGCTTCTGGGAGGACGTTTTCCAGGGCCCGATTGCCGATCGTCAACTGGCCGGGCAGGGCGCTGAAGCCGAGCGCATGTTGCAGGCCAAGGTCGATGGCGAGCCAATGGTCACCACTGGCGAGGTTTATCTGGTCGGTGCCGGCCCGGGTGATCCGGATTTGTTGACCTTCCGCGCACTGCGTCTGATGCAACAAGCCGATGTGGTGCTCTATGACCGTCTGGTGGCGCCGGCGATTCTCGAGTTGTGCCGTCGCGATGCCGAGCGGGTGTATGTCGGCAAGCGTCGCTCCGAACACGCCGTGCCGCAGGATCAGATCAATCAGCAACTGGTCGATCTGGCGAAGGCCGGCAAGCGCGTGGTGCGGTTGAAGGGTGGCGATCCGTTTATCTTCGGCCGCGGTGGCGAAGAGATCGAAGAGCTCGCGGCCCACGGTATTCCATTCCAGGTGGTCCCGGGCATTACGGCGGCCAGCGGTTGCGCTGCTTATGCGGGGATTCCGCTGACCCACCGTGACCATGCGCAGTCCGTGCGGTTTGTCACTGGCCACTTGAAGGATGGTTCCACCGATCTGCCATGGGCCGATCTTGTCGCCCCGGCGCAGACGCTAGTGTTCTACATGGGCCTGGTGGGTTTGCCGATCATCTGTGAGCAGTTGATCAAGCATGGTCGCGCGGCGGATACCCCGGCGGCGTTGATTCAGCAGGGCACTACAGTCAATCAGCGGGTTTTCACCGGCACGCTGGCGGATCTGCCGCGAATGGTGGCGGAGCATGAAGTGCATGCACCGACCCTGGTGATCGTCGGCGAAGTGGTACAACTTCGCGAGAAGCTGGCGTGGTTTGAAGGGGCTCAAGCGCAGGTCTGAGTCAGATCAAAAGATCGCAGCCTTCGGCAGCTCCTACAGAGGAACGCATTCTCATGTAGGAGCTGCCGAAGGCTGCGATCTTTTGCTTCTGCTGTTAGCCCTTTAACCAAACCCCTTTCCCGATCAACCGCGCCCGGTCATGGGCCACAGTGAAATCCTGCTCCGGCCCCTTCGGCACAACCCCTGTCGGGTTAATCGTCTTGTGGCTGCCATAGTAGTGATGCTTGATGTGCTGGAAATCCACCGTTTCGGCAATCCCCGGCCACTGATACATCTCGCGCAGCCAGTTCGACAGGTTCGGGTAATCGGCAATCCGCCGCAGGTTGCACTTGAAGTGCCCGTGATACACCGCGTCAAAGCGAATCATCGTGGTAAACAGGCGCACGTCGGCCTCAGTCAGGTATTCCCCGCTCAGGTAGCGATTGGCACCCAGCAGTTGCTCCAGATGATCCAGTTCGGCGAAGACTTCATCGAACGCCTGTTCGTAGGCCTGTTGCGACGTGGCGAACCCGGCACGATAGACTCCGTTGTTCACCGCCGGGTAGATCCGCTCGTTCAGCGCATCGATCTCGTTGCGTAGCGCCGCCGGGTACAAGTCCAGATCGTTACCCGTGATCCCGTCGAAGGCGCTGTTGAACATGCGGATGATTTCCGCCGATTCATTGCTGACAATGCGCTTGAGTTTCTTGTCCCACAACACTGGCACCGTCACGCGCCCGGTGTAGTCAGGCGTGTCAGCGGTGTATCGCTGATGCATGAAATCGAAGCCATCGAGTTTGTCGCCGGTCGAACCGAGCGCCTTGTCGAAGGTCCAGCCGTTCTCCAGCATCAGCCAGCTGACCACCGACACGTCGATCAGACTTTCCAGCCCTTTGAGTTTGCGCAGAATAAGCGTGCGATGCGCCCAAGGGCAGGCAAGGGAAACGTAGAGGTGATAGCGTCCGGCTTCGGCGGCGAAACCGCCTTCACCGCTGGGGCCTGGCTGACCATCGGCGGTCACCCAGTTGCGGCGTTGCGCTTGTTCGCGCTGGAACGCGCCGTCCTTGCTGCTTTCGTACCACTTGTCCTGCCAGTGGCCGTCGACGAGTAAACCCATGATCAAGACTCCCAAAACCAATATTCGTTGGAGTCGAGTCTATTCCGATGAGTTCGAACAAAAAGCGCAAAGATCGGGCGCTAATGATCGGTTAGATCGATGTGTTGCGCGCCGCCCAGTATTGTTCTGCGGTTGTGAAGGCCTGTTCGCGATTCTGACCGAGACCGCGCAGGGCGAGGGCCATGGTCGCAATCAAGGCCATTTGCGGGTAACTGTCGACCACATCGCCACGCCACACGGCTTTCAAGTGCTCGATGTCCAGCGAGGCGGGTTTGACGTGGCGCTGCGCTGACAGCTGCGGCCATTCTTCGTCCCAGCTCTGACCGCCGCTGGTGCCATAAAGGTGGCTGGTGGCGTCGGGGTTGATCTCGATTTCACCGCCATCGCCCTTGACCACAATTGCCGTGTCGCCGAGCAAGCCGCTGGCATCGCGATGCACCGCCTGGTAGCCCGGATGGAAAATGCTTTGCAGGCCACAACGCGCACCCAGCGGATTGAGAATCCGCGCCAGCGAGTGGATCGGCGACCGCAGGCCCAGGGTATTGCGCAGGTCGATCATCTTTTGCAACTGCGGCGCCCAGTCCACCAGCGGCATAAACGCCAGACCGCCGTTGTCCAGTGCCGCGCCGACCTGCTGCCAATTGCGGCACAGGGGAATGTTCAGTTCGCCCAGCAGTTGTTCGCTGTACAGACGCCCGGCCGTGTGTGCGCCGCCGCCATGCATGAAGATGCGCACGCCGTTTTGCGCCAAGCACTTGGCCGCCAGCAGATACCACGGCAGGTGGCGTTTTTTGCCGGCGTAGGTCGGCCAGTCCAAGTCGACATTCAATGCGGGCGCGTGCAAGCGTGCGCGCAGGGCTTCGGTGAAACCGGCCATTTCCTCGGCACTTTCTTCCTTGTGCCGCAGCAACATCAGGAAGGCACCCAGTTGCGTATCTTCGACGTGGTCATCGAGCACCATGCCCATGGCCTCGCGGGCTTCCTCGCGCGTCAGGTCGCGGGCGCCGCGCTTGCCCTTGCCGAGAATGCGCACGAATTGCGCGAACGGATGCTCGGCAGGCGTTTCGAGGGTCAAAGCTGGAAAATCGTTCATAGGCAATTCGTCGGTTTGGGCAGGCCCGCCAGTTTCGCGGCGAGTTTGGCAGGGGTGCCTTTGAACAGTCGGTTCAGGTGCAGGCTGTTGCCTTTGTCCGCGCCGAGTTTCAACGCGGTGTACTTGATCAGCGGACGCGTGGCCGGCGATAGCTGAAATTCGGCGTAGAAGCTACGCAGAAGCTCTAGGACTTCCCAGTGTTCGGGCGTCAACTCGATGTCTTCGGCGGCGGCGAGGGCGCTGGCGACTTCAGCCGACCAGTCGCTGAGGTCAACGAGAAAGCCGTCCTTGTCCAGTTCGATGGCGCGGGCGCCGACGGTCATTGAATTCATAGCCAGCTGTTGACCTTGGCGTGATGGATCGACAGTTCGACGAAGGCCGGGTAGTCAATGGCCTCGGCCCAGTCTGGAACCTCGATCGCACGCGCCTGTGCGTCCTCAACCAATACAAAAAGTTTGATTGGTCGCTCTTGCAGAGCAGAGAACGGCGCAGTGTTCGGTTGCAGCGCATACACCGCATCGCCGGACAACAACACGGCGTCGGCGCTGCCGAGCAGGCGCAGACAACTGCTCAGGCGATCGTCGCCGAATGGGGAATGAGACAACACATGCAAAGTCGACATCAGAGGGTGATCACCTGATCGTAGCGGTCAATAAGGGCGGTGATTTGATCAGCGGCGAGTGGCTGCGCCTCGTCCAGCGACAGGTTGCCAAGACCGCGAGCATTGGCGCTTTCGGAGCAATAGAACAGCTCTTCGACACCAAACATCGGCAGCGCCTGCAGATTGGCGCTGAGGTCTTTCTGCTGCAAGGCCTTGGCGTTCTGCCCGGCGGCCAGTTGCAGCACGCCGTCATCGAGAAACAGCAAACCGATCGGCAGATCGAAGGCGCCACCGGCCAGCACGATATCCAGCGCTTCCCGCGCACCGGGGCCGGACCACGGCGATTGGCGGCTGATGATCAACAGCGATTTGGCCATGTTCAAGCGCCTCCGAAACAGATGAGCCGATCAGCGTCCTGCACGGCGTCGTGCAATTGACCCAGACCGGACAATTCCCACGGCGCGCTGAGCGAAATCGCTTCACGCTGGTAACGCTTGGCTTCTTCTTCGTTCAACACACCACGGCGCAAAGCGGCGGCGATGCAGACCACGCCGTCGAGTTGCTTTTCGTTGATAAAGGCGCGCCATTGCTTGGGCAAGTCCAGTTCATCCTGCGGCGTCACCACCGCATCGGAGGCGTTGAACACGCCGTCCTGATAGAAGAACAGCCGAACAATCTCATGGCCGCCGGCCAGCGCGGCCTGGGCAAACAGCAAGGCACGGCGCGAGGAGGGCGCATGGGCGGCGGAAAACAGCGCAATGGCGAACTTCATGATGGACTCGATCAACGAAACTGCGGCCATGATAAAGCTTTATTGCGACAGCCGCGAAACCCGAGTTTTACGCAGATTCCTTTGTAGGAGCTGCCGAAGGCAGCGATCTTTTGATCTTGAAGAGCAAAATCAAAAGATCGCAGCCTTCGGCAGCTCCTACATCGATTACGGGGTGATGCCGTAAAGATCGCAATACTCGATCCAGTCCATCCCCGCCATTTCTGCCACTTCCCGGTGCACTTCCAGCCGTTGCGCCTGATATTCCTCGGGCGAAGCAGCGGTCAGCTGCAATGTCAGCTCCCAAGCAAACAACCCTTGGCTTTCCGCCTCAGCCTCGAATGCTTCGTGCAAGCGTTCTTCGCGATACTGCGCCTGGGTTTCGCCTTTGGCCTGAGCCAGCAGCGGGTTGAGATGGTCGAGGGTTTCACGTAGTTCGGGTCGCGCATCGAGAAACAGTTTCAAAGCCTGTTCATGTCGCTGGTCGCTAGGCGCCATGTAATTTCCTTGTGTGACTGATGACCATAGGGTGCCGCACCTGCTTGCGCATGTCGCGCATAAAAACAGTAAAGCAGAACGATTTGCCGCGTCGCAGTGCTACAGTCCGCTTTTTTCTCGATGAGCAAATGCAATGCGAATGCTGATGGTAGTGCTGGCGGCGGCCCTGTTGGCCGGGTGCGCCGGTTCGGTGATGAACGATGCTCGCAGCAAGAGCCCGGACAAGGTCCTGACCTCGGACAAGCCGGAGAAAGACGTCGCCCGGTGCGTGCAATTCGCCTGGCAGGACGAAGCGGTGTTTGGCGTCGACGCGGCGGCCTATCTGGAACCGCGCGAGTCCGGCGGCACTACGGTTTATACGCGTTCGGCAGAGTCGTTTGTCGATGTGATCACCGAAGCGTCAGGTACGACCTTGAACTATTACGCGCAGAAGAGTGATTTTGTCGCGATGCGGCGGATGGCGGCGATGGCGACCTGCCTGTGATTATGGGGTGAAGCGGTTGACGCTTTCGCGAGCAGGCTCGCTCCCACAAGTTGTAATGCATTGCACTGTGGGAGCGAGCCTGCTCGCGAATACGGCATGACTCAATCGATCAGGCGCTTCTGAAAGTAGTGCCGCTTGTGCCCCGGTGGGTAGTCAACGATTTCCCCAAACTGGCTGAACCCCAGCTTCCTGTAGAACTCCGGCGCCTGAAAATCGAACGTGTCGAGCCAGAGGCCGTAGCAATTCTTTTCCCTGGCCAAGGCTTCCGCCTGAGCCATCAATTTCGAGCCGATCCCCTGTCCGCGACCCTGTTCCGGTACTGACAGCAGCTCGATGAACATCCAGCGAAAAATCATTCGCCCGTACAAACCGCCCAGTATTTCGCCATTCTGGTCTTTGACCATCAAGGCGAACGGCTCGGATTTAGAACCGCCGGTTTGAGCATCGTTGTACTCGATCAGTGGCTGCAGAATGGCCTGACGCTGTTCCTCGGTAGGATTCTGCGTCAACTCGATACGCAAATTCATGCATGACTTCCTTGTGTAATTGAACGCCCAGCCTAACGCGTCCGGGCAAATGCCTCCAAGCCCTTCGATCGAACAAGCGGAACCGTCAAACCAGCGTTGCGGTCTAGGCTTTTATCGCGTCTTTCCCTGAGCGCGATTGATGAGGAAATCCCGTGAATATTTTTGAAGCCCTGCGCGAAAGCCACGAGCGCCAGCGCACTTACGCCAAGGCTTTGATCGCGACCAGCGGCGACAGCCCTGAGCGGGTCGAGGCCTACAAGCAGCTCAAAGCAGAACTGCAAGCGCATGAAACCGCTGAAGAGCGGCATTTCTACATTCCGTTGATGGAAATCGATGAAGGCGTGGACCTGAGCCGCCACGCCATCGCCGAACACCACGAAATGGACGAGATGATGGAAGAGCTCGACGAGACCGAAATGTCCAGTCCGGCCTGGCTGGCCACAGCGAAAAAGCTTTCCGACAAGGTTCATCACCACCTCGAGGAAGAAGAGCACAAATTCTTCCAGATGGCCGGCAAGCTGCTCGATGATAAACAGAAAACCCAACTCGCCGGGCAGTACGAAAAGGAGTATCAGGCGCAACTGTCTGAATGACCAAAGGTGACTCGGCGTGTAGGTGTTCAGCTACACGTTGAGTGCGATGCGTCGTCGAGAACTGGTTATGCATCCAGTGTTTCCGGGCTTTTTACGTCTTGCACACTGGGACTGTGACAAAAGCGCCGATGGACAAAAAATTCACCTCCGTTAGCTTGAAGGCCTCTCCTCGGGAAGGAGAGTTCTCAAATCAACGGAGTGAGCAAGATGAATCAGGCAATCCCACAAACTCAACTCAAACACGGTCGTGTCATCTCGCCAGCGAGTCGCGGCGCAGTGGCCATCGACCTCGGCT
Source organism: Pseudomonas sp. AC083 (assembly GCF_979253165.1). Taxonomy (NCBI): domain Bacteria; kingdom Pseudomonadati; phylum Pseudomonadota; class Gammaproteobacteria; order Pseudomonadales; family Pseudomonadaceae; genus Pseudomonas; species Pseudomonas sp. AC083. The sequence goes on from NZ_CEEDDH010000002.1 coordinate 355,996, forward strand.
TGCTAGGCGCTTGGCAAGTCAATGAAATGGAAGGTGGCAAGAACTTTCCGGCCGTAGACGCCGGACCTTTCCCGCAACCTTTCGAGACCGACTCGGACAGCGTCGCGCCGCCGGCCGATGGCTACATCCTCAGCGGCGGCAAGACGGATGCCCGCGATTGCGTCAATTACACCGACGACGAGATGAGCAAGAAGCTCGGTCGTTCCTTCAGCTGGCCGCTGCTCAACGTCGATCCGGGCCAGACTCTCAACGTCACCTGGGCCTACACCGCACCGCACACCACCCGAGGTTATCGCTGGCTGATCACCAAAGACGGCTGGGATCCCCAGCAACGCATCAGCCGTGGGCAGCTCGAAACCCAGCCGTTCTTCGAAGACTTCTACCCGCAAGTGCCGTATTACAGCCATGTCGGCGAATTGAAGGCCAAGGTCGATCATCAAGTGAAGCTGCCTGCGAACAAGCAGGGTCATCATGTCATTGTGCTGATGTGGATCGTCGCCAATACCGGCAACGCCTTCTACCAGGCCTTCGACGCCGACTTTCAGTAACCGCGCAGGCTGAACGAGCCCGGTAGCGCTGCCGGGCTTTTTTTGTCGGCGCAATTGATCGACCATGGCAGTCCCCCCATGAAGACAGGATCAGACGCGATGTCCAACACAGCCGAACGGGTCAACATCGTCGACACTCAGGTGTTGTCCCACGACTGGTATCTGCTGAAGAAAATCACCTTCGATTACCACCGCAACAACGGCGAGTGGCAGCGCCAGACTCGCGAGGTATACGACCGGGGCAACGGCGCGGCGATTCTGCTGTTCAACCGCGAAAAGCGCACGGTGGTGCTGACCCGCCAGTTTCGTTTGCCGGTGTTCGTCAACGGCCACGATGGATTGTTGATCGAGGTGGCCGCCGGGTTGCTGGAAGTTGCCGCGCCCGAGCAGCGCATTCGTGACGAAGCCGAGGAGGAAACCGGTTACCGCGTGCACGACGTGAAAAAAGTATTCGAGGCGTACATGAGTCCCGGTTCGGTGACGGAGAAGCTGCACTTTTTTATCGCTGAATACGATGCCACCTCCAAGGTCAGCGACGGTGGTGGCCTGGAAGAGGAAACCGAAGAACTGGAAGTGCTCGAATGGAGATTCGATGAGGCACTGGCAGCGTTTCAACGCGGCGAGATCTGCGATGCCAAGACCATCATGCTGTTGCAGTACGCAGCGATGAATAACCTCTTCGCTTGATTCGGGCAGGAGCTGCCAAAGACTGCGATGGCTCAGCATACTGGCTGAACGGGGAGGCGCAATACGCAAAGCCGGCCATACTGCTTGTTGCTCCTGAAGCGTTGCCCTGCGTTTTGCGCAGTCCCCAAAAACAAAAAGAGATCGACTCATGAAGTACGAACCTTTGGCCAGATCGCTCATTGCGACCTCTCTGGCGCTCAGCTGTCTCATGGCTCACGCGGCATCAGTGGCTCCGGTGGCGGCGGAAAACGGCATGGTGGTCACCGCGCAACATCTGGCGACCCATGTCGGCGTCGACGTTTTGAAAAACGGCGGCAATGCCGTGGATGCGGCAGTGGCCGTGGGCTATGCGCTGGCGGTGGTCTATCCGGCTGCGGGCAACCTTGGCGGCGGCGGGTTCATGACTATTCAACTGGCGGACGGGCGCAAGACCTTTCTCGATTTCCGCGAAAAAGCGCCTCTGGCAGCGACCGCCAACATGTATCTGGACAAGGACGGTAACGTCATTCCGGAACTGAGCACGCGCGGGCACCTGGCGGTCGGCGTACCGGGTACGGTGTCTGGCATGGAGCTGGCGCTGAGCAAATACGGCACCAAACAGCGCAAGGAGATGATTGCCCCGGCGATCAAACTGGCCGAAGACGGTTTCGAGCTGCAGCAGGGCGATGTCGAGCTGCTCGAATACGCGACGGATGTGTTCAAGAAGGACATGCGCGATTCCGGCTCGATCTTCCTCAGCAACGGCGAGCCGATGCAGGTCGGGCAGAAACTGGTGCAAAAGGATCTGGCGAAAACCCTGCGGACGATTTCCGACAAGGGCGCCGACGGCTTCTACAAAGGTTGGGTCGCCGATGCCATTGTCACTTCCAGCCAGGCCAACAAAGGCATCATCAGCCAGGCCGACCTGGACAAATACAAGACTCGCGAACTGGCCCCGGTTGAGTGCGATTATCGCGGCTATCACGTAGTCTCGGCGCCACCGCCAAGCTCCGGCGGGGTGGTGATCTGCCAGATCATGAACATTCTCGAAGGTTATCCGATGAAGGACCTGGGCTTCCATTCCGCTCAGGGCATGCACTACCAGATCGAAGCGATGCGCCATGCGTACGTCGATCGCAACAGCTACCTCGGCGATCCGGATTTCGTGAAGAATCCGATCGAGCATCTGCTGGACAAGAATTACGCGACCAAACTGCGCAACGCCATCCAGCCGCAGAAGGCCGGTGTGTCGGCTGAGCTCAAGCCCGGTGTAGCGCCCCACGAAGGCAGCAACACCACGCACTATTCGATTGTCGACAAGTGGGGCAATGCGGTCTCGGTCACCTACACCCTCAATGACTGGTTCGGCGCAGGCGTGATGGCGAGCAAGACCGGGGTGATTCTCAACGATGAAATGGACGACTTCACCTCCAAGGTGGGCGTGCCGAACATGTATGGCCTGGTTCAGGGTGAAGCCAATGCCATTGCACCGGGCAAGGCGCCGCTGTCGTCGATGAGTCCGACCATCGTCACCAAGGATGGCAAAGTAGTGATGGTGGTGGGCACGCCGGGCGGTAGCCGGATCATCACCGCGACCTTGCTGACCATGCTCAACGTGATCGATTACGGCATGGGGCTGCAGGAAGCGGTCGACGCTCCGCGCTTCCATCAGCAGTGGATGCCGGAGGAAACCAACCTCGAAGACTTCGCCGCCAGCCCGGATACGAAAAAGATCCTGGAAAGCTGGGGCCACAAGTTTGCCGGCCCGCAGGATGCCAACCACATCGCCGCGATTCTGGTCGGCGCGCCGTCCCTGGGCGGCAAACCGGTTGGCAAGAATCGCTTTTACGGCGCCAATGATCCACGGCGCAATACCGGCTTGTCTTTGGGTTACTGAGCGGAGTAAAAGAGGGGCGGGCGCAGGTCCGCCCCATTCTCAAAGACTGATCAAGGAAGGCTCGACATGACCACGGCATTACTGATCATCGATGTCCAGCAGGCGCTGTGTGCTGGTGAATATCAGTGCTTTGAAATCGACCGCGTGATCGCCACGATCAATGATCTCAGCCAGCGCGCCCGCAACGCTGGCGTTCCAGTGGTGTTAATTCAGCATGAAGAAAAGGATGGTCCATTCGTGCATGGGGCGGACGGTTGGCAACTGGCCAAGGGTCTGCTGATTTCGACGGAAGACCTGCGTATAGGCAAAACCACCGGGGACTCTTTCTACCAGACCGATCTCGGCAAGCTGCTGCCCAGCGAAGACTTCGAACGCCTGATCATCTGCGGCCTGCAGACCGATTACTGCGTCAACGCCACGGTGCGCAGCGCGCATTCACTGGGCTACGACATCGTCGTCGCGCGGGATGCGCATTCGACGGTCGATAACGGCAACATGAGCGCCGAGGACATCATTGCCGAACACAACAAGGACTTCGCCGCCCTGACCAGTTCCGTGGCACGAATCGATGTCAAACCGGCAGCCGAAGTGATCTTCTGAAATGCACATAAAACTCTGTGGGAGCGAGCCTGCTCGCGAAAGCGCTGTGACAGCCAACATCAAACCGACTGATATACCGCCGTCGCGAGCAGGCTCGCTCCCACAGGCATTTGGTCGGTCTCAAAATCAGAGAGCACCGCAGTCGGAAACGATGCACTAGGTTTGGACGCGATTCGCATCACGCAGCAACCGCTCGATCTGCGCCAATTCCCACGTGCTGAGCAGACTCACCGGGTCCGTGCCATAACGCTGCCACGTGTCCAGCGTCGCTTCATCCCCGGCGCAGTTGCGCGCGTATTCACAGTGATGCAAGTGTCCCTCGGCGAAGTCCAACAGCAGATGCCAGCCCTCGATGTATACGGTAATCAGCCCGGACTGGGACATTACCTCGCAGACTTCGAACCCAAGCACGCCCAGCGCAGCTTCGCGCAGGCGCTGACACACATCACGGGCGGACAAAAACGCTGACATGCTGCGACTCGATTCGATGGACAAGCCTGCAAGGATAAGGCCCGCGCCACCCCATGTCAGCGTTTCACTGGCCCGAGGCCGAACAATTCCGTAACATTCGCCTCCCTCTTTTTTCGCGAAAACAGCAGCCGTGCCCAGCGGCCGCTCAGTCAGGTAAGCCATGAAACCGATTCGTCTGCGCGCCGATGTCCTCGCCGGACTCACCACCTCGTTCGCCCTGTTGCCCGAATGCATTGCTTTCGCCCTGGTCGCGCATCTCAATCCGCTGATGGGCTTGTACGGCGCGTTCATCATTTGCACGCTGACGGCGTTGTTTGGCGGCCGACCGGGCATGGTTTCCGGTGCGGCGGGTTCGATGGCGGTGGTGATCGTCGCGCTGGTGGTGCAACACGGCGTGCAATATCTGCTGGCAACGGTGCTGCTCGGCGGTCTGATCATGATGGCGTTCGGGCTGTTGCGTTTGGGCAAACTGGTGCGCATGGTGCCGCATCCGGTGATGCTCGGCTTCGTCAACGGCCTGGCGATCATCATTGCGCTGGCGCAACTGGAGCACTTCAAAAGCGGCGAGCACTGGCTCAGCGGTACGCCGCTGTATCTGATGACCGGGCTGGTGCTACTGACCATGGCCATCGTTTACATCCTGCCGCGCGTGACCAAAGCGGTACCGCCGGCCCTGGTGGCGATCCTTGGTGTCGGCCTGCTGGTCTACCTGTTCGGGCTGCCGACCCGCACCCTCGGTGACATGGCGCACATTGCCGGCGGTCTGCCGACCTTCGCTTTGCCGGACATCCCATGGAATTTCGAAACCCTGCGCATCATCGCCCCGTACGCGATCCTGATGGCGATGGTCGGCCTGCTGGAAACCCTGCTGACGCTGAACCTGACCGACGAGATCACCGAAACCCGTGGCTATCCGGATCGCGAGTGCGTAGCGCTCGGCGCGGCGAACATGGTGTCCGGGGCGTTCGGTGGCATGGGCGGTTGCGCGATGATCGGGCAGACCGTGATCAATCTCAGCTCCGGCGGGCGCGGGCGCTTGTCCGGCGTGGTTGCCGGTGTGCTGATTCTGTTGTTCATTCTGTTTCTGTCACCGCTGATCGAGCGTATTCCGCTCGCCGCGCTGGTCGGGGTGATGTTCGTGGTGTCGCAGCAGACTTTCGCCTGGGCGTCGTTGCGGGTGATCAACAAGGTGCCGCTGCACGATGTGCTGGTGATCATCGCGGTGACCACCATCACCGTGTTCACCGATCTGGCCACGGCCGTGCTGTGCGGGATCATCATCGCCGCGCTCAACTTCGCCTGGCAGCAGGCCCGCGAACTGTACGCCGATGAACATCTGGAGGCCGACGGCAGCAAGCTCTATCGCCTGCACGGCACGCTGTTTTTCGCCTCGACCACGCCGTTTCTCAACCAGTTCGATCCGGCCAACGACCCGGCCAAAGTCACTCTCGATTGCCGGCACCTGAGCTTTGTCGATTATTCGGCGATCGCCGCATTGAAAACCCTGCGTGAACGCTACGCCAAGGCTGGCAAGCATCTACAAGTGTTTCATCTGTCGGAACGCTGCAAGAAATTACTCAAGCGCGCCGGCGTCGATCACGATTGACGCCGCTGGTTTTGCGTCCTTGAGCCAGGTCTTGCCGAGAATCCGCGAGACTTGTTCGGCGGAGTAGGGCTTGGCGAGAAATTCAAAACCTTCGTACCCGCTGCGCGCCAGTTCTTCGCTGTAGCCGGAGGTCAGAATCACCGGCAGATCGGGGCGGCGCTGGCGCAGTTCCTTGGCCAACGCGACACCGGTGATGCCCGGCATGACTACGTCGGAAAACACCGCATCGAACGCGCTGGCATCGCTACCGGCCAACTGCAGGGCTTCTTCGGCGTTGGTCGCCCACGCGGTTTCATAGCCCAGATCCTGGAGGATCTGGTTGGCGAAACGGCCGACATCGAGATTGTCTTCGACCACCAGCACCCGGCGTTTTTCGCACGCCGGCTGCACCTCGCCATTCTCCTCTGCCTCGTCCATTTCTGCCTCGATCGCCGGCACTTGCGGCAAATACAAGGTGAACTCGGTGCCTTGACCAAGCACGCTGGAGACGTCGACGTTGCCGCCCGACTGCTTGGCAAACCCGAACACCTGCGACAGCCCCAGCCCCGTGCCTTTGCCGACAGCCTTGGTGGTAAAGAACGGCTCGAAGATGTGTTCGAGGGTGTGTGCGTCGATGCCGGCACCGGTGTCGGCCAGGGCAATCGACACGAAATGGCTGCTGGACCCAGCGTGGCCGCGAATCGGCGGCAACGCTTTATGGCACTCCAGGCGCAATTTCAGCTCACCCTGACCATTCATGGCGTCGCGAGCGTTCAGGGCGATGTTGATCAACGCGGTTTCAAACTGACTGAGATCGACGCGGATGTAGCAGGGGTGATCCGGGCGCTCGACGCACACGTGAATCTGCGCGCCGGTGACCGATTCGAGCATCTCGCCGATGTTTGCCAAACGTTCGCCGGCGTCGACTACCTGCGGATTGAGCGGCTGACGGCGGGCGAAGGCGAGCAACTGGCTGGTCAGCTTGGAGGCGCGCTCAACGGTGTCGGACACCGCGCGCATGTAGCGTTGGCGGCGTTCTTCCGGCAGGTTGGGCTGGCGCAGAAAATCCACCGACGAACGAATGATCGTCAGCAAATTGTTGAAGTCATGGGCGACGCCGCCGGTCAATTGGCCGATGGCTTCGAGCTTCTGCGACTGGCGTAATGCCGACTCGGCCTGGGCCAGACGCAGGCTGCGCTCTTCGACCCGTTGTTCCAGCGTGGCATTGAGTTCAGCCAATGCAAGCAAGCCCTCGCGCACGTTGGCGTCGGCGCGCACTCGCTCGATGTGCGCCCAGCAACGTTCGGTGACTTCGCTGAGCAGCGCCTGTTCGAAGCTCGACCAGACACGCGGCACTTTGTCGTGAATGGCCATTAACGCGGTAAGACGACCTTGCTTGATCAGCGGCACGCAAATGGTGGCGGTGATGCCTATGCCCTGAAAGGTCGCTGATTCTTCCGGCGGCAATTCGCTGCGGTTGTCGTGGATCACCAAAGGTTGACCCGCGCGCAGAAGACGTACTGCTTTCTCGCCGAAATCGCGCAAACGGTAGTGGCCGACGATGCTCGGCGAACCCGGCGCTGCATAGTCGCCGCGAATGGTGAAACCATCTTCGTCGGCATCCATGTCGGCGTAGGCGCAATTGGACAGACGCAGTTGCTCGACCATCAGCCGCGTGCTTGCCGCCAGGATTGCTTGCGCATCCGTGGCATTGGTCACCGCTTCGCCGATGGCATCGAGGACCGCCAGGCGTCGGTTGAGATAAACGGTCTGGGTGGTCTCGGTGACGGTGTCGATCATGCCGACGACATTGCCGTGGGAGTCGCGAATCGGGCTGTAGCAAAAAGTGAAGAACGCCTGCTCCGGGCCTTTGCCGCGTTCGATCTGCAGAGCGAAGTTTTCGATGTAAGTGGCCTGGCCGGCGTACGCGGCCTCAGCAATCGGGCTGATCTCGTGCCAGGCTTCCTTCCAGATGTCGCTGAAAGGGCGTCCCAACGCGTGCGGCTTGTCGCCGAGAATCGGTACGAAGGCGTCGTTATAGAGTGTGATGAGTTGCGGGCCCCAGACGATCGCCTGAGGAAAATGCGAGGCGAGACTGAGCGAGACAGTGGTCTTGAGTACATCGGGCCAGTTTTCCAACGGGCCGAGGGGCGAATTCGCCCAGTCGTGACGGCGGATCTGCCCGGCCATCTCGCCGTTGTCTTGCAACCAGTCTGTCATGGGGTTCGTGTCTTTCCGGGCATTTGTCTGAGAACAAAGACCTGCGTACAGGCTGTTTGGTTTCAGCGCACCAGACACTGTTTGCGCTGCGAATTATTCTGACCTACATCATGGCAGCAAAAAACAGCGCTGGCGAAAAGAGCATCTTTTCGCCAGCGGATTTTTCTTCAGTTCGTGAGCGACTGCTCAGGCCTCGACGGCCGGGAAGTCAATGTCGGTCAGCGCCGTGTTGTTCAGGTAGTTGGTCAATGTCTGCACGGCGACCAGGGCAATCACTTCGATGATCTTGCGGTCATCGATACCGGCAGCGCGAGCGGCGGCCAACTGTTCATCGCTCAAGTGGCCACGGGTTTCGGTCAGTTGGCGGGCGAGGGCGGCGTAGGCATTCAGTTCGCCATGACGTGCCGCGATGATGTCCTGCGCCGACAGCCCGGCTTTGCCGGCGAACACGGTGTGTGCGGACAGGCAATAGTCGCAACCGTTGACCTGCGAAGTGGCGAGGTAGATGGCTTCTTTCTCTTTGCCGCTCAATGAGGTCTTGCCGAGGATGGCCGAGGCTTGCAGGTAAGTGTCGAATGCAACCGGCGCCTGGGCGAGGGTGGTAAAGACGTTGGGCAGGAAACCGATTTTTTTCTTCACGCCTTCCAGTGCAGGACGGGTGGCATCGGTGGCGGTGTCGAGGCTGATTGCAGGGATGCGGCTCATGGTGATTCTCCGAAATTCCGCAGCGAAGTGCAGCGGCGATGGAGAGATCTTAGGGGCTGCCAATGGCGCTTTGGCGGCAAATCGTCGAGGATATGCGGCAGATCGTCCAGATATGCCTCGGGAGTCAGCCATGGATCGCCTTTCCACATTACTCAGTCATTTCGGCGTAAACGCTGGCACCTTCCATAGCGGCACGTTTTGCGGCGTAAGCGTTCACGAAGGCGAACCGGTCGGCCATGTGCATGTTCTGCAAGCCGGGGCGTTGCTGCTCAAACCGGGCAACGAGCGGGAAATTCGCCTGGAAGAACCGTCGCTGATTTTCTTTCCCCGGCCGTTCACCCACCGGATGTCTGCCGACGAGGCCATGGCCAGCCAAGTGGTGTGCGCCTCGCTGACCTTCGACGGTGGCTCGGGCAATGCCCTGGCCGCCGCGTTACCGGACTATCTGGTATTGAAACTCACCGACATCCCGGAATTGCGCAGCACCCTTGACTGGCTGTTCAACGAAGCTTTTGAAGGGCATTGCGGGCGCGTGGCGGTGATGGATCGTCTGTTTGAATTGCTGGTGATTCTGCTGCTGCGCCATCTCATCGGCAGTCGAGATCAGCAACCGGGCATGATGGCCGGGCTGGCGGATCCGCGCGTGTCTCGCGCCTTGAACCTGATCCACGAGCAGCCGCACAAGCCTTGGAGTGTCGCTGATCTCGCGGCGGCGGCGAACCAGTCCCGCGCCGGTTTTGCCGAGCAGTTTCGCCGCGTGGTCGGGCAGACGCCGGCCGATTACCTGTTGAGCTGGCGCGTCAGCCTCGCGCAGAAACGCCTGCGCGAGGGTCGGCCGATTGCATTGATTGCCGAGGAGGTTGGATACGAAAGTCCGTCGGCGCTGGCCCGGGCATTTCGGCGCAAGACCGGGCTCAGTCCTCGGCAATGGAAAGCCGAACACTGAACATTACCTGGCGAATTTCTTCGCTCCGGCCACGCAAAGAATCACCCCCAGCGTGACGCCGAGCATGCCGACACTGACCTGCTCATGCAACAACGTCGCCGCCAGTGCCAGACCAAAAAACGGCTGCAGCAACTGCAACTGCCCGACCGCTGCGATTCCACCTTGTGCCAGACCGCGATACCAGAACACGAAGCCGATCAGCATGCTGAACAGCGACACGTAAGCCAGGCACATCCACGCAGGCAAACTGATGTCGGCGAACGAGGCGGGCGCCAGCCACAGGCTCAGCACTGTCATCAGCGGTAACGACAACACCAGCGCCCAGCAGATCACCTGCCAGCCGCCGAGGCTGCGCGACAGTTTCGCGCCTTCGGCGTAACCGAGGCCGCAGGCCAGGATCGCCGCGAGCATCAGCAGATCGCCGGTGGGCGAGGCACTCAAGCCTTGGGACAGGGCAAAGCCCACCACCAATGCGCTGCCCAGCACCGAAAAGATCCAGAACACTGGACGTGGCCGCTCCCCACCACGCAAGACTCCAAACATCGCCGTGGCCAGCGGCAGCAATCCTACAAACACGATCGAATGCGCTGACGTGACGTGCTGCAATGCCAACGCGGTCAGCAGCGGAAAACCCAACACCACGCCCAGTGCCACAATCAACAGCGACAGCCACTGATGGCGCGACGGTTGCTGTTGCTTGAACAACAGCAGAAGTCCGACGGCCAGTGCGCCGGCGATCGCTGCTCGCACCACGGTCAGAAACACCGGATCGAATTCCAGCACCGCCAAACGTGTGGCCGGCAGCGAACCGCTGAAGATCAGCACGCCGATAAAACCGTTGATCCAGCCGCTGGTTTTTTCCAGTGCCGGGTGGGCCGCAGTCGATGTTGTGTGCATGTCGGTCGCGCTCAAAAAGTGGCTTGTGTCGCCGTGATCCTAGGGCCGAGAATCAGCACAATCAAAAAATTGTCATGGATACAGCCGACATGCCGCGTTCCCGTTACAAGACCCTGGTTGATCGCTATGCGGCAGACATTCGTGGCGGACGATTGGCGCCGGGCACGCGACTGCCAACGCATCGGCAGCTGGCGAGCCAGGAAGGACTGGCGCTGGTTACCGCTTCACGGGTTTACGCCGAGCTCGAAACGATGGGCCTGGTCAGTGGTGAAGCTGGGCGCGGCACGTTTGTCCGGGAAACGTCGCTGGCGCCGGGGCAGGGCATCGATCAGAAAGACGTGGCGGTCGGCATGATCGACCTGAATTTCAACTATCCGGCGTTGCCCGGTCAGGCTGAACTGTTGCGCACGGCGTTGCGGCAACTGGCGTTGTCCGGTGATCTGGAAGCGTTGTTGCGTTATCAACCCCACGCCGGGCGTGCCCACGAACGCGCCTCGGTCGCGCAACATTTGTCGACACGCGGCGTGACCGTTGAAGCCGACCAAGTGCTGATCGTCAATGGCGCTCAGCAAGGTTTGGCGGTGACGCTGATGGCCCTGCTCAAACCCGGCGATGTGATCGCCGCCGATGCGCTGACCTATTCGGGATTCAAGGTGCTGGCCGACGCGCTGCATCTGGAAGTGCTGGCGATCCCGATGACGGAACATGGCCCGGATTTGCCGGCACTGGACAGACTCTGTCGCCAGCGTGCGGTGCGCGCCGTATACAGCATGCCGACGCTGCACAATCCGCTGGGCTGGGTCATGCCACTGGAACAGCGCGAGCAATTGGTGGCGATTGCCCGGCGGCACGATCTGACAATCATTGAAGACGCTGCCTACGCGTTTCTGGTCGAGAACCCGCCATGCCCGTTGATTGAACTGGCACCGGAACGGACGCTTTACGTATCGGGCCTGTCGAAAAACATCGCCACCGGTTTGCGGGTCGGCTTCATTGCCGCGCCGCTGCCTCAAGTGCCCGGACTGGAGCGAATCGTTCGTGCGACGACGTGGAATACCCCCGGGGTGATGACCGCCATCGCGTGTGGTTGGCTCGACGACGGCACCGTCACCGTGCTTGAGGCGCAGAAACGTCGTGATGCGATGGCGCGACAGGCCTTGGCCGCCGAGGTGCTGAAAGGGCTGCGCTACGTTGCTCATCCGGCTTCGTATTTTCTGTGGCTGCCGCTGCCCGAAGATGTGCGTGCCGATCAGATCGTGGTGGAGTTGATGCAGCAGCAGATTTCCGTCACCAGCGCCGAGCCGTTTTCGCTGTCGGCCCATACGCCCCATGCGATTCGTCTGGCTCTCGGCTCGGTGGACATGCACGTGTTGCGTCAGGCGTTGATCACCGTCAGAACGATCATCGGCGCTTATCTGTAAACTGCGCCCACGCCATGCAAAGTCAGGTTTGGACTGTTCAATGAAATTCACCACGATACTGTTTCTCGCCTTGATCTTCAGCGCCAGTGCACAGGCTGAGGGCGACCCTGAGGCCGGGGCGAAAATCTTCCCGCGCCTGTGCGGCGGTTGCCATCAGGTTGGCGAGTCGGCTCGTTCGGGGTTTGGTCCGCAGTTGAATGGCATCGTTGGCCGGGCTGCGGGGACTTCGGCCAATTATGTTTATTCCGATGCGATGAAAAACTCGGGGATTACTTGGAATCGGGCGACGTTGAAGGCGTATCTGAAGGATCCGAAAGGGGTGGTGCCGGGGACGCGGATGATTTTCTGGGGGCTGAGTGATGAGGAGAAGCTTGGGAATCTGTTGGCTTATCTGCAGATGTTCAGTGCCGAGCCCTAGTCGGGCGATGGTTTTCCGGCTAATTCAGTACATATCCATTGCTGCGGTAACGGCTGCTTAGGGTTTCGCCCTTACGGCGACTCACTTTTTTTACAAACGCCTAAAAAAAGTAAGCAAAAAAACGCTTGCTCCTACGTTCGGCCCTCGCAGGCTCGGGTTCCTTCGCTGCGGGACTGATCCGGGCGCAGCGGCTACGGTTTGCTTCGCTGCACCTCCTTCCGCTGTGTTCGACTGCGTCGAACGGTCGCTGCGCTCCCACGCCCGGATCAATCCCTCCGCTCAGCCTTCCGACGTCGCCGGTGGATCAAGATCAAAAGCACTCGAGCTAACGCTCATTGTTGAGTGGGGCGGCTTCGCTGCTTTGCTTTTCTGTGGGAGCGAGCCTGCTCGCGAAAGCGGTTCTCCGGCCGACCCAAATTTCCGCTTTTACCCCATCCCTGTGGGAGCTGGCTTGCCAGCGATGGCGGCCTGCGGGCCGACCTGTTTCTGGTTGATATACGCCGGTGTCAGTGGGCATGAAACGCAACCTGATTGCGCCCCGCAGCCTTCGCCTGATACAGCTGCTGATCGGCACGTTTGATCAGCGTCGTATGGTTGTTGTCCGCCGGATCTGCCAGGCCGAGGCCAATACTCACGGTAACGTTGCCGACGCCGGGAAACTCCGCGTCGGCTACCGCTGCGCGAATCTTTTCGGCGACGACTTCCGGGGTGTCGGGTTGCGCTACTTCCGGCAGCAGTACGGCGAACTCTTCGCCGCCGTAGCGGGCGACGAAATCGGTGCTGCGTACGCTGTTCTGGATCAAGGTCGCGAGTTGTTGCAGGACCTCGTCACCGACCGCGTGGCCGTGGCTGTCATTGATGCGTTTGAAGTGGTCGGCATCGATCAGCAGCAGGGCAAACGGGCGTCCGGTGCGTCGGGACAACAGCGAATACTCAGTGATTTTTTCGTCAAACCGGCGGCGGTTGTAAACGCCGGTCAAGCCGTCGTGTGTGGCCAGGCTCAGCAGCTCGGCGTTGGCCTCGGTGAGTGCGGCGGTGCGTTGTGCCACGGTGGCCTCCAGCGAGGCGTTGGCCTCTTGCAGTTCGCGCTCCTTGCCGAGCAGTGACTGAGTCATTGCATCGATGGATTGGCCGAGCTGGGCGATCTCCAGCACCGGATGCTGGAGCTGGAACTGCGCGCCGGACTGGTTGTTCTGCACCTGTTTGGCCGAGTGCGCGAGTTGTTCGATTGGGCGGCTCAGGTACAGCGCCAGGTAATAAGCCACCAGACCGAAAACGATGGCGGCGAAAACGCCGAGGATCAGCAATTCGTATTGCAGCATCCGCGCCGGTTGCAGCGCAGTCTCCAATGGCTGGCGAATGGCGATCGACCATGATAGCGCCGTGCCGGATGGCGTCGGCACGGTGACCATGCTGGTCAGGTAACCGTTGGCCGCCGTCCAGCCCGACAATACCGGATCGTTGGTCGTCAGCTGCTGGCCCATCAGCGCTTCGGGGTAGAGCACCTTGCCATCGTGGTCGACGATCAGCGCCTGGATATCCGGCGCCGAGTTCTTGTGGGAAAACGCCGCCGACTCGACGATGCGCGTCACCCAACTCCAGTGCGCATGTGCGCCCAGCACGCCAATCACCCGTCCTTCGACATTGTGGATTGGCGCGGCGAAATCGATGAAGCGCAGCGGCTCGCCATTGGGCAGGCCCGGCAACAACTTGGCCAGCAACACTGCTTCGTGGGGATCGCCGGTGTATTGCCGGCGCAGGCCGATCTGGAACCACGGGCGTTTCTGCACCGATTGACCGACCAGCAGATCATTGACCGCCTGGCGCACATTACCCTCGGCGTCAGTGACGCCCATCCACGCATATTCGGCGCGCGCCTGGGTGCGCAACTGCATCGACTTGAGGATGGCTGGATTGTCCAGATCGCCACGCTCCAGATGCGGCGCGCGACTGAGCAGATAGACCTCCAGTTGCCGCTCGCGCAGTTGCTCACCCAACAACGTCGCCGCCGAGCGCGCCGTGTTCAGCAACGCGTTGCCGCTGGCCTGTTTCATTTGTTCGGTGGCGATGTGACCGACATAAAAGCCGACGCTCAATAACGTCAGCAGGGACAAACCGCCGAACCACAGGGTGAGATGGCTACGCAGACTGGCTTTGAACATGGAGGCGGGTGTCTGTCTTTATTGAAGTGGCGCCATGGTATGCGACATCGCCGATGGCGGGCCAGCGAACGGGTTCAAGTAAATACAAACAAGATTGATGCCAATGAGCCATCATTTTGGTTAGAATGCGCGCCGCCCGAGAGACGGATCCCGGGCGTTCCCCCATGGAGTTTTACTGTGAAATACCTTAGCAAAGTAGTCGCCGCCGCACTGTTCGGTGTGGTTCTGGCAGGTTGCACCGGCGCCCCGATGAAAACCGCCCATTACGACAGCAACCAATACACCGTGGTTGGCCACAGCGAAGCATCGGCCACCGGCCTGCTGCTGTTTGGCATCATCCCGATCCGCCAGAACAGCCGATTTGTGCGCGCGCAAAACGCGGCCATCCAAGCCAAGGGCGGCGATGCAATGATCAACACGCAGGTTCAGGAAAACTGGTTCTGGGCCTGGGTTCTGACCGGCTACACCACCACCATCTCCGGTGACGTGGTCAAGCTGAAAACCGCGCAATAAGCGACGGCTGAATGCAAAAAGCCCGGCTGATCAGGCCGGGCTTTTTCATGGGTGTTGCGGTCATGCAGTAGATTCATGCAACGCGGCGCTCGATCAGACGATCCGAACCACCTTCGGCAACACGGCGTTCGAGCAGACGATCCGAACCACCTTCGGCAACACGGCGTTCGATCAGACGATCCGAACCGCCTTCGGCAACGCGGCGTTCGAGCAGACGATCCGAACCGCCTTCGGCAACGCGGCGTTCGAGCAAACGATCCGAACCGCCTTCGGCAACGCGGCGTTCGAGCAGACGATCTGAACCACCTTCAGCCAGACGGCTTTCGATCAACTTGTCCGAGCCGCCTTCAGCGACCGGGGTGTGAGCAGGCGTTACTGCAAAAGCGTTAACTGCGAAAACCGAGAAAGCGATGCCGAGAAGGGTTTGGCGTTTCATGATCGTGTGCTCCAGGAAGTTGTTTGTTTGTCTGGAGCCGATGTTACGCCGCGCAGTTTTTATGAGAACTTCATTGACGTGATGGTGAACATCGACGCCGATGATGTTTGCCAGGAGCGGTGATTCAGAGCGCTTTCGCCCGGATGCACAACTCGCCGCTGGCACGAATCAGCGCCAGGTCGTGCAGCGCATCGGAGGCCAGACCGTTGCGGACATCGGCCAGCCATGCTGGGCAATTCGGATCCTGGCGATACGGCGCGAAGGCGGCGTACTGCTGCAACAAGCGCTTTTGCAGTTCATCCAGGCGCGGGCGGATCTGTTTGCCCAGATCCGGACGCGGTGTGTCCGGTGCAGCACCTGCCGCTTGCCATTGCGCGAGCAGACCGTATTGCACCAGTTTGTTCGCTTCCATCTGTGCGGCGATCAGTTGCGCGACGTCGTCCGGATCGAGTTTGTGTTCGGTGGCCAGAGTTCGGGCATTGGCGATGACCTGCGCCTCACGCGGGCTGTCCTGAATAGGCTTGCCGCTGTCCCATTTGGTCAACGCAACCAGATCACCGATGCTCAGGCGTTCATTCAAAGTGGCCAGTAGCGGTTTCAACGAAGCAGGCGCCGCTGCGGGTGCGGCTGCCTGAGCGTAGGCGGCCGACAGAGCGAGGAGGGAACCAAGCAGAAAATTTGCAACGTTACGCATGAACCGAGCCTCAATAGTACGTGTCGACAGAGTCGCTGATTTACCACAGCCGCAACACTGACACAAAGCGATGCACGGCATTTACACAAATGCAAAACAGACAATCAACACCGTCTGGAAATGTTGATTGCACGCTGCACGCAACTCACCGAAGCTATCGTCAATCAGGCCTGCCGCCGTCGAGATGGACCTCCATTCAATGCAAAGCGCCACCTTCGCCAAACCGCTCTGGCAAACCTATCTGCTGTTTCTCGCGCCGATGGTGCTGTCGAACTTCCTGCAATCGATGTCCGGGACGGTCAACAGCATCTACATCGGTCAGATGCTCGGCACCCAGGCGCTGGCGGCCGTATCCGGCATGTTTCCTGTCGTGTTCTTTTTCATCGCCCTGGTCATCGGCCTTGGAGCTGGCGCAGGCGTGCTGATCGGTCAGGCGTGGGGCGCGCGCGAGACGCACATGGTCAAGGCGATTGCCGGAGCGACGCTGCTGCTGGGTGTGTTGATCGGTCTGGTCGCGGCGGTGCTGGGCACGGTGTTTGCGCGACAGGCGCTGACGGGGTTGGGCACGCCGGCGGATGTACTCGACGACGCGGTGGACTACGCCCGCGTCATGTTGTGGATTCTGCCATCGCTACTGGTATTCGTGCTGTTCACCCAATTGCTGCGTGGGGTCAGCGATACGCTGTCGCCACTGCTCGCGCTGATCGTCTCCACCGCCGTGGGGCTGGCGCTGACGCCAGCGTTGATTCGCGGCTGGCTGGGTTTGCCGCCATTGGGCATTCAGAGCGCGGCGTATGCCGGGCTGGCGGGGAATCTGTCGGCAATGGCGTGGCTGGCCTGGCGGCTGATCCGCAAGGGCCATCCGCTGGCGCCGGATCGAGAGTTCTTTGCCGCGCTGCGACTGGATCGGGTCATTCTCGGCAAGGTCCTGCGCATCGGCCTGCCCACCGGGGTACAGATGATCGTCCTGTCGTTATCGGAGCTGGTGATCCTGGCACTGGTCAACCAGCACGGCTCGCAAGCGACGGCGGCGTATGGCGCAGTCACCCAGATCGTCAACTATGTGCAGTTTCCGGCGCTGTCGATTGCAATCACCGCATCGATTCTCGGTGCCCAGGCAATCGGCGCCGGGGATCTGCAACGCATGGGGCCGATCCTGCGCACCGGGCTGTTGATCAATGTGTGCCTGACCGGTGGCCTGATTGTGCTGGGTTATCTGCTATCGCACTGGTTGCTGGGCCTGTTCCTGACCGAGGTCTCGACCCGGGCGATGGCCGAGCATCTGCTGCACATCATGCTCTGGAGCCTGTTGGTATTCGGTTTCCAGGCCATCATCGGCGGGATCATGCGTGCCAGCGGCACGGTACTGGTGCCGGTGGTCATTTCGATTATCTGTGTGGTCGGCGTGCAGTTGGCGGCGGCTTACTGGCTCGACGGGCAGTTCGGTTTGCAGGGTGTGTGGATGGCGTTCCCGGTTGCCTATTTGGGGATGCTGATTTTGCAGACCCTGTATTACAAATTGGTGTGGAAGCATCAGAAGATAGAGCGGTTGATATAGGCGCTGGCATAACAACGGGTTGTTTGCTTAAGTCAACCAAGGCCCTCGACGACGCACGCCGCCAGGAGAATGTCATGACGTTGCGATTGCTGCTGGTTGCCGCGTTTACATCGTGCGTCATGGTCGGTGCGCAGGCGGCTGAATATAACCGGGTCAACACCAGCGCCAGCCAGATCAGCTTCACCTATCAGCAGATGGGCTCGCGAATGTACGGCACCTTCGGCAAGTTCGAGGCGACGCTGGACTTCGATACCGACGACCTAGGCAAAGCCCAGACCACGCTGCATATCGATCTCGCCAGCATCGATGCCGGCAGTGAAGACGCCAATACCGAACTGGTGAAACCGGCGTGGTTCGACACCGGGAAATTCCCGCTCGCGGTGTTCAAGTCCAGCCGTTTTACTCAAGTGGACGAGCATCGTTACCAGGTCGCCGGTCAGCTCACGCTCAAGGGCATCACTCGCGAGGTCGAGGTGCCGGTGGAGTTGAAACCGGACAACGCCATCGGCATCTTCGACGGTGAGCTGGTGCTCAATCGAGAGGAGTTCGGCCTCGGCGCAGGGGAGTGGGCTGACAGCGTGGTGTCGAGGGACATCAACATCAAATTCAGGGTGGTGGCGCCACAACAGTGACGGTTCAATAGATCCGGCACGGTATGATGTCGCGGTTCGTCGACGGCTCTGATCATCGGCAACGTTTTTTATCGCCGGAGTTTGCCCATGCCACGCATCACCCACTACACCTCCCCATGCCCGGAAAGCGTCAACAGTCAGATCCTGCAAATGGTCGTCGATTACCTGACCGACATCAGTGCTGTCGGCCTCGGCCCGAGCAATCTGCTGTACAACGTTTATCAGTACGCGGTGGGTTATGAGGTGCATCTCTACCTTGAGGCGTTGAACGGCCAGAAGGGCACCGAGGTGGAATTGCTGGTGGCCACTAACGATGAAGACCCGGAGCAAGTCATCGGATTCCTCTTCTGTCTGCCGGTGCAGGGCGATTGGGAGGCGTGCAGCGTCGCGTACATGGCGGTGCGTGAAGGCCATCGGCGTCAGGGTGTGGCGCGGGCGATGCTCGCGGACATGGTCGGGCGCTATCCGCATGCGGAACTGGCCTGCAGCATTGGCAAGGTGCCGTATTTCGAGGCAATGGGTTTTGAAGTGATCGGCCAGCGCGAAACGCAGGTGCTGATGAGCACGCGGCATTACCGCAGCAACGGCCTGCGCGGGTTCATCGACACCACGCCGATCTATCGCTCGCTGGAAGTGCAGCAGATTCACACCTATCTGCTGCAGAAGAACGGCAAGCGCGCGATGCTCGATGCGGAAAAACAACGCGATCGCCATCTGGACCAGACCAGCCGCCACGTAGAAGAATTTGTCCGTCAGCGCCTGACCCTGCACTGATCGTCGGCCAATCAAAAGCCCTTGCTGCGCATCCCGCGGCAAGGGCTTTTTTGTACCTGCTTCTCAACCGAGCTTGACGTTCATGGTGATGCGCGCGGTGAAGATTTTTTTACCCTCGGAATCGTGAATGTCGACGTTGACTACCTTGTCGCCATCGCTTTGCCAATCCACACCTTCAGCGCTGGCCACGGCGGTGACGTCGGTTTTCGCCTTGGCCAGATATTCCACGGTCATGCCTTTGGGAATCCAGCGCGCGCCGGCCGGGATCGACACGTCGGTCATCATTCCGCCGGCCAGTTCTGCCGCGTTGCACATGGCGATCGCGTGCACCGTGCCGAGGTGGTTGGTGATTTCCTTGCGAAACGGCACTTGCACGGTGGCGGCATTCGGGCGCAACTCGGAAATCAGCGGATTGATGCTGCTGAAGTACGGGGCGAACTGGCAGGCCATTTTGCTGAATGCATCCGGGCCGACGCTGTTGAACATGCTGAGAGATTGACTCATGGGAAGCCTCGCTGGGTAGTTTGCAGAATTATGTTCCGTTACAGAATAATGTTCTGTAACGGAACGGTATTCTGTTCACGGTAAATCTGTCAACCTAGGCGCGATTTGTTCACGGGCACGTGACGCCTTTATCAACCTCCGTTTTTGGACCCGAGCAGCATGGACACCGCCGATCTACTGGAACGCAGCTACCCCGGCCGCCGCGCCGAACTCAAACGCGATATCTTTCGCAAGGCCCTGAGCCTGTTCAATGAACAGGGGATCGAGGCCACCACCATCGAAATGATCCGTGCCGAGTGCGACACCAGCGTCGGCGCGATCTATCACCATTTCGGCAACAAGGAAGGGCTGGTCGCAGCGCTGTTTTTCACCGCGCTGGAGGATCAGGCGCGTTTGCGTGATGCGTATCTGGACGCGGCCAATACCACTGAAGAAGGCGTGCAGGCGCTGGTCTTCAGCTATGTCGACTGGGTCGAGCAACAGCCGCAGTGGGCGCGTTTCCAGTACCACGCGCGGTTCGCCGTGACCAAAGGCCCGTTCAAGGACGAGCTGGCCGAGCGCAACAAGACGCGCAACCTGCGTCTGCGCCAATGGCTGACGCAATCGGGTCGCGCCGCCGAACTGCAGGATTTGCCTGCCGAGCTGCTGCCATCGCTGATCATTGGCCAAGCGGACAGCTACTGCCGAGCCTGGCTGGCAGGGCGAGTGAAAGGCAGCCCGAGCGCCTATCGCGAAGTGCTCGCGCAAGCGGCGTGGCGTTCGATACGCGCCGAAGGTCTCGCCGAGAACTGAAATACGCAGACAAAAAAAGAGCCTCAAAGCTCTTTGATGGGGAGGAAGTAGAGCCCGTGAGGCTCAAGAGGCGTGTGAAGCAAAGCGTGGGCTTGATTGGGGTTCAGAACACCCACGCCTACGCAGCGCCGGATCAATCCGGTCACCGCGTAACTTCATCCTAGGAGCGTGCAATGGACGACTCAAGTACCGCCAGTCGTCCTTGCACAATGCCGGTTCATGCCGGGCGCGATCCCGGCCAACCGGATTTTTTCAGCGCCGCCAGAAGCGTCTGCGCATCCAGGCCCGGCACCGAATGACCGTTGCCCTCTCTGCTGTCGCTGGCGAGCAGGGCATTGATGATCGCTTCTTCCACGGCTTCGGTCGCGGCCAGAAACAGCTCGCTGATGTGGTCGTTGTTGACCATGCGCAAACCGTCGCAGGTGGCTGCGCGTTTAGCCTCGTAAGCCGCAGGCGGGACGTGATCATTGCCGGTGGCGAAGGCAATGAAGATGTCGCCGCTGTGGTCTTCGTTACCGCCGCCGGTACGCGCCAGGCCCAGGCTGGCACGCTGTGCCAGACGCGTGCATTGATGGGGCAGCAGCGGCGCATCAGTCGCCAGGCAGACGACGATCGAGCCCATGCCCGGGTGCGGCAGCGCTGCCCGCAGGAACGGTGAATCCTTCTGTTCCATATAGCGCCCGACCGGGTAACCATCGACGCGTAATTCACTGCGAATGCCGTGGTTGGCCTGCACGATCGCGCCAACGGTCCAGCCTCCCTGGGCAGCACTCAAACGGCGCGATGCGGTGCCGATGCCACCCTTGAATTCATGGCAGATCATGCCGCTGCCACCGCCCACCGCACCTTCGACTACCGGCCCATCCACGGCGCCGTTCAGTGCCTCGGCGACATGCTCGGGCTTGACGTGAAAGCCGTTGATGTCATTGAGCAGTCCATCGAAGGTCTCCAGCACCACCGGCATATTCCAGTAAAGCCGCCCGTCATCCGGCTGTTGCTCACGGTCCAGCACAATCAGCGCATCCCGCACCACACCGAGGCTGTGGGTGTTGGTAAAGGCAATCGGACTGGTCAGCAGACCGGCCTCGCGAATCCATTCCAGGCCGGTCGCATCACCGTTGCCATTGAGTACATGCACGCCGGCAAAGCACGGTTGCTGGCTGGTCGAGCCGGGGCGCGGCTCGATCAGCGTGACGCCGGTGCAGATGTCACGGCCGCTGCTGCTGCGACCACGTGCATTGCTGTGACCGACGCGCACCCCCGGCACATCGGTAATGGCGTTGAGCGGGCCGGGTTGCATCTGGCCAATCAGGATATCGAGATCACGGGCACGCGGATTCATAACATTCAGTCTCTTCATTGAAAAGGTCGGGCGGCTTACCGCTCGGATGAGGCAGGCAGATTTCTTGCGCGGGTTACTGGCCGTTCTTGACCTTGCTCCACACCCGCGTACGCACGCGTTCGGCGGCTTTGGGCAAGGGTTCGAGGGTGTAGAGCGTGGCCATGGCGGCAGGGGACGGGTAGACCGCCGGGTTGTCGCGAGTTGCTGCTGCCACCAGCGCTGTCGCGGCGCGATTGCCATTCGGGTACGACAGGTGATCACTGACCGGCGCGATCACTTCCGGTCGCAGCAGGTAATCGATAAACGTCAGGCCTTGGGCGCGATTGGGGGCGTCCTTGAGCAGCACCAGAGTGTCGAACCACACCGGCGCGCCTTCCTTGGGCAGGCTGTAGGCGATCTTTACGCCGTTGTTGGCCTGCTCGGCGTTGGTCTTGGCTTCGAGCATCGCCCCGGACCAGCCAACCGCCACGCAGATATTGCCGTTGGACAGATCGCTGATGAACTTCGAGGAGTTGAAGTAGGCGATGTGCGGGCGCAGCCTGAGCAGCAGTGCTTCGGCTTTTTTGTAGTCTTCGGGGTTGGTGCTGTTCGGCGGCAAGCCTAGGTAATGCAGGGCGACCGGCAGCATTTCCGACGGCGAATCGAGCATCGCCACGCCGCACTCGCCCAGTTTGGCCAGATTGGCTTCGTTGAACAGCAACTCCCAGGAATCCACTGGCGCTTTGTCACCCAGCGCGGCGCGGACTTTGTCGATGTTGTAGCCGATGCCGTTGGTGCCCCACAGGTAAGGCACGGCGTACTGATTGCCCGGATCGTTGACCGCGAGTTTCTTTAGCAGATCGGGGTCGAGATTCTGCCAGCCTGGCAGTTGATCGCGAGGCAAGGGGGCGAGGGCGCCGGCCTTGATCAGGGTCGGCAGGCTGAAGTTGCTCGCCACGACAACGTCGTAGCCGCTGCGGCTGGTCATCAGTTTGCCTTCGAGCACTTCGGCGCTGTCGAAGGTGTCGTACACCGGCCGGATGCCGCTGTCGCGCTGGAAATCATGCAGGGTGTTCGGCCCGATGTAGTCGTACCAGTTGTAGACATGCACGCTCGGCACGTCTGCCGCCACGGCGGCCGAGGAGAGACAAAAACAGGCCAGCAGGCCCGGGTTGATAGATCCACGGTGACGACGCATGATGCGGCACTCCTGGCCTGTCGCAGGCCGGTGATGAACTGGAGTGGTCAGGCTAACGGGCCGGTCACACCAGCCCCATTCCCATCATGGGTTACTCGAAAGGGGTAGTGCGTGGACGCGTTGTTGCAGGAATTGCCGGTGCATCAGGGGCTGGCGCGGGTATTTACCCAGCTCGGGCAGGACGGTTTCTGGCGCGCGCTGGTCGACACCCTGCGCCTGCTGGTGCCGCTGGACAATGCCCTCGTCGCCCTGATGCAGGCCGGCCAGCCGCCGCGTTTGCTGATCGACTTCGACAGCAAGGGCTACGTGGACGACCAGCAGGAGCTGGCCGGTTATACCGCCGGCATGTACCTGCTCGATCCGTTTTATCAAGCCGCCGTCAGCGGGATCAGCGACGGCCTGCACAGCCTGGCGTCCGTTGCGCCGGATCAGTTTCTGCACAGCGAGTATTACCAGAGCTACTTTCGTGCCGTGGTTGGCGAGGATGAATTGCAGTTTCTGATCAACGTCGAAGGCGCGGTACTCGGCTTGTCGCTGGGCCGCTCGACCGCGTTTGGCATGGCCGAGCAGGGTCGGCTGTTGTGCATTCGAGATTGGGTATTGGCGGCGATGCGTCGCCACATGCAGTTGCTGCCGCCGCAAGGGCCGGTGGCTGAAGCGGTAGTGGGGGATCTGGCGACGTTGCTGGACCGTTTCGATGCCCGGCTGACCGCGCGCGAGGTCGACACGGCGCGCCTGATCCTGCAGGGCTTTTCCAGCAAGGCGATGGCCCAGCAGATGGGGATTTCGCCGGAGACCGTGAAAGTGCATCGGCGCAATCTCTATCACAAGCTCAATGTCACCGGGCATGGTGAGTTGTTTGCACTGGTGCTGCGGCCGACGTCTTTGTGACCAACGCAGAGTTTGTGTGGGAGTGAGCCTGCTCGCGAAAGCGGTGTATCAGTCAACAAAATTGTTATCTGACACTGCGCTTTCGCGAGCAGGCTCGCTCCCACAGGTGAACTTACGCTGTGTCAGTGGCTGCGCTGGAAGACCAGGGCTTTCAGGCCGCTCTCTGGATCGATATCGGGAAACTCCGGCGGATTGTCCAGCCGATGATCGAAGCGCAGGCTTGGCGCTTCCTGGGTCACGCCATCAATGAGAAAGTCGGAACCGAACGACGGGTCGTTCATGCACGCCAGCACCGTACCTTGCGCGGTGAGCAGTTCCGGCAAGCGGCGCAACACCCGTTGGTAATCCTTGGTCAGCAGAAAGCTGCCTTTCTGAAACGACGGCGGGTCGATGATCACCAGATCGTACGGGCCGCTGTTGATCACTTTGCCCCAGGACTTGAACAGGTCGTGGCCGAGAAAGCTGACCTTGCTCAGGTCGTGGCCGTTCAAACGGTGATTGTCGCGACCTCGGCTCAGCGCGGCGCGGGACATATCCAGGTTGACCACATGGCTGGCGCCGCCCTCGATTGCCGCCACGGAAAAACCGCAGGTGTAGGCGAACAGGTTCAACACCCGCTTGCCCGCCGCCTGTTCGCGCACCCAGTTGCGGCCGTAGCGCATGTCGAGAAACAGCCCGGCGTTCTGCTTGCGCCCCAGGTCGACGCGGTACTGCAAGCCACCCTCGACGATGCTCATTTCCTCGATTTCCTCACCGATCAGCCATTCGGCCGTGCTTTGCGGCAGATAACGGTGCTGGATCAGCAAAGTGTGCGCGCCGGACTGCTGCCATTCGGGCGAGGCGGCGAGTTTCAGCAGTAAATCCCGCAGATCCTGCAGTTGCTCAGGCGCCGGTTCCTTGAACAGTGACACCAGCACCACGCTCTGTAGCCAGTCCACGGTCAACTGCTCCAGCCCCGGCCAGCAGCGACCGCGCCCGTGAAACAAACGACGGGTTTCGCTGGGCACCGCCGCCAGTGCGGGCAGCAAATGAGCGTGGAGGGTAGCGAGGGCTTCAGGGTTCATGGATCAGGATCGGCCAGGCAAAGGGCCGGCATTTTAACCACAAATGAGGGGATTCGATGGGCGCTGCGCTTCGAAAAACAACACCTTGGCGAAATCTGCTGTATCAAAAGTGAATTTCTACAAGGCGCGCTGCTCATACCTGATAAGCAGCGGATTCAAACCGCTTATCAAAAATGTTATTCGGGGGAGTGCTATTCATGTGCCCTACACCTACGTCGAGCGCGCACCTTCCTGGCGGGTTGATTCTGGTTGTCGAGGACGATCCGTTGATTCTGGAGTTCCTTTGCGAAATTCTCCAGGAGGAAGGGTTCAAGGTCGAACCGCAAACCAGCGCCGACGCCGCCTCACTGTATCTGGAAAAACATGCAGCCGATGTTGCGCTGCTGCTGACCGACATCACCATGCCCGGCACGCTTAACGGCGCGGACCTGGCTAATCTGTTCGGCGATCGCTGGCCGGAAAAACCGGTGATGGTCATGTCCGGCTACGAGACGCCCGAGACCTCCGGGGTCAAGCATTCGGTGGCGTTCATCAAGAAGCCGTGGGCGATCGGTCAGTTGCTCGACTGTGTGGAAAGTGCGTTCAAATCCAAGGCCCCGCAGCTGCACTGACAAGTGCTACATTGCCGGGCCTGTCTGCCCCGGCCATCTGTCAGAGGATTTGCTCTCTTGTCTGCACAAGTATCGATTTTTGATCGCGCGTTCGGCGCGCTCCTGTTCGACATGGACGGCACCGTCCTCAACTCCATCGCCGCCGCCGAGCGCATCTGGTCAGCGTGGGCGGTGCGCCATGGCGTTGATGTCGAGACGTTCCTGCCGACCATCCATGGCGCGCGGGCGATCGACACCATCACCCGGCTGAATCTGCCGGGCGTGGATGCCGAGCAACAAGCAGCGTTCATCACCGCAGCGGAAATCAATGACGTTGAAGGCATTGTCGAGATTCCTGCGGCGGCGACATTTCTCAACGCGCTGCCGAAAAATCGTTGGGCGATGGTGACGTCGGCGCCTCGCGATCTGGCGTTGCGGCGGATGGCGGCGGCGGGGATCCCGCAGCCGGCGGTGATGATCACGGCGGAAGATGTAAAGGCTGGCAAGCCTGATCCTGCGGGTTATCTGCTGGCGGCGAAAAAGCTCGGTGTCGAGCCGGCGGATTGCCTGATTTTCGAGGACGCTGCCGTCGGCATTCAGGCTGCGGAAGCGGCGGGCGCGGCGTTGATGATTATCACCACCACGCACCAGCACCCGATCGAAACGGCGCATGCGACGTTGGCCAGTTACGATGCGATTGGCGTCAGGGTCGATGGCGATGGCTTGCTTCATCTGCTGCAAAACTGAACCGCTGCGAAAAGCGTCATCCCCGTCACCGGTCGGCAGCTCAACCATGCCGGCAATATCGCAACTACGCTGATCCATGCTTCTGAAATCGCCGCCGAGTTCGACCCCGTAACAGGCATCGACCGTCCGGCGAGATCCCTTGCCCACCGATGAGGTAAACGCATGAAGATCGATCTGAGTGGAAAACTGGCCATTGTCAGCGGCAGTACCGGCGGCATCGGTCTGGGCATCAGCCAGTCGTTGGCCGAAGCCGGGGCGACGGTGGTGGTCATCGGTCGCGACACGGCCAAGGTCGAGCAAGCGCTGGCGAGCATTCGCCAGGCCGTGCCGGAGGCGCAACTGCGCAGTCTGACCGCCGATCTGGGCACGGCCGAGGGCGCGGAAAAGCTCTTCGCCGCCGAGCCGCGCGCGGACATTCTGGTCAACAACCTCGGCATCTTCAACGACGTCGATTTCTTCGAGACACCCGACAGTGAGTGGACGCGCTTCTATGAAGTCAACGTGATTTCCGGCGTGCGCCTGGCGCGGCATTATGTGCCGCCGATGGTTGAGCAGGGTTGGGGCCGGGTGATCTTTCTGTCATCGGAATCCGGGGTGGCGACGCCGGCGGACATGCTCAATTACGGCGTGACCAAAAGCGCCAACCTCGCGGTGTCCCACGGCCTGGCCAAACGTCTGGCTGGCACCGGGGTCACGGTCAATGCGATCCTGCCGGGGCCGACTTTCACCGATGGCCTGCAGGACATGCTCCGAGACGCGGCCGCCGAATCCGGGCGCAATCTGCGCGACGAAGCCGACGCCTTTGTGCGCAAGGCCCGTCCGACCTCGATCATCCAGCGTGTGGCGGATGTTGCGGAAGTGGCGCATCTGGTCACGTACATTGCTTCACCGCTGTCCTCGGCCACCACGGGCGCCGCGTTGCGCGTCGATGGCGGTGTGGTCGACAGCCTGACTATCTGAATTTTCCGAAAGAGAGGTTTTATGCCAACAGCATCCGCAACTATCGACATCCCGGCCTCGGCCGATCAGGTCTGGCAATTGATCGGCGGCTTCAACACGCTGCCGGACTGGCTGCCGTTGATTACCCACAGTGAACTGAGCGAAGGCGGGCGGGTGCGCACGCTGAAAACGGGCGATGGCGGGGTTGTCGTCGAACGTCTGCAGACCTTCGATAACGCCGCCCGAACGTACAGCTATTCGATCGAACAGGCACCGTTCCCGGCCAGCGATTACCTGGCGACGATCAAGGTTGAAGCCCAGGGCGAAGGCGCGCGGGTGACGTGGTCGGGGCGCTTCAACGCGGTCGGCGTGAGCGATGAAGAAGTGGTGGCGTTGTTCAACGGCATCTACCAAGGCGGTCTCGAAGCCTTGCGGGCGAATTACCCAACCTGAGACGCAGATCGTTCCCACGCTCTGCGTGGGAATGCAGCCCGGTACGCTCTGCGTCCCATTTCGAAAGCCGGAACGCGGAGCGTCCCTTGAGGCATTCCCACGCGGAGCGTGGGAACGATCGGCGCGAGACGTCAGGCCTGACTGATCAAACTCTGCCGACAATCCAGCACCAGTTTCGCCCCGCCCAGATCACTGCTGCCGACTTCAAGACTGAAGCCGTGCAAGCTGACAATCGCCGCGACAATCGACAGCCCCAGACCGAATCCACTCTGCGGCTGGCCACCCTCGGTGCGATAAAACCGCTGGAACACCGCCTCACGTTCCGCCTCGGGAATCCCCGGGCCTGAATCGTGCACCTCGATCCGCGTCTGGCCACCTGCATTGACCCCACGCAACATCACCGTGCCGCCGGGCGGGGTGAATTTGATCGAGTTGCTCAGCAGGTTCGCCAACGCTTCGAACAGCAACGCGCGGTCGCCATTGAGCGGCGGCAGCGTCTCCGGCATGTTCAACTGAAAGCGCAGATCGCCTTCCTCGGCCAGCGGCAGATAGAACTCGTGTAACTCCTCCAGCAAACGCACCGGATCAAGTTCTACGAAACCTGAACGGCGCTGGCGATCTTCCAGTTCGGAAATCCGCAGCAGTCCGCGAAACCGCGCCATCAGCGTGTCCGCCTCAGCCAGTACCAGATCCAGTTGCGCCGCTTCTTGCGAACCTTCACCAGCCTGTTGCTGCATGCGATACAACTGCGCGCGCAAACGGGTCAGCGGTGTGCGCAAGTCGTGGGCGATGTTGTCGCAGACGCCTTTGACCTCGTTCATCAAGCGCTCGATGCGCTCAAGCATGGCGTTGACGATGGCGGCGAGCATGTCCAGTTCATCGCGGCGATTGGACAGCGGCAAGCGGTGCGTCAGGTCGCCGGCAACGATGGCCTGGGCGCTGTTCTGGATCGCGCGAATGCGCTGCAACGGTCGACGCCGCAGCAGATGCCAACCGGCGACCCCGGGAATAATCGTCAACGACACGCCCCAGAACAGCGCGTGCAAAATGATCCGCGTCACCGCAAACAGCGAGCCGTTGTCACGCAGCAGCACCAGCCAGCGCCCGTCGCGAGTCTGGGTGGCCACGGCATCGCAGCTGTCGCTCGGCAGGGTCGGATCGTCGGAATCGGCGCACTCGGCGAGCATATGGATCTTACCGTCGAGCGGCAGTCCTTCGGGAATTTGCTGAAGTGCGCCGCCCAGGTAAACGCCGTCAGCGCTGAACAGACCATAGGCGTCGATACCACGAATATCGAAGGTCATGCTGGCCGCGAGCGCGTCTTCGAGTTGCTCGCCGCGAAAATGCGAGAACAGATGCTGGCGTTGCATCAACGAATGTTTGGCGAGTTTGTCGAGGTAGCCGGATACCTCGTAGTACATGACCCCCATGAGGATCGCGCTCCAGGCCACGAACAGCGAACTGTACAGCGCCAGCAAGCGGCTGCTGGACGAGCGCCAGCCGTCAGACGGGTTCGGCAATGACATAGCCGGAGCCCCGTACCGTGCGGATCAGCGGAACGTTGCCGGCTGCGTCGATCTTCTTGCGCAGACGGCCGATGTGTACGTCGATCAGGTTGGTGCCCGGGTCGAAGTGATAACCCCAGACCTCTTCGAAAATCATCATCCGCGAGAGAATCTGGCCGCTGTTGCGCATCAGAAACTCGAGCAGTTTGTATTCAGTCGGCAGCAACGTCAGCACCTGCTCGGCACGGCGGGCCTCGTGGCTGATCAGGTCCAGTTCCAGATCAGCGACCTTCAACGTCGTCGCCTGAGTGGCGACGCTGTTTTGCCGGCGCAGCAACACTTCGACCCGCGCGGCCATTTCATCGGTGGCGAACGGCTTGGTCAGGTAGTCATCGCCACCAGCGCGCAAACCGCGCACGCGCTCATCGACATCGGAGAGGGCGCTGATCATCAGAATTGGCGTCGCCACGCCCATGGTGCGCAGGGTGGTGACGATGGCCAGACCATCCAGCTCGGGCAGCATGCGGTCGAGGGTGATCAGGTCGTAGTTGCCGCTGACGGCACGGTCGAGGCCCTCGCGGCCATTGTCGACCCAGTCGACATCCAGCCCGTGGCTGCTCAGTTCGGCAACGATTTCCCGCGCGGTCACGGCGTCGTCTTCGATGGTCAAGATACGAGTCATAGGCAGGCCTGCTGATCGGTTCAAACGGAATGGCAGCATTTTGCCAAGAATTTACCGTGACGCTTTAAATTAACTTTCATCTTCGTCGCGACGGTGAAGCGGAACTGATCGGATTTGCCAGTCAGTCATCAATGCAGAAAACCCGCAGGCGCTGACCGTTTATTGCAAATTGCACGGATCAGCGAAGTTCAAACTTTATAACCTCTTGAAAATAAACAGGTTATTTACTTTCTGTAACTGGCACGGTCACTGCAATTCCTCACCTGACGAGTTGTAACACCATTTTTCATGCCTGGAGCAGTACAACAATGAATAGATCCCCTGATGGCTATTATCCTGCCGTGGAAGAGTCGAGCAGCGTCTCAGGCGTGTCCTGGGGCGCGATCTTCGCCGGTGCTGCGGCGGCCGCTGCGCTGTCGATGATTCTCGTGCTGCTCGGTTTCGGTCTGGGCTTTTCGGCGGTTTCACCGTGGGCCGGAGAGGGCGTGAGCGCCAAGGGCCTGGGGATTTCGACGATTGTCTGGCTGGCTGTGACGCAGATCATTGCTTCCGGCATGGGCGGCTACATTGCCGGTCGTCTGCGGGTGAAATGGGCGAACATGCACGGTGACGAAGTCTACTTCCGTGACACCGCCCACGGCTTCCTCGCCTGGTGCGTCGCCACGCTGGTCACCGCTGTGCTGGTGGTCGGTTCGGTCAGCAGCGTCGTCAGCGGCGGTGTGCAGGCTGGGGCTAACGTCGTCGGCGGTGCTGCTGGTGCGATGAGCCAGGCCGCCGGTTCTGCCGCAGCCAATACTGACAGCGATCAGTACGGCTACTTCGTCGACAGTCTGTTCCGTGACGACCGTCCGGCTGCCGTCAGCGATGACGCCGCACGCGGCACCGTGACCCGCATCTTCGCCCAAAGCCTGGCCAACGGTCAGCTCAGCGCCGAAGACCGCACCTACCTCGCACAACTGGTATCGCAACGTACCAATCTGAGCCAGGCCGATGCTGAACGTCGTGTCGACGAAATCTACGCCAACACGCAGAAAGCCATCGCTGACGCGAAACTGAAAGCCCAGCAAGCTGCCGACACCGCCGCGAAAGTCGCTGCCTACACCTCGCTGTGGATGTTCGTCGCGCTGCTGGCCGGTGCGTTCTTTGCCAGCCTCGCAGCCACCTTCGGCGGTCGTCGTCGCGATGCAGTCGAGTACGTTGAAGTCGACACCTACACCACTACCACTCCGGTCCGTTAAAAAGGAGAGTCACCATGCGCTCATTACTGCTGTTTTTCCTCGGCGTACCGATTCCGATCATCATCCTGATCGCCCTGTTCGTACACTGATCCCTCTGAGGCAGGATGCCTCTGCCGCTTTCATCTTCGGGTGAAAGCGGCTTTTTTGCTTTTTGGAACTGCAAACGCAAGCGCGGCGAATTACTCGGTCGGCACGACGTTATCCAGCGCTTTGTTCACGGCCAATTCTCCCAACATGACCACTTGCGCAATGCCCAACAGGGTATTGCGCCGTGAGCCTTCGAGCATCCCGGCAAAATCACCGAGCATCACCGTGGCGGACGCCAGGGATTCGCACGCGTTGACCAGCAACGATTCGGTGTCGGATTGCGGGTTGACCATGAACAGAGTATTGGGGCTGTACGGCGTGGCGTTGATCCTGGCCGGCGGATTGGATGGTGTCTGTGACATCAGCTGAAACTCCGATGAGAGCAGCTTGGTGTGAGAGAGGACGCCACGAGGTGACGTCCACGCTGGCAGTGAGGGAGCACGCCCCCTCATGCCTCGGTTGCGGCTAGTTCGACACGCGTCGGCTGTCGAGCACGCGATTGACGATCAGCTCACTCAGCATGATCACCTGCTGCAACATCAGCAGCGAACGGCGCTGTGCAGGCTCTATGACAGTGCTTATTTCGCGGGCCATGTCGTTCGCCGCAGCCAGCGATTCACAGGCTTCGACGAGCAGCGTTTCGTCGTCCACAGTTGGGTCTACGAGAAAGATCCTGCCCGGTTGGCGATTGGGAATCGTGGTCTTCAAGGTTTGAGGATCGAGATAAAAGTTGATGGCGCGAGCGGCCGCGTCTTTTATTCGCTGTGGCTTCAAAGCAGGGTCGTACGGGATCGAATCGGCTTCTGGCGGGTTTGGCGTTACTTTGAACATGGTTGACTCTCTATCTTGAAAGAATGAAGAGCCGTCACTATCGCTACCAAACGAAGGGTGGCGGCCACGCGCGGGTTGGTAGACCGGTCAAGATAGTTAACCCCGGCGCTCACGAATGAGCCCCACGCATGGTCACCATAAAGAGCTGATCCTCAAAAGAGGGGCCGCTTGAAGGGACGCCATACAACTATCAAGAAACGGGCTACCAAACCCGATCACTGTTTTGCAGTGACAGGGAAACGATATAGCCCTACCGATAGCCGTGTAAGCCGGCGGATTCTGATGTACCCGTAGGCAGTGACGCAAGGCGTTGTAGGCTTGGTGCAGTAACAGTACGTGTGATTTAAACAAGATCGACAAATCGCGTTTATAACTGCGAAGCGGCTCTGGCAAGCCTGAGCCTTTTGCTTTCGGCAACTCAACAAAGCGACAATCCGCCCCCGAAGTGCACCTCTGCTTCACTCCCCCGATTTTTCATTTAAGGAAGAACACGTTGGACAAAAAGGAAATCAAACGCCAGGTCAGCGAAATGCTCGATGGGGGGCGCTCGAAAACCGAGACTTTCAAGGCATTCTCCGGTGGTGCGCTGAAAGACAAGGCGCTGGCGTACCTGATCGGCTCACGCCCCGATCCGAAACTGATTGAACGACACGCCGGCAAGATCAAGATCCTTCTCGGACTGACTTACGTTCAGGCGCTGATCGGTCTGGTGGGCGGCTATCTCCTCGGGCTGACCATCAGCACCGGTTTCGCCATCGGACTTGGTTTGTTCGCCGGTGGCGTGCCTTTGCTTTTTGCCTGGGGTTTTTATCGCAACGCGGCCCATGCCTATACGGTGTACGTGATGCTCTCGATCAGCCAGATGCCGCGCATGTTCAAGGAATATGCGGATGACCCGATCGGTACGGTGGTCGGCGTGGCGATCACGCTGGCGATGATCTTCTACGTCGCTTGGCTGAAAAACCTGCTGTTCCCGGACCTTGCATTGATCGGCGCAAAGAAGATCAAAGGCCAGTTCGTCTTCTCCAATTGATCGTTGTCCATCCCGCCATTTTCACTGGCCTGGATCAATATTTCCCCTGGCGATATCGCCTACCGTAAATGATCCAGGCCTTTGCTGAGGTATGAGCTACAGTGCTTGTCGCGCACCTTGTTGCGCTGACGAAGTATCCGCGTCGACGTTGAAAACACAGCAATAAAAGCGTCGACGAGGCGTAGTGCAGCAAGGAGCTGTCACAACCTCAACTGAATCTTCACGGACGAACACCGTAATGAACTGCCTAGAAAGAACCTTCGATATCCAGCCCTTGGTGCAGGCGGACATGACCGTGCACATCAACGGCCAAGCGGTCAGCGCCGCCATTGGCGAAACCGTTCTCAGCGTCATCCAGTCCCTCGGCGTGCGCCAGATCGCACGCAACGATCACGATCAAATCAGCGGCGCCTATTGCGGCATGGGCGTGTGCCAGTGCTGTCTGGTGAAAATCAACGGTCGCCACAAACGCCGCGCCTGCCAGACCGTGGTCCGCGACGGCATGCAGATCGAAACCCGAGTCAACCGCGTCGTCGCGCAGGAGGTCGTATGAGCCTGCAACCGTTGATCGTTGGCGGCGGGCCGGCGGGGATGGCGGCGGCCATCGAACTGGCGCGCCACGGCGTGCGCTGCACCTTGCTCGAAGAGGCTTCGCGCCTCGGCGGTGTGGTCTATCGCGGGCCGTTGCGCGATGGCGTGCAGCTGGATTATCTCGGGCCGCGTTATTCCGAAGCACTGGACAAACTGCACGGTGAATTTCAGCAGCAGTCAGGGCTGATCGACGTGCGCCTCAACCATCGGGTGGTCGGCGCCGAAGGCACCCGCGCAGTGGTGGTGCTCGACGGTGATGAGCAACTGCACGAGATCGCTTATCCGCAACTGCTGTTGGCCGCTGGATGTCACGAACGCAGCGTGCCGTTTCCCGGCTGGACGTTGCCGGGAGTGATTCTGCTCGGTGGTCTTCAATTGCAGATCAAGAGTGGCGTGGTCAAGCCGCAAGGGCCGGTGATCATCGCCGGCACCGGGCCGTTGCTGCCCTTGGTCGCGACTCAGTTGCATGCGTCTGGCGTGCGCGTCGCCGGCGTCTATGAGGCTTGCGCATTCGGCAAGATCGCCCGCGAGAGTCTGGCGCTGCTGAACAAGCCGCAGCTGTTTCTCGACGGCTTGAGCATGCTCGCTTATCTGAAGCTGCACGGCATTGCGATGAACTATGGCTGGGGCGTGGTTGAGGCCCACGGCGAGGGCGAATTGAAAAGCGTCAGCGTCGCGCCGTATTCGTCGACGTGGGAGGCGGATCTGTCGCGGGTCGAGCGCTTCGAAGCGCAGACGCTGGCGGTCGGTTACGGGTTTATTCCGCGCACGCAATTGAGCCAGCAGATGGGCCTTGATCACGGCTTCAGCGACGATGGCTACCTGCGTGCCAACGCCAATGTCTGGCAGCAAAGCAGCGTCGCGCATGTGCATCTGGCCGGCGACATGGGCGGGATCCGCGGCGGCGAAGCGGCGATGCTCGCCGGCAAGATCGCCGCCACTTCGATCCTGCTGCAACGCGGTGTGCTCGACGCCGAGCTGGCCCGGGTGCGCCGCGATCGTTACGCGAGCAAGCTCAGAGCCATCGTGCGCTTTCGTGCAGCGGTGGATCGCTACACCGAGCGCGGCGTTGGTCAGATCGCTTTGCCCGCAGCCGACACGGTGATCTGTCGCTGCGAGCACGCAACCCGCGCCGACATCGATCTGGCCCTGGAGCAGGGTGTGCAAGACATCGCCAGCCTGAAAATGCGCACCCGCGTGAGCATGGGCGATTGTCAGGGGCGGATGTGCGTCGGCTATTGCAGCGATCGCTTGCGCCAGGCCACCGGACGTCAGGATGTCGGTTGGCTGCGCCCGCGCTTTCCAATCGATCCGGTGCCGTTTTCCGCGTTCCAGTCTCTCGGCACGGAGGGCGCTTGCCATGAGTAAGTTCTACGACGTGGTCATTGCCGGTGGCGGCGTGATCGGCGCCTCCTGCGCCTACCAATTGTCCAAGCGCAAAGATCTGAAAGTTGCACTGATCGACGCCAAGCGCCCCGGCAATGCGACCCGTGCTTCGGCGGGTGGTTTATGGGCGATCGGCGAGTCGGTCGGCCTCGGTTGCGGGGTGATTTTCTTTCGCATGATGTCGGCCAACCGCAAGCGCGAAACCCAGGGCGCTGCGGTAGCGGTGGACGCCAGTACGCCGCATATTCTGCCGCAGTCGTTTTTCGATTTTGCCTTGCAGTCCAATGCGCTGTACCCGGCGCTGCACCGCGAGCTGAAAGACAACCACGGCATGGATTGCAAGTTCGAAAAGACCGGATTGAAATTCGTGATCTATGACGACGAAGATCGGCTCTACGCCGAGCACATCGTCGGCTGCATTCCGCATCTGGCCGATCAGGTGCGCTGGCTCGATCAAGCGGCGTTGCGCGCCGCGGAACCGAGTGTCAGCCATGAGGCGCGCGGGGCGCTGGAGTTTCTCTGCGATCATCAGGTCAGTCCGTTCCGCCTCGCCGATGCCTACATGGAAGGCGCGCGGCAGAACGGCGTCGACATCTTCGTCAACACCAACGTCACCGGCGTGTTGCATCACGGCACTCGTGTGACCGGCGTGCAGACGGCGGAGGCGGGGGTGTTTCACTGCAAGACGCTGATCAACGCCGCCGGTGCCTGGGCGGCGGATCTGAGTGAGTGGGCCACGGGAATTCGCATTCCGGTGAAACCGGTGAAAGGGCAGATCCTGCTGACCGAGCGCATGCCGAAAATCCTCAACGGCTGCCTGACCACCAGCGATTGCTACGTGGCGCAAAAGGACAACGGCGAAATCCTCATTGGTAGCACCACCGAAGACAAAGGGTTCGACGTCACCACCACCTACCCGGAAATCGCCGGGCTGGTGCAGGGCGCGGTGCGCTGTCTGCCGGAGCTGGCGGACGTCAACCTCAAGCGCACCTGGGCGGGATTGCGCCCGGGCTCGCCGGATGAGTTGCCGATCCTCGGGCCGATGCGTGGGGTCGAGGGTTATCTGAATGCTTGCGGGCACTTCCGCACCGGCATTCTGACGTCGGCGATTACCGGTGTGCTGCTGGATAAACTGGTGAATGACGAACCGCTGCCGCTGGATATCACGCCGTTTCTGGCGGATCGGTTTGCAGTCACAGCCGTCGAGCCAGCACCCGCGCTGGAACGGGCCTGACCCAATCCCCTGTGGGAGCGAGCCTGCTCGCGAATGCAATCTGTCAGTGAAGTATTGGGTGACTGACACGACGCTTTCGCAAGCAGGCTCGCTCCCACAGTTGGATCTGCGCAAGGCACGATCAAGACTTGCGCGCTTCTTCTTCGAGCTGATCCGATTCAAACAGTTTGGCCAGTTCCGCCCGGGCTTCCTGGGCGGTCTGCAGGACTTTGGCGGCGTCGTCGTAGACGGCGTGTTGCGCCTCCAGCACCTGTTCGTCGTGATGCTTGAAACGCTTGATCCGCGCATCGGCCTGGGCTTGGGTCAGACCGAGGCCGACCAGCGTGCGCCGGCTCATTTCCAGGCTCGAATAATAGGTCTCACGAATCGCTTCCGCGCCGACATCCACCAGGCGATGCACGTGCTGACGGTTACGCGCGCGGGCGATGATTTTCATGTGCGGATAGTGCTTGTGCACCACTTCGGCAGTCTTGATGTTGGTCTCCGGATCGTCCGTGGCAATGACGAAATATTCCGCCTCGCCGACCTTCGCCGCGTGAAGGATTTCCGGGCGCATCGGGTCGCCGTAGAACACCGGCACACCGCCGAAGCTGCGTGACAGTTCGATGGTTTCCACCGAGGTGTCCAGCGCAACGAACTTGATGTTCTGCGCGCGCAGAATCCGCGCCACGATCTGGCCCATCCGGCCCATGCCGGCAATCACCACACGCGGCGCTTCGGTATCGATTTCGCGGAATTTCTCCGGCACTTCCACCGGCTGCACTTTCGGGCTGACCAGCCGTGCGCAGATCAACAGCAGCAACGGCGTCAGCGCCATCGAC
Source organism: Pseudomonas sp. AC083 (assembly GCF_979253165.1). Classification (NCBI taxonomy): domain Bacteria; kingdom Pseudomonadati; phylum Pseudomonadota; class Gammaproteobacteria; order Pseudomonadales; family Pseudomonadaceae; genus Pseudomonas; species Pseudomonas sp. AC083. The sequence continues at coordinate 393,046 of NZ_CEEDDH010000002.1, forward strand.
AGGGTGATGGTCAGCACCAGCAGGTCGTACAGACGCGGCTCGAACAGGCCCTGATCGCGGCCGATCTTGAACACCACAAACGCAAACTCACCGCCGGCAGCGAGGACGATGCCGAGGCGGATTGCGCTGATCTTGTTCAATCCTCCTGCCAAGCGCCCAACCACGAACAGCAGCGGCAATTTCAGACCGATCAGCAACAAGGTCAGGCCCAATACGGTGATCGGCGCGCTCAACAACAGGCTGAGATTGGCGCCCATGCCGACGCTGATGAAAAACAGCCCGAGCAGCAGGCCCTTGAACGGTTCGATCTGCGCTTCCAGCTCGTGGCGATATTCCGAATCCGCCAGCAGCAGACCGGCGAGAAACGCGCCCAGCGCCATCGACACACCGACCAGATCCATCAGCCACGCCGTGCCGATCACCACCAGCAACGCGGTGGCGGTGGACACTTCCGGCAGCCCGGTTTTCGCCACCACGCGGAACACCGGACGCAGCAGATACCGCCCGCCGATCACCACCACGGCAATGCCGCCGAGCACCTGCAAGCTGTGACGAATATCGTCGGCGGTGCTGGTGTGGTGATCGACGCCGGCGAGCATCGGCACCAAGGCAATCAGCGGAATCGCGGCGATGTCCTGGAACAGCAGAATCGCAAACGCGAGACGCCCGTGGGGGCTGGTCAGTTCCTTGCGTTCGGCAAGGCTTTGCAGGCCGAACGCCGTGGAGGAGAGCGCCAGACCGAGGCCCAGCACAATGGCGCTGTTCAGCGGCTGGCCGAACACCGACAGCGCCAGCACGCCGATCACCGATGCGGTCAACAGCACCTGCGCCAGACCGACGCCGAACACGGATTTACGCATCACCCACAAGCGGCGCGGCGAAAGCTCCAGGCCGATGATGAACAGCAGCAACACCACGCCCAGCTCGGAGATATGCGCAACGCTTTGCGGGTTGCCGATCAGGCCGAGCACCGACGGGCCGATGATCACCCCGGCAAACAGATAACCGAGCACCGCGCCCAGTTGCAGACGTTTGGCCAAAGGCACGGTGAGCACGGCCGCGAACAGAAACACGACGGCGGCTTGCAACAGATTGCCTTCATGGGGCATTGGAACGACTCCTGACTACGGGTACGGCGGGGGTGACAAGGATAAGGGCTCAATCAATTTCAGATCCACCAACGATCCTTGTAGGAGCTGTCGAGTGCAACGAGGCTGCGATCTTTTGATCTTGCTTTTGCCTTCAGAGAATCAAGATCAAAAGATCGCAGCCTGCGGCAGCTCCTACAGGGGATCTTCATGTGCTCTGTAATAATTTGCATCAACTGGTTACATTTATAACCCCTGCGCATCAATTTCCGGAAACGCCATGGCCATCAACTTCGACCTCAACGACTTGCAAGCCTTTCGTGCGGTGGTCGAGCAGGGCAGTTTTCGCAAGGCTGCCGACACCGTGCGCCTGTCGCAGCCGGCGCTGAGCCGGCGCATCGAAAAGCTCGAAGACGCCCTCGGCGTGAAACTGTTCGAGCGCACCACCCGCAAGGTCAGCCTGACCCAGGCCGGGCGCGGCTTCATGCCCAGCGTCGAGCGCTTGCTGGATGATCTCGACATTGCCTTGCTCGGCATCAGCGAAGTCGCCTCGACCCGACTGGGCCATGTCACCGTCGCCTGCGTGCCGTCGGCGGCGTACTACTTCATGCCCCGCGTGGTCGCGCGCTATCACCAGCAGTTTCCACGGATCAAGGTCAAAGTCCTCGATTCCAGCGCTCACGATGTGTTGAGTGCGGTGGTCAATGGCGAGGCGGATTTCGGTTTGAGTTTTCTCGGCACGCAGGATGCCAAAGTCGAGTTCGAACCGCTTGTGCAGGAGTGCTATGTCGTCGCCTGTCGCCGCGATCATCCGCTGGCCGGGCGCAGCAGCGTCAGTTGGGACGAGTTCTATCAGCAGGATTACATTGCGCTGGACAAGACTTCGGGCAATCGCTTTCTGCTCGATCAGGCCTTGGGCGGGGTGGTGCCGCAGCGTCAGAGCATCTGCGAGACGCGGCACGTGACGACGATGATCGGCCTGGTGGAGGCGGGGTTGGGCGTGGCGGCGGTGCCGTTGATGGCGATGCCCGGGCCGGATCATCCGATCCTGACGCGGGTGCCGCTGATTGAGCCGCAGGTGATGCGCAGTGTCGGCATCATCAAGCGCCGGGATCGCACGTTGACCCCGGCGGCACTGGAACTGGAGCGGCTGGTCGTGGAAATGCGCGTCCAGCCGCCAACGATCAACGCTTGACCGAATCCAGCCCGGTGGCCTGCACGTCAGCCTGAGCGGCCGGTGCAGCGAGGTAGGCGAGCAGGGCCTTGGCTTCTTGCGGATGCTCGGCCTTGACCGGAATGCCAGCGGCAAAACGCGTCACCGACTGCACCGATTCCGGAATCTTCGCGACGAAGCTCACGCCCGGCACCGGCAGCAATTCGCTGACCTGCTGGAAGCCCAACTGATAGTCGCCAGTGGCAACCACCGAGCCGACCGGGATCCTGGCGATCATCTTGGCTTTCGGTTTCAACTGATCTTCGATGCCGAGTTTCTTGAACAGCTGCTGCTCGATGTACACGCCGCTGGCGCTGTCGGAGTAGGCCACCGACTGCGCGTCGAGCAGGGTTTTCTTCAGGCCGTCGACGCTGCTGATGTCCGGTTTCGCCGCGCCTTCACGCACCACCATGCCGATCCGCGAATCCGCCAGTTCAACGCGGGAGGCCGGGTCGACTTTGCCTTGTTTGATCAGCTCATCGAGGGCGTAACCGACCATGATCACCACGTCGGCGTGCTCACCGCGTGCCAGACGATTGGGAATCGCTTCCGGCGCCTTGCCCATCGACGGGCCGAGGCTGGTGGTGAGCGTGTTGCCCGTTGCGGCGGAGAACTTCGGCCCGAGGATCTTGTAGGCGGCAGTGAAACCACCGGAGGTCATCACGCTGAGTTCTTCGGCCTGGGCCGCGAAGTTGAAGGCGAGACCGGCGAGCAGGGCGGTGACAGTAAAGAGTTTTTTCATGGCAAATATTCCTCAGGCCGCGACAGGTTGCAGACGACCACCGGCACGGCGGTACAGGTAAAGCGTGGCGCACAGCGCGCACAGCGCACCGATGCTCATCCAGTAACCTGGCGCGGCTTTGTCGCCGGTGTACTGGATCAGGAAAGTCGACATCGCCGGGGTGAAACCGCCGAAGATCGCCGTGGCCAGGCTGTAGGCCAGGGAGAAACCGGCGACGCGCACTTCCACCGGCATGATTTCGGTCAGCGCCGGAATCATCGCGCCGTTGTACAAGCCGTAGATGAACGACAGCCACAGCAGCGACAGCAGCATGTTGCTGAAGCTCGGCGCCTGCACCAGGAACGACAGCGCCGGATAAGTCGTGGCCAGTGCCAGCAAGGCCATGCCGATCAGCACCGGACGACGGCCGATGCGGTCGGACAACGCACCGCCAATCGGCAGCCAGAAGAAGTTCGACACACCCACCAGCAGCGTCACCAGCAGCGCGTCGGAAGTGCTCAGGTGCAGCACGGTTTTACCGAAGGTCGGCGCGTACACGGTGATCAGGTAGAACGCGGTGGTGGTCAGCGCGACCATCAGCATTCCGCCGAGCACCACGCCCCAGTTCTGGCCGAGGGTGCGGAACACTTCGCGCATGCTTGGACGGTGTTTGCGTGCGGCGAACTCTTCGGTTTCCGCCAGATTACGACGCAGGAAGAAGATGAACGGGACGATCATGCAGCCGACGAAAAACGGAATGCGCCAGCCCCAGGCGGCCACGGCTTGCGGCTCCATCCACTGGTTCAGACCGTAGCCCAGCGCGGCAGCAACGATGATCGCCACTTGCTGACTGGCCGACTGCCAAGCAGTGAAAAAGCCTTTGCGGCCCGGCGTGGCGATCTCGGACAGATACACCGAAACACCGCCCAATTCCGCACCGGCCGAGAAGCCTTGCAGCAGTCGCCCGATCAGTACCAGCGCCGGGGCGAACAGGCCTATGGTTTCGTATCCGGGCACCAGCACAATCAATATCGTGCCGCTGGCCATGATCGACAGGGTGACGATCAGACCTTTGCGCCGGCCGACGTCATCGATGTAGGCGCCGAGCACAATGGCGCCCAGCGGACGCATCAGGAAGCCTGCGCCAAACACTGCGAAAGTCATCATCAGGGAGGCGAACTCACTGCTCGCCGGGAAGAACACCGCCGCGATCTGCGTGGCGTAGAAGCCGAACAGAAAGAAGTCGAACTGTTCGAGGAAGTTGCCCGAGGTCACCCGGAAGATGGCACCGGCCCGCGAGCCGTTGGTAGGGATTGAGGCTGTCATTGAAAAGTACTCCACCGCTTTTATGACGTGCGCTACGGAGAAGCGGCGCACGGTTTTTATTGAGGTGGATGGTGGCGCAGATGTAACAATCTGTTAATTGCATTGTTGGCATGGATTGATGCGTGGGGCGGATCAATGGCTTCACTGCTTGGCGGATTTGTGGGAGCGAGCCTGCGTTGTGTCGGGCGATGATTTGGTCTGGCTGACCGGGTACATATCCGTAGCTGCGGTCATGGCCGCTTAGGGTTTCGCCCTTACGGCGACTCACTTTTTTTACAAACGCCTAAAAAAAGTAAGCAAAAAAACGCTTGCTCCTGCGTTCGGCCCTCGCAGGCTCGGGTTCCTTCGCTGCGGGATCGATCCGGGCGCAGCGGCTACGGTTTGCTTCGCTGCACCTCCTTCCGCTGTGTCTGGCTGCGCCAGACGGTCGCTGCGCTCCCACCCCCGGATCAATCCCTCCACTCAGCCTTCCGACGTCGCCGGTGGATCAAAAGCAGGATCAAAAGCACTCGAGCTTGCGCTCATTGTTAAGTGGGGCGGCTTCGCCGCGGGCAGCTGCGCTGCTTTGCTTTTCTGGTGGGGGCGAGCCTGATCGCGACGACGGCCTGCAGGTGGCCAAGTTTCTATCGAATTCACGCGATCCAACTGTAGGAGCTGCCGAAGGCTGCGATCTTTTGATCTTGCTTTGCTTGGTCTTGTAGGAGTGGACCGGAGCTCAGGGCAATAATTGCGCTGTAATACAAAACCCTGCGGGAGCTGGCTTGCCAGCGATGGCGGTCTGATGGGCAAAGCCTTCTAACGGCCGCATCCGGCAAAAAACAAGGAATGTTTCCCGCGCCGCGCAGTCGGAGTTCAGGTACTACCCATCTGAAAGAGGTTCACCGATGAACAGCAAAACCCTAATCGCCAGCCTGGCCCTCGTTGCCGGCATTGCCGGGATCACGCCCATTGTTCAAGCGGCGCAAACCTCCAGCGAACCCGCCGTGCAATCGCCGACCAGCGACCGCCAGTTGAAGGTCAACGACCGCGCGCCGGAAATGTACCAGCGCGAAGACAAGGCGCTGAAGAACTGGAAAGCCAAAGGTCTGAAAGCACCGATCGACCAGGCGCAGTGGGTGCAGATCAATGACAAGTACGTGATGGTGATGATCACCAACGGCACGATTGTCGAGATGCAGCCGGTCGAGAAATAGCTTGATCGCGGGGGAGAGCGTTTACAGAAGTTCTCCCTTGTCCCACAAATGCACCAACTCCCCCGGCGCCCGGTCCTCCGGCACCTTCAACACCATTTCCCCGGACTGATAGCGCACTTCAATCTGGTAGAAGCGCTGATCCCCACGGCCCGATTCGCTGCTATCGAGTGGCAGGCAACCCTCAAGCACCGAGCAGATCCTTGAACGCTGACTGATATCGCACTGGGCAAATTCGATTTCCCGTGGGCGGCTCAGGCTGTGAATCGCTGCAACGCCACCCTGGCGAGATACGCGCAAAACGGAATCTTTATCAAGCTCGGGTAGCGTTTTCATACGGTCTCCTCGGATTATTCGATACCGACCTGTGCCCAGGCTTGCTGCACTGTGTCGGCTGCTTCGGTGCCGAAGCGCCGGTCAGCGTGGTCGATCGTCAGTTTCGCGAACGCGTCGAACGTTGCGTCCTGGCTCAAGCGATCGTCACACAGCGTGTCGTACCAGATGCGTCCGGCCTTTTCCCAGGCGAAGCCGCCAAACGCTCGGGCTGCCAGGTAAAACGCGCGGTTGGGAATGCCGGAGTTGATGTGTACGCCGCCATTGTCTTCGCTGGTGATGACGAACTTGCGCATGTGATCCGGTTGCGGATCCTTGCCCAGCATCGGGTCGTCGTATGCCGTGCCGGGGTGTGACATCGAGCGCAGGCCCTTGCCTTGAATCTGTGGCATCAGCAGGTCGGCGCCGATCAGCCAGTCTGCCTGCTCGGCGGTCTCGCCGAGGGTGTACTGCTTGGTCAACACGCCGAACACGTCCGAGAGCGACTCGTTCAGCGCGCCGGACTGGTTGGCATAAATCAGCCCGGCTTCGCTTTCGGTGACGCCGTGGGCCAGTTCATGGCCGATGACGTCGAGCGAACGGGTGAAGCGCTGGAAGATTTCGCCATCGCCGTCACCGAAGACCATCTGCGCGCCGTTCCAGAATGCGTTCTCGTAGCCCTGACCATAATGCACGCTGCCGATCAGCGCGAATCCCTGATTATCGATCGAGTCGCGACCGAGCACCTTCCAGAAGAAATCATAGCTGGCGCCCAGCGCATCGTAAGCCTCGTCGACCGCCGGGTCCCCCGATGCCGGCTGGCCCTCGAGGCGCACCGGCATGCCCGGCAAGAGCATTTTGTTCTGCGCATCATGCACGCTGCGCCGCGCCAGGCCAGGCTTGCTCGCCTCCGGCAAAATCGCCCGCGCCGGCGGCTGCGAAGGACGGCCGGGATTGGGCAGCAGGCTGCGCACATGATTGAGCGTCTGCATCGCGGCGTTGCGCTGCGGCTCGGAACCGTGGGCAATGATGCGGTTGAGAATGTAGGGCGGGATGAAACTGCGCAGCAATCGAGAGTCGGTCATCTAAGCATCCTTGTCGTCATACGATGTCGATACACATGTGAGCGGCAAGGCGTGTTTTCGGTTCCATGGATTGCCATCGACGCCGGATTCTGCGAAAAACGCCGCCTGCGAACATTTCAAGAGCCAACGACATGACAGACGAACTGCAAATCATCGACCTGCAAGCGGGCGACGGCAAAGCCGCGGTGAAAGGCGCGCTGATCACCACCCAATACACCGGCTGGCTGGAAGACGGCACTGAATTCGATTCGTCCTTGAGCCGGGGCAAACCGTTTCAGTGCGTGATCGGCACTGGGCGCGTGATCAAAGGCTGGGATCAGGGGCTGATGGGCATGCAGGTCGGCGGCAAACGCAAATTGCTGGTACCGGCGCATCTGGGCTACGGCGAGCGGACCATGGGCAAGATCCCGCCGAATTCGAATCTGCTGTTTGAGATTGAGTTGCTGGAGGTTTTGACGCGGGAGGATTGAGGTCTGACGTGCGTCTGGATGAAGCAACCCTCATCCAGACGCTTGCAACTTCGGATGCTCAGGTGAACATCTCTATATCGTCAATCGTGTCCTCAATGACGCCCTGCAACGAGGGCATCCGACGCCTTACGTTTTCGAGCGCCGGCAAAACGGTTTCGGTATTCAGTCTTCCATGTCGACGAGCGATATGGCCCAGAGCGGTGATGGCAGAGGCAGCGATCGCTTCGGTTTTGCTGGAGAGATATTGGAAGCAGAAAGACTGGGCCCACATTGGGTCTTCCTCGCTCATACCGATGGATACTAATCCTGCTGCCATATTTTCGGCGACACCACTTGCAATAAGTCTCATCGCCACGTCGCGGGAAATAGATGAATCTTGATAGATGAGGCTCATCGTCGACGCTAGCCCCTGACGCCGATGAATAAGTCCAGCTCCTTCGGCAATTGCTCTCCAAGTATTTCGCTGATTCGTTGAGTTTGATCCGCAGTCAGCAGCCATTCTCCGTCGGGACTTAGACTGAGTTCTGGCCAGCCCATTACGGCCAATATCGGACGCTCAGATTTCGAGTGGACCGACAGCTCGAATTTCAGCGTATCGTCCTCGCTTTCGTCTGGTAAAAAACCACTAATCCATAAATACATATTTTTATTCCTCTTCACTTTGGAGTCCATCGCTCGGGATCGGCAGGATCGATTTGCTCGCCCGTTTCGTGATTAAACTCACCTAGATGTTTGCCTTGCTTGTTATAGAGTTCTATCGCCCCTGTTTTGCTATCCCATTCATAGATTCGACCTTTCTTGTCTTTCCATCTGCTGCGCTTACCGCCACCACCTTGAACACTGCTTTTGGATTTGACGGGATAGGTATCCGGGAATGCTGGGAGAGTTACGGGAGGCCGGTGATATTTGATGTCACCGCCAAGAGTAGGTCTTGAAAGCACAACGTATAGAGGCTGTACTCCAGAGTCCGCCGGAAAGACCAGAATAAAGTCCTGGTATTCAGGCGGGTAAACCGGATTGACGATGATTTTGTCCGCCTGCTCGGTCGGCGGGTATATCCAGATGTGTGGAACCTGCGGCGCACCCTCCAACGGCGGAATTGCCGATCCGCGTGATGAGTCTACAGAGGGAGTCCAGAGTAGGGTTGACCCATTCCCAAAATCTGCGACGTACGAGGCGCCTTGCTTGACGAACTGGACGACGGGAATCATTTCCCAGTCGCTGCGCGTTTGAGTGTTGTATCCGTATCCTTTCAACGTCCCATCAGGCTGCTGTTCCACATGCAATCGAACCCGAGTCCGAGCCGTCTCAAGCGACTGTAGCTGCTCCTCTGTGTAGAGAGCACTATCGGCGAGACTCGATGGCCACAGCAGCGCAACCAACCCGAGCAACCCGCCTGCGACGACACCGGCGGTGGCTAGGCTTGTGGTTCTTGCGGCGGCAGTGCTGGTGCTCAGACTGCCAGAGCTGCCGAGAGCAAAAGCTCCGATCGACGCTTGCAAACTGGTCGCGCCAATTGTCTTGAGTGCGATATTCCCGGCCGAGTCGCGTTCATGCCCCGCAAGCAAGGAGAGCGTTCCATAATCCGAAATTTTCCCAACCGGTATAAATCCGGATGGATTGGCATCATTGATGACGCCGTTCGGCAGCTTGCAGCTTTTTACGAAAACACAGCCGCTTATATTTTGCTGTTCATGTATGACCTGGTGGCCAAGTCGATCTTCGTGGGCCTGCTGCCGAGCCAGCATGTCTTCATAAGCGCCTTGTGCGGCCTCGCGCGCAGCAAGTTCGCTGGCAGTCATGTAGCGGGTGGTGATGTGGTGTCCGTCTCCCTCTGGCGGGTTCTGGATCCGGGGGATGTCTTTCTTGCAAGCCATGAGCGTCCTTGTCCGCTGTTTAATAACGAAGCGGACGCTAAAGCAACGAAGGAGTGATGGATGTAGGACGCGTCTGAAAGTGTTGCAGTTGTTAGGACTGCAAAAAGATCAAATCCATGACCAGACAGGTCAACAAATCGCCTTACCCTACCGCCCAAACCGCTCCCGATAAACCGACGGCGGTACGCCCACCACGCTGCGAAACGCCACACGAAAACTCTCCACCGAGCGATAGCCGCAGCGCTGGGCGATCTGCTCGGTGTGTTGATGGGTGCTCTCGAGCAGCTCCCGCGCTCGCGCCAGGCGTTCATGTTGCAGCCAGGCCTTGGGCGTTTGCCCGCTGGCTTCGGTGAAGCGCCGTAAAAACGTGCGCTCGCTCATCGCCGCTTCACTGGCCAGATCGCGGACTTCCAGTGGTTCGTGCAGGCGTTCGCGGGCCCATTGCATGACGCGCGACAGGTCGCTGCGGGGTGTCGGGCTGACCGGGGTGGGGATGAATTGGGCTTGGCCGCCGGTGCGTTGTGGCGACATGACCAGGCGCCGCGCGACGGCGTTGGCGACCTGCGTGCCGAAGTCGCGGGTTACCAGGTGCAGGCAGGCGTCGATGCCGGCGGCGCTGCCGGCGGAGGTAATCAGCTGACCGGCGTCGACGTAGAGCACGTCCGGATCGACCTCGATTGCCGGGAAGCGTTGCGCCAGTTCACCGGTGTAGCGCCAGTGCGTGGTGGCGCGGTGGCCGTCGAGCAGGCCGCTGGCGGCGAGGACGAACACGCCCGAGCAGATCGACAGCAACCGCGCGCCTCGGTCATGCGCCCGACGCAACGCATCGATCAGCGCAGGCGGTACCGGGGCGTTGCGGTCGCGCCAGCCCGGAATGACGATGGTGCGCGCTGCGGTGAGCAGTTCCAGGCCACCATCGGCCAGCACCTGAATCCCGCCCATGGCGCGCATCGGGCCTTTATCGACCGCGGCAATCGCGTGTTCGTACCAAGGGAAGTCGAACTCTGGCCGGGCCAGGCCGAAGATCTCGACGGCAATGCCGAACTCGAATGTGCAAAGGCCGTCGTAGGCCAGAATGGCAACCAGATTGGGCTGAGTGGGCATTTGGCGGAAATCTCCCGGTCGGTGTCTTGCGCGCCACTGTAGCGGCAAGCGCCGTCTCGATAAAGTCTGTTCATACCCACAGACAAGGAGCAACACGACATGACCAGCCTGGTTCGCGAAATTCCCGCCGCCCCTTCGGCGATTGCCCTGATGCATTTCAGCAATCGTCTGACCTTCGAAACCGATTGTTCCGACGTGTTCAGTAGCCAAGAGGCCGGGGAGGTCGACTTCGTTCTGGTGGATGTGCGTGGCCCATTGGCGTTCGAGCGCGGCCATGTGCCCGGCGCGATCAATATCCCGACCCGCTTGCTCACGGCGGAGCGCTTGGCCGATTACCCGAAACACACTTTGTTCGTAGTCTATTGCGCCGGGCCGCATTGCAACGGCGCGAACAAGGCGGCGGTGAAGCTGGCGGCATTGGGTTATCCGGTGAAAGAGATGATTGGCGGCGTCACCGGATGGCTCGATGAAGGTTTCGAACTGAGCGTGGCGTCAGTGGCCAATACACCTGTCGCCTGCGAATGCTGACGTTTCTGTAAGAGCTGCCGGAGGATCGGCGTTTCTTGCTCTGAAAACAGTCTTGTCCTACAGCCTTCGCACCACCACGGCGCACGCGTTGACCCCAGTCAATGCGTGCGCCGATGTTCTGTAAGTAATTGTCGCTTAAAAACAATTGCCTCCGTGCGCGCCGCCATAGACTGCCGGCCACGTCGGTTTTTGCCGTTAGAACGCCATGACCGAACGCTGACTCGAAAGCTGCCAATAAAAGCCTCCGCACGGGAGTAATAAATGAAAAAGCTAGTGATGTTCGGTGCCCTGGCACTGTCGATGTTGTCTCTGACCGCCGTGGCCGAAGACGCCAAGCCGATCCGCATCGGTATCGAAGCCGGGTACCCGCCATTCTCGATGAAAACCCCTGACGGCAAACTCACTGGTTTTGACGTGGACATCGGTGACGCACTGTGCGCGCAGATGAAGGTTAAATGCACGTGGGTCGAACAAGAGTTCGATGGCCTGATCCCGGCGCTGAAAGTGAAGAAGATCGACGCGATCCTGTCGTCGATGACCATCACTGACGATCGCAAGAAAAACGTCGATTTCACCATCAAGTATTACCACACCCCGGCACGTTTCGTGATGAAGGAAGGCTCGGGCGTGAAAGACCCGCTGACCGAACTCAAGGGCAAGAAAGTCGGCGTGCTGCGTGCCAGTACTCACGACCGTTACGCGACTGAAGTGCTGGTTCCGGCCGGGATCGAACTGGTGCGCTACGGCTCGCAGCAGGAAGCCAACCTCGACATGGTGTCCGGGCGTATCGACGCGATGCTGGCCGACTCGGTCAACCTCAGCGACGGTTTCCTGAAAACCGACGCCGGCAAAGGCTTCGAATTCGTCGGCCCGACCTACGAAGACGCCAAGTACTTCGGCGGCGGCGCTGGCATCGCGGTGCGCAAGGGCGATACCGCGCTGGCTGAGCAGTTCAACAAAGCCATCACCGAAATCCGCGCCAATGGCGAGTACAAGAAAGTCCAGGACAAGTACTTCGACTTTGACGTATACGGCCATTAATACGCCGTAAAAAAAAGTGGCCCCGTTTGCGCGGTGGCCACTTTTTTTATGTTCTTTTATTGATGGAAATTATCTGTGGGAGCGAGCCTGCTCGCGAAAGCGGTCTGACATTCGACATCGTCATCGTCTGACCTGACGCATTCGCGAGCAGGCTCGCTCCCACAAGGATTTGCGTAATCCAGCTATTCAGGAGTTTTTCATGCAACGCATCGACCACGTTCTGCCCTGGAGCCACTTGGGCAGCGAGCGCTCCCTCAGCGTGTTCCGCTACGGCGCCGGCAGCCGCAAGGTGTATATCCAGGCCAGCCTGCACGCCGATGAACTGCCGGGCATGCGTACCGCGTGGGAACTCAAGCTGCGCTTGAACGAACTGGAACGGCAGGGCCGTTTGCAGGGCGTTATCGAACTGGTGCCGGTGGCCAATCCGATCGGCCTGGATCAGCATCTGCAAGGCAATCACATGGGCCGCTTCGAACTGGGCAGCGGCAAGAATTTCAACCGCGCATTCGTCGAACTCAGCGCCCCGGTCGCGGCGCTGGTTGGCGAGCGTCTGGGCGCGGATGCCGAGGCCAACGTCGCGCTGATCCGCCAAGCCATGGCTCAGGTCTTCGAAGAATTGCCGGCGCCGGCATCGCAACTGGAAGCCTTGCACCGCTTGTTGCTGCGCCACGCCTGCGACGCCGACATCACCCTCGATCTGCATTGCGACTTCGACGCTGCGATTCACCTCTACGCACTGCCGCAACACTGGCCGCAATGGCAATCGCTGGCGGCGCGGTTGCAGGCCGGCGTCGCGTTGCTCTGCGAGGACTCCGGCGGCAGCTCGTTCGATGAATCCTGCTCTACGCCGTGGCTGCGTCTGGCCAAAGCATTCCCGAACGCGGCGATTCCGGCGGCGAATCTGGCGACGACGCTGGAGCTGGGCAGCATGGGCGACACCCGCGTCGATCAGGCTCAGGCCAACTGCGAAGCGATTCTGGGCTTTCTTGCCGAGCAGGGTTTCATCAGCGGCGACTGGCCGGCGGCGCCGAGCGAATGTTGTGAAGGTCTGCCGTTCGAAGGCACCGAATACCTGTTCGCCCCGCACCATGGCGTGGTCAGTTTCTTGCGCAATGCCGGCGAGTGGGTAGAGCAGGGCGATGCGCTGTTCGAGGTTGTTGACCCGTTGCAGGATCGCGTGACCACCGTGCGCGCCGGCACCAGCGGGGTGCTGTTTGCGATTGATCGCGGGCGTTATACCGAGCCGGGGATGTGGCAGGCGAAAGTGGCGGGGCGAGTGCCGTTTCGTACGGGCAAGCTGACCAACGACTGACAGGTTGCGGTAAATGTGCGGGCCTCTTCGCGAGCAGGCTCGCTCCCACAGGGGGAACGCATTTCAACGGTGGGAGCGAGCCTGCTCGCGAAAGGGCCATCAGCCACTCCACAAAATTTGGATCCTCAGCCGAGAATGTTAGGCTCCCCCGCGAACCCGACACTCTGTGAAGGAACGCTGCAATGCTGAAATTGTTCGCCCTGCTGACCCTGCTCGCAACCACCGCCGTCCACGCGCAAACCACCCTGCAATCCGACCTGCCGCTCAAATACCTCGAACAGGTCCACGCCGACGCCGAACCACGTCCGCTGGTGATTTTCCTGCACGGTTACGGCAGTAACGAGGCCGATCTGATCGGCATGAAATTTCAGCTGCCGGCGCAGTACAACTACCTTTCCGTGCGCGCACCGATGACGTTGGGTGAAGGGCGTTTCCAGTGGTTTCGCAAGAAGGGCGAAGGCGCCTACAACGGCGAGACCGATGATCTGAAGGTCAGCGGCCAGAAGCTGCGCGACTTTATCGCTCAGGCGGCGAAGAAATATCACGCCGCGCCGGACAAGGTGTACCTGATCGGCTTCAGCCAGGGCGCGATGATGAGCTACGAAGTGGGCCTGCGCGCGCCGGTGGCCGTGGGCGGGTTTGCCGCGTTGAGCGGGCGCTTGTTGCCGGTGCTCAAAGCCGAACTCAAGCCCGGGCAAGCGCCACTGCCGGTGAGCATATTTATCGGCCACGGCACCGCTGATGATCCGGTGCCTTACCGTCACGGCACCGAGGCCAACGCGCTATTGCACAAGCTCGATTACAAGCCCGAGTTTCACACTTATCCGGGCGTCGGCCACAGCATCAGTGCGGCCGAGTTGCGCGATCTGAATGGCTGGTTGCAGCGGCTCAATCCTTGACGATGGCTTTGACCAGGGCATCGTGAGCTTTCTTGTCGCTGGCGCGGGAAATCACCTGCACCAGCGCCATCTTCGTCCCCGAGCCGGCCAGCAGCGTGGTATTCAGGGTTTGGCCACCACCCTGGGTGGCGGTGCTGTCAACCTGACGCAGACCCAGGCCGGTGCCTTTCTGGGTCAGGCTTTTCTCGCTGAGTTTGTTGAAGTCCGGCAGAGCCTTGCGCTGATCATCGATGAAACTCGACACGCTGCCGTCGAGAAACTCACCGTCGTTGTCCTTGACGTTCTGCCCAGCCGGGATCTGGTTTTCGGCGGCGATGACCACGGTCTTGGTGGTCTGGTTGGTGTACATCGTGCCCTTGGCCCCGCTCGGGCTGGCGGGCAGCGGGTCAGCGACAAAGCCTTTGGGCAGGACGAAGGCGAATTTGCCGTCGAGCAGCGTAACCTTCTCGGTTTTGACCTTTTCCTTGGCGGCGTGTGCGTTGATCGCGGCGAAACCGGCGACGGCCGCCAGCATCAGGACGACGGCTTTTTTGCTCAACAATGACATCTGAAATCTCCGGGAAATGGTCGCGCGAGGCGGGCGATCATCCCACGGAGCGTGCCGGGCGTTCCAGCGCGATTCGTCCGGGCGGTTATTGCGTTTGCGCCTTGGCCAATGGCCGCGCCAGCAGACGCCGGGTCACCCCGAGCATCGCCACCGACACTGCCACGCCTACGACAAAACCGCTGAGGCCCATGCTTGGCAGCGTCAGGGCCGACACCAGGCAGAACGCCGAAAACGAATACATGCCGGTTGCCGTTGCGCGCAATAACGTAGCGGTAAACGCCGGGCCGCGAGTTTGTTGCGAGAATACCGCCATGACGCTGCCAAGCACCGGGAACACCGCGAGCAGGCCGCTCCAGCGTTCGCCGACGGTGCTGGCGAGCATCGTCACCACCAGCGTCAGCGCCGCACCAGCGATCATCCGCCAGATCAGTTTGTCCGACTTGGGTGCTGGCCCGTTCAACATCGGCTGCACTTCGGGGAACAGATAAGGCGAAGCGAGCAGTGCCACCGCTGCCGCAATCACCGAGAACGGCAAGGACGCCGGAATCACCGACAACACCGTCGCCAGCGCGGCCCACACCGCCAGTGAAATGGTCAACGCCCACGGCCAGTTCGCCCGCTGCGCCACCTGCGCATAAGTAATGCAGAAAGCGATCATCGCGAACATCGCCGACAGCGCCGCCACCGCCGATTGCGCGGCAAACTGCGACCCTTGTTCAATCGCCAGAAAGAACAGAATCGGTCCGACCACCACCGGCAATCCCGACAGCCACCCGGCCACGCTCGGCCCCCAACGTTTGCCCGCCAGGGAAATCAGCAGGAGAAAAGCGGGAATCAGCAGCAGTTTGAGGATCAGCACGCGGGTGTCTCCATCGGGTCAGGATAAGCCACGTTAGCACTGCCGATTAAAGATTGCTGCTTATGTTCGCAATTTTTGTATACAAAAATTCAGGCGCGAATCCGGCTATGCTTTGATCATCAGAATGCAGCGGAGACGATACGGCGATGAACAGAACACCGAAGCTCGTACGTGGCTGTTGTGGCATCGGCTTATGGGCACTGTTGCTGACGCCGACGTGGGCCAATTGGCAGGACGCAGTGCCGGGGGCGCAAATTATCGGCAGCGGCGATTTCAGCGTGTTCGGCTTCGATGTTTACAGCGCTCGTTTGTGGAGTGCCGCGCGGCCGCTGGCGGACGGCCAGCCGTTTGCTCTGGAGCTGATCTACCGGCGCAACATCTCGCGCGATGATCTGGTCAGCACCAGTGTCGATGAGATCAAACGCCTGGCCGGTCCTCGGGTCACTTCAGCGCAATTGGCCGGCTGGCAGGCGCAGATGCAGCAATCCTTTGTCGACGTCCAGGCCGGTACGCGGATTACCGGCGTGTATCTGCCGGGGCATGGCGCGCGGTTTTTTGTCGGGCAGAAGCTCCAGCATGAGATCGAGGATCCGCAGTTTGCCAAGGCGTTTTTCGATATCTGGCTGGATCCGCGTACGCGCAGTCCGGAGTTGCGCGAGCAGTTGCTGGGGGTGAACCCATAGGTTCAGCGATCTTTGCGCTTCAAGGCATCAGGCGAAACGACTAAGCTGCCGGGCTCCCGTTTTTGTTTCTGGATGTGTGCGTGAAATTCAGTCTGCCCAAAATCGCCACCGCGCCGTTTTGCCCGCCGGAAGTGGCCGGCAGTGTTGCGGTTGATCCGACTGCCTCGTTCTTCAAACGTGTGCTGCGTTTCGCCGGTCCCGGTTTGCTGGTGTCGATCGGCTACATGGATCCGGGCAACTGGGCGACCGCGATCGAGGCCGGTTCGCATTTTGGCTACAGCCTGTTGTTCGTGGTGTTGCTGGCGAGTCTGGCCGGCATGGTCGTGCAATGCCTGTGCTCGCGGCTGGGCATCGCCGCCGGGCGCGATCTGGCGCAGTTGTCCCGCGAGCGCTACAGCACCCCGACAGCGCGCCTGCAATGGATACTGGCGGAGATCTCGATCATCGCCACCGACCTCGCCGAAGTGCTTGGCTGCGCTCTCGCGTTTCACTTGCTGCTCGGTTGCTCGCTGACCTTCGGTATCGCTCTGACGGCGTTCGACACGCTGCTGGTACTGGCCCTGCAGAACCGGGGATTCCGTCGGCTCGAAGCGATCATGCTGGTGCTGGTCGCGACCATCGGTGTGTGTTTCTTCGTCGAATTGTTGTTGATCAAACCGTACTGGCCAGACGTGGCGCTGGGCTTTAAACCCTCGCTATCCGCGATCAGCGATGCGGCGCCGCTGTATCTGGCCATCGGCATCCTCGGCGCCACCGTCATGCCGCACAACCTTTATCTACACACCTCGATCGTGCAAACGCGGATGATCGGCAAGGACCTGGCGAGCAAACAGGACGCGGTGAAACTGGCACGCATCGACACCATCGGTTCGCTGGCCCTGGCGCTGCTGGTCAACGCGGCGATTCTGATTCTCGCCGCGGCGGCCTTTCACCAGTCCGGGCACACCGATGTGGTCGACATTCAGGACGCTTATCATCTGCTCGATCCGCTGGTGGGCGGTGCGCTGGCCAGTGTGCTGTTCGGCGTGGCACTGCTCGCGTCGGGGCAAAGTTCGACCTTCACCGGGACCATCGCCGGGCAGGTGATCATGGAGGGCTATCTGAACCTGCGCATCCCGTGCTGGCAGCGGCGTTTGATCACCCGCGGGCTGGCGCTGATTCCGGCGTTCATCGGCGTATGGCTGCTCGGTGATGGTGCGATCGGCAAGCTGCTGGTGTTGAGCCAGGTAGTGCTCAGCCTGCAACTGCCGTTTGCCTTGTACCCGCTGATTCGCATGACCAACGACCGGCAGTTGATGGGGCCGTTCGTCAATCGCTGGCCCACGCGGGTGCTGGCCTGGGGGCTGTTTGTGTTGATCAGCGGGGCGAACAGTTGGTTGATATTGCAGTGGGCGGTTTGATCACTGTGTTGCGGTGACTGGCAGGGCCTCTTCGCGAGCAGGCTCGCTCCCACTGGTTGCGTGGGTGATGGCAATTCAGGTGATTCAGCCGACGAGGGGTCATCCATCAACTTGTTTCGCGGCGGGCGAGCCTATACTGTATATGCACACAGTAAAGAGCCCGCGCCATGCAAATCATCGACAAGCTGAGCATCCTCGCCGACGCCGCCAAGTACGACGCCTCTTGCGCCAGCAGCGGTGCGCCCAAGCGCAGCTCCGAGGGCAAGAGCGGGCTCGGTTCGACGGACGGCATGGGCATTTGCCACAGCTACACGCCGGACGGGCGCTGTGTGTCGTTGCTGAAAATCCTGCTGACCAACTTCTGTCTTTACGATTGCCAGTACTGCGTCAACCGCCGTTCCAGTGATGTGCCGCGTGCGCGCTTCACCCCGGAAGAAGTCGTGACGCTGACCATGGATTTCTACCGGCGCAACTGTGTCAGCGGGCTGTTTCTCAGCTCCGGGATCATTCGCTCGGCGGACTACACCATGGAGCAACTGGTGCGCGTGGCGAAGTTGCTCCGTGAAGAGCACGAATTTCGCGGCTACATCCATTTGAAGACCATTCCGGAAGCCGATCCGGCCTTGATCGAGGAGGCAGGGCGTTACGCCGACCGCCTCAGCGTCAACATCGAACTGCCCACCGACGCCAGCCTGCAGACACTGGCGCCGGAGAAGGACATCACCTCGATCAAGCAAGCGATGAACACCATCTACACCGGCGTGCAAACAGTGTTGAACGAGCCGCGCTCGGCAAAATTCGCCCCGGCCGGGCAGAGCACGCAACTGATCGTCGGTGCCGATGACACCGACGACAGCACCATCCTCCACAGCGCTCAATCCCTGTATGGCAACTTCCGTTTGCGCCGGGTCTATTACTCGGCATTCAGCCCGATCCCCGACAGCCCGAAAAGCGTACCGCTCGCCGCGCCACCGCTGATGCGCGAGCACCGTTTGTATCAGGCTGATTTCCTCCTGCGCAGCTACGGCTACAGCGCTGACGAATTGCTCAAAGGCCCGGGCAATCTGGCGCTCGATATTGACCCGAAGCTGGCTTGGGCGCTGGAAAATCGCGAAGTGTTCCCGCTCGACCTCAACCGTGCTGACGCGACGTTGATCGCACGCATCCCGGGCATTGGCTTGCGCACCACCGAGCGCCTGGTCGAGTTGCGTCGCCAGCGCCGCATCCGTTACGAAGACGTCGCGCGGATGCGCTGTGTGCTGGCCAAGGCCAAGCCGTTCATCATCACCAGCGATTACCACCCGCAACAGGCGGAAGTCACCAGTCACATGCTCTACCAGCAATTGCGCGACCGGCCGATGCCGCAGCAGATGGGGTTGTGGGGATGATCAGTCTCGATTGTGACGATCTGTTCGACACCTGGCGCCAGCAGGCGCGCTGGTTGCTCAGCCATGAGATCGATCCGAGTCTGGTGAGCTGGGCGGCGGAAGGCGTTGGCGATCTGTTTGCCAGTGATGATCACGTGCCCGAAGGGCAGGGGCCGTTTCAGGCGCGTATTCCCCGTGCGCTGCTCGCCACCCTCGAACAAGCGGCGCGCTATCGCGGTGAGCAACGCTGGAGCCTGTTGTATGAAGTGCTCTGGCGCGTCAGTCACGGCGACCGCACGGCGATGATGGCCGGCGACAAACTCGGCAGCGAGTTGCAGCGGCGCATCAAGCAGGTCAGCCGCGAGGCCCATCATCTGCATGCGTTTGTGCGTTTCATCGAGCGGCCCAAGGATCAGCCCGGTCCACAATACGTGGCGTGGCACGAACCGGCGCATGACATTCTGCACAGCGCCAGCGAGCATTTCATCGGGCGCATGGGCCAGCATCGCTGGTTGATCGCCACGCCGCGTGACGGCGTTTATTACGACGGCGAGCAATTGATTCACGAGCGGCAATGCCCGATTGAATGGCAGCAACTGGCACAGAACGTCGATGACCCCCACGGCGATTTGTGGTTGACCTACTACAGCCACATCTTCAACCCGGCGCGGTTGAACCCGAGGGTCATGCAAGGGCATCTGCCGGTGCGGTTCTGGAAGAATCTGCCGGAGGGCGGGTTGATACCGGGGTTGATTACGCAGGCGCGGATGGGCAAGCAGCAGAATGGGCAGGCGAGTGGGATTGCCAGTCGAGCCGGGAAGCGGATTGCTTTGAAATAGAAGATCAACAAAAAAGCCCTCCATCAATCACTCAATGGAGGGCTTTTCCAACATCAACAACGGTCAATTCAAACCTTGACGATCCAGCCCGCTGGCGCTTCGATGTCGCCGGTCTGCACGCCAGTCAGCTCTTTGTAGAGCTGCTGAGTTACCGGGCCTACTTCGGTTTCGCTGTGGAACACATGCAGGTGATCGTTGTAGCTGATGCCGCCAATCGGCGTGATTACCGCAGCGGTACCGCAGGCACCGGCTTCCTTGAAGTCCGACAGCTTGTCGATCAGCACGTCGCCTTCAACCACTTCCAGGCCCAGACGCGATTTGGCCAGTTCGATCAGCGACAGGCGGGTGATGCCTGGCAGGACCGATGGCGAGTTCGGCGTGACGAACTTGTTGTCGTGAGTGATCCCGAAGAAGTTGGCCGAACCGACTTCCTCGATCTTGGTGTGGGTCATCGGATCGAGGTAGATCGCGTCGGCGAAGTTGGCTTTCTTGGCTTTCGAGCCCGGCATCAGGCTGGCGGCGTAGTTGCCACCGACCTTGGCCGCACCGGTGCCTTGCGGGGCCGCGCGGTCGTAGCTGGAGATCTGGAAGTTGTGCGGGGTCAGGCCGCCCTTGAAGTAGGCGCCGACCGGGATGCAGAAGATCGAAAAGATGAACTCGGGCGCAGTGCGTACGCCGATGTTGTCACCGACGCCGATCACGAACGGGCGCAGGTACAGCGCGCCGCCGGTGCCGTACGGCGGGATGAAACGTTCGTTGGCGCGAACCACGGCTTTGCAGGCTTCGATGAACTGCTCGGTGTCGACGGTCGGCATCAGCAGACGCGCGCAGCTGCGCTGCATGCGCAGGGCGTTCTGGTCCGGGCGGAACAGGTTGATCGAGCCGTCCTTGCAGCGATAGGCCTTCATGCCTTCGAAGCATTGCTGACCGTAGTGAAGGGCAGTGGAGCCTTCGCTGATGTGCAGGACGTTATCTTCGGTCAGGGTGCCTTTGTCCCACTCGCCATCGCGAAAGTACGACAGATAGCGCTTGTCGGTCTTGATGTAGTCAAAACCCAGCTTGTCCCAATTGATGCTTTCGTTACCCATGACACCCTCTATCACTGAACAACCGCCGAAACGGTTCAAGGCTTCTGACGTTTTTTTGGATGGGCACAACAATACTTCATTCTTGAGCGGTTTCGCAGCTTGTGGCGAGGGGATTTATCCCCGCTGGGCTGCGAAGCGGCCCCTTTTGCTCAGATATCTGACGCTCGGCGGTGGCAGATTTTGCGGTTGCTGCGCAACCCAGCGGAGATAAATCCCCTCGCCACAGCGGCATTCAGCTGCAACTGTCACAGATGCAGCGCATGCCCCAGCGCCCGCAACGCCGCTTCCTGCACCGCTTCGCCCAAGGTCGGGTGGGCATGAATGGTGCCGCCGATGTCTTCCAGGCGCGCGCCCATTTCCAGGCTCTGCGCGAATGCCGTCGACAATTCGGAAACGCCGACACCCACCGCTTGCCAGCCGACAATCACATGATTGTCGCGACGTGCGACCACGCGGACGAAGCCGCTTTTCGATTCCAGGGTCATCGCCCGGCCGTTGGCGGCAAACGGGAAGCTTGCAACGATGCAGTCCAGCCCGGCAGCCTTGGCCTCGTCCGGAGTTTTGCCGACCACCACCAGTTCCGGGTCGGTAAAGCACACGGCGGCGATGGCGGTCGGGTTGAATTCACGGCTCTTGCCACTGATCAATTCGGCAACCATCTCGCCCTGAGCCATGGCGCGGTGGGCCAGCATCGGTTCGCCGCTCACGTCGCCAATGGCGTAGACGTTGCGCATGCTGGTCTGGCAACCGCTGTCGATCCTGATAGCCGAACCGTTCATGTCCAGATTCAAAGCTTCGAGGTTGAAGCCCTGCGTATTGGGTTTGCGTCCGACCGCGACCAGTACCTGATCGGTTTCCAGATTGAGGGTTTCGCCTTCGGGATCGCGCACCTGCAACGTGCCGTCGAAACCCAGCACGCTGTGCTTGAGGTACAGTTTCACGCCCAGCTGCTTCAGCGCTTCATGCACCGGTTGCGTCAGTTCTGCGTCGTAAGCCGGCAGGATGCGGTCCTGCGCCTCGACCACGCTGACTTCGGCGCCGAGCTTGCGATAGGCGATGCCCAGCTCCAGACCGATGTAACCACCGCCGACCACGACCAGGCGTTTCGGCACAGACGTCGGCGCCAGCGCTTCGGTGGAGGAGATGATCGGTCCGCCAATCGGCAGGATCGGCATGTTGACACTGGTCGAACCGGTGGCCAGCACCAGATGTTCGCACTGGATGCGCGTATCGCCGACTTCCACGGTTTTGCCGTCGATGATTTTCGCCCAACCGTTGATGACCTGAACCTTGTTCTTCTTCAGCAGCGCGGCGACGCCAGTGGTCAGGCGATCAACGATGCCGTCCTTCCACTCGACGCTTTTGCTGATATCCAGGGTCGGCGCGGCAACGCTGATGCCCAACGCCGAATGCTGGCTGTGATGCTGCGTCTGATGAAACTGCTCAGCCACATGAATCAGCGCTTTCGACGGAATGCAGCCGATATTCAGGCAGGTGCCGCCCAACGATTGGCCTTCGACCAGGATGGTCGGGATGCCCAATTGCCCGGCGCGGATTGCCGTGACGTAACCGCCGGGGCCGCCGCCGATGATCAGCAGCGTAGTGTTCAGAGATTGCATTCGGGCTTACTCCACAAACAAGGTGGCGGGTTGTTCGAGCAAGCCACGAATGGCCTGAATGAAGAGCGCCGCGTCCATGCCGTCGACCACGCGGTGATCGAAGGAGCTCGAGAGGTTCATCATTTTGCGGATCACCACCTGGCCTTTGACCACCATTGGCCGCTCGACGATTTTGTTTACGCCGACAATGGCCACTTCCGGCAGGTTCAGCACCGGCGTGCTGACAATGCCGCCCAATGCGCCGAGACTGGTCAGAGTAATGGTCGAACCGGACAGCTCATCGCGGCTGGCCTTGCCATTGCGCGCGGCGTTGGCCAAACGCGAAATTTCCGCGGCGCTGTCCCACAGGCTGCGCGTTTCGGCGTGACGCACCACGGGCACCATCAGGCCGACATCGCTTTGCGTGGCGACGCCGACATGCACCGCGCCGAGGCGGGTGATGACTTGCGCTTCGTCGTCGTAACGGGCGTTCATCTGCGGGAAGTCGCGCAGGGCGACAACCAGCGCGCGAACGAGGAACGGCAACAAGGTCAACTTGCCACGGCTGGCGCCATGTTTTTCATTCAGATGCGCGCGCAGTTCTTCGATCGCGGTGACGTCGATTTCTTCGACATAGCTGAAATGCGCTGCGCGCTGCGTGGCGTCCTGCATGCGCTGGGCGATCTTGCGGCGCATGCCGATCACTTGAATCTGTTCTTCGTCGTGGCGCTGGGCATAAGCGGCAGCGGCCGGCGCCGAAGCGTTCGACTGACCTTGCGCCAGATAGGCCTCCAGGTCGTCATGCAACACGCGACCGGCCGGGCCGGAACCGCGCACCAAGCGCAATTGAATGCCCAGATCCAGCGCATGTTTGCGCACGGCTGGCGAGGCTAGCGGGCGTTCATCCGCTTCGCGAGCGACCATCGGGCCCTGGCAAACGGCAGCCGGACGTGGTGCGGCGGCTGCGGCGGGTTTGCTTTCGACAGCGGCTTCAACGTTCGGCGCAACCGGTGCTTCTTTGACCGGCGCAGGCGCGGCGGACTCTTTAAGGTTGCCGGCACCTTCAACCTCGATGCTGATCAGCACACTGCCGACCGCCATCACTTCACCCGGCTGACCACCAAGGGCAATCACTTTCCCGTGCACCGGCGACGGAATATCGACCATCGCCTTGTCGGTCATCACATCCGCCAGCACCTGGTCTTCAACCACCAGATCGCCAACCTTGACGTGCCACTGCGACAGTTCTACTTCTGCGATGCCTTCGCCGATGTCCGGCATCTTGATAACGTGCGTGCCCATTCAGACCTCCATGACCCGTTTCAACGCCGCGCCCACGCGGGACGGCCCTGGGAAATACGCCCACTCCTGCGCGTGCGGGTAGGGAGTGTCCCAACCAGTGACGCGCTCGATCGGCGCTTCCAGGTGATGGAAGCAATGCTCCTGCACCAGCGATACCAGCTCGGCGCCGAAACCGCAGGTGCGGGTGGCTTCGTGAACCACCACGCAGCGACCGGTTTTCTTCACCGACTTGACGATGGTTTCCAGATCCAGCGGCCACAGGCTGCGCAGGTCGATGACTTCGGCATCGACGCCGGATTCTTCGGCCGCGACTTGCGAGACATAAACGGTGGTGCCATAGGTCAGCACCGTCACGTCCTTGCCCGGACGAGTGATCGCGGCAACGTCCAGCGGCACGGTGTAGTAACCGTCCGGCACCTGGGCTTGCGGGTGTTTCGACCACGGGGTCACCGGGCGGTCGTGGTGGCCGTCGAACGGGCCGTTGTACAGGCGTTTCGGCTCGAGGAAGATCACCGGGTCATCGTTTTCGATGGAGGCGATCAGCAAGCCTTTGGCGTCGTACGGGTTGGACGGCATGACCGTGCGCAGACCGCAGACCTGAGTGAACATCGCCTCGATACTCTGGCTGTGGGTCTGGCCGCCGTAGATGCCACCGCCGCATGGCATGCGCAGGGTCATCGGTGCGGTGAACTCGCCGGCCGAGCGATAACGCAGACGCGCTGCTTCGGAAATGATCTGGTCGGAGGCGGGGTAGACGTAGTCGGCGAACTGGATTTCGGCGACCGGACGCAAACCGTAGGCGCCCATGCCGACGGCGACGCCGACGATGCCGCTTTCCGAGATCGGTGCGTCGAACACCCGTGAGGTGCCGTACTTGGTCTGCAGGCCTTCGGTGCAGCGGAACACGCCGCCGAAGTAGCCGACGTCCTGACCGAAGACGACGACGTTGTCATCACGCTCAAGCATCACATCCATGGCCGAGCGCAGGGCCTGGATCATGGTCATGGTGGTCGTGGTCATGGCGGTTTCCAACTGAATATTGTTGTTGTGATCGTTCATGTCAGATCCCCAACTGCTGACGCTGGCGCTTCAAGTGCTCCGGCATCTCTTTGTAGACGTCTTCGAACATGGTCGCGGCGCTTGGAATCTGCCCGCCGGCGAGGGTGCCGTACTGTTCGGCCTGTTTCTGCGCGGCAATCACTTCGGCTTCGAGTTCGGCGCTGACGGCCGCGTGTTCTTCTTCCGACCAGTGGCCGACTTTGATCAAGTGCTGTTTCAGACGCGCGATCGGATCGCCGAGCGGGAAGTGGCTCCAGTCATCGGCAGGGCGGTATTTCGATGGATCGTCGGAGGTCGAGTGCGGGCCGGCGCGGTAGGTGACCCATTCGATCATGGTCGGGCCGAGGTTGCGCCGGGCGCGTTCGGCAGCCCAGGCGGAAGCGGCGTAGACCGCATAGAAGTCGTTGCCATCGACACGCAGCGAGGCGATGCCGCAACCGACGCCGCGTCCGGCGAAAGTCGTGGCTTCACCGCCGGCGATGGCCTGGAACGTGGAAATAGCCCACTGGTTGTTGACCACGTTGAGGATCACCGGCGCGCGATAAACGTGAGCGAAGGTGAGGGCGGTGTGGAAGTCCGATTCGGCAGTGGCGCCGTCACCGATCCACGCCGAGGCGATTTTGGTATCGCCCTTGATCGCCGAGGCCATGCCCCAGCCAACGCCCTGAATGAACTGGGTGGCGAGGTTGCCTGATATGGTGAAGAAACCGGCGTCCTTGACCGAGTACATGATCGGCAACTGGCGGCCCTTGAGTGGATCGCGCTCGTTGGACAGCAGTTGGCAGATCAGGTCGACCAGCGGCACATCGCGAGCCATGAGGATGCTTTGCTGGCGGTAGGTGGGGAAGCACATGTCATCGATGTTCAGCGCCAACGCCTGGGCGCTGCCGATGGCTTCTTCGCCAAGGCTCTGCATGTAGAACGACATCTTTTTCTGCCGCTGGGCGACGACCATGCGGTTGTCGTAGATGCGCGTCTTGAGCATCGCGCGCATGCCTTTGCGCAGGATTTCTACCGGCACGTTTTCGGCCCACGGGCCGAGGGCGTTGCCCTGATCGTCGAGCACGCGAATCAGGCCACGGGCGAGGTCGGCGGTATCGGCAGGTTCTACATCAACAGGAGGTTTGCGCACCGTACCGGCATCGGTCAGATGCAGGTAGGAAAAATCGGTTTTGCAGCCGGGACGGCCCGAGGGTTCAGGGACGTGCAGGCGCAGCGGTTCATACGCTTGGGTCATGGCTTCTACGCTCGATCTTGTGAATTTCTTGTAGTGAGCTGGCAGTCATTCCGGGATGAGGAAATCTTGTCCTACAACAATCATAGGCGTGGCCAAGAAGAATATTTCTCTGTGTTTCGTTGCGCTGGCGACCATTTGCAGATAGAAATTCTGCATAAACATAAAAAACAGGTGGTTTTGTCTCATGCGCAAACTGGACCGTACCGACATCGGCATTCTCAACAGTCTTCAGGAGAACGCGCGCATCACCAACGCCGACCTCGCTCGCTCGGTGAACCTGTCGCCGACGCCGTGCTTCAACCGGGTCAAGGCCATGGAAGAATTGGGCTTGATTCGCGAGCAGGTCACGCTGCTGGATGCCGATCTGCTGGGGCTGCACGTGAACGTGTTCATTCACGTCAGCCTGGAAAAGCAGGTAGAGGAGGCGTTGCAGCATTTCGAGGAAGCGATTTCTGATCGGCCTGAGGTGATGGAGTGCTACTTGATGGCGGGTGATCCGGATTATCTGATTCGCGTGCTGGTGCCGAGCATTCAGTCGCTGGAACGCTTCATGATGGATTTTCTGACCAAGGTGCCGGGGGTGGCGAACATTCGCTCGAGCTTTGCGCTCAAGCAGGTGCGCTACAAGACCGCGTTGCCATTGCCGGCGAATGGCCTGACGTTGGGCAATTGATACGACTGACCTGCAGACGCCGATCGTTCCCACGCTCCGCGTGGGAATGCCGCCAGGGACGCTCCGCGTTCCGCCTCAAGAAGTGACGCAGAGCGTCACGGGATGCATTCCCACGCGGAGCGTGGGAACGATCAGTTGGCGCTGCTGGAGGCTGCGTTGCCGAACCGTCAGAGTTTGTTAAGCGGAATCTTCAGGTAAACCACGCCATTGTCCTCAGGCGCCGGCAGATTCCCCGCCCGCACGTTCACCTGAATCGCCGGCAGCAGCAACGTCGGCATGCCTAACCCAGCGTCACGTGTCGTGCGCATCTCGACGAACGCCGCTTCATCGATCCCGTCATGCACATGAATATTGCTTTTGCGCTGTTCGCCAACAGTGGTCTGGCACTGTGAGGCGCGGCCCTCGGGCGGGTAATCGTGGCAGACGTAAAGCTTCACGCTGGCCGGAAAAGCCAACAGCTTCTGGATCGACTTGAACAAATGCTGCGCATTGCCGCCGGGGAAATCACAGCGCGCGGTGCCAACGTCCGGCATGAACAGCGTGTCACCCACCAGGATCTGCTCGCCGTCGATCAGGTACGCCATGTCCGCTGGCGTATGGCCGGGGACGTGCAGGGCGGTAGCCTTGAGGTTGCCGATCATGAACGACTCGTGCGGCGCGAACAAATGATCGAACTGCGAGCCATCGACGCAAAATTCCGGCTCCAGATTGAACAGCGCCTTGAACACATTATGCACTTTGCTGATCGATTCACCGATGGCGATCTTGCCCCCCAGTTCCCGACGCAGGTACGGCGCGGCAGACAGGTGATCGGCGTGGGCGTGGGTTTCCAGCAGCCATTGCACTTGCAGCCGGTGCGCACGCACGAAAGCGATGATCTTGTCCGCCTGCGCCGTGCCGGTGCGCCCGGCGGCGCCATCATAGTCGAGCACCGGGTCGACGATCGCGCACTGGCCGCCGTCGGCTTCGTAGACCACGTAGCTGTAGGTCGAGGAGGCGGGGTCGAGGAACGCTTCAATCAGGGCGGGCATGGCGAAAACCTGTGCTGGGTAATTTCGGGTTGCAACACTTTATGTAAAAACATAATGTTCGCAGCTTAAGTGACCTTCAAGGCCTCGTGCAAATGCAATCCAGTCTGACCGAATGTGAAGTCGCCCAACTGCGCGCCTCGGCGTCCAAAGCCTGCGCGCTGCTCAAGGCTCTGGCCAATGAGGATCGCCTGTTGATCCTCTGTCAACTGACCCAGGGCGAACGCAACGTCGGCGAGCTGGAAAAAATGACCGGCGTACGCCAGCCGACGCTGTCCCAGCAACTGGGCATCTTGCGCGATGAAGGCCTGGTCGCGACTCGCCGTGAAGGCAAATACATTTTCTATGGCCTGGCCAGTCACGAAGTGATCCAGGTGATGAAAACCCTCTCGGGGCTCTATTGCGGAGCGGTACTCAAGAGCTGGGAACAGCCATAAATGCCAGCCCTAACACTTACTTACCCTGTGGGAGCTGGCTTGCCAGCAATGAGGACTTATCAGCCAACATTTATGTGACTGACACACCGCTATCGCTGGCAAGCCAGCTCCCACAGGTTCTTTGGTTTGACCCGAACAAATCCTTGCGTGCAGCAAAAGGAACAAGCAATGAACGATCAACACTGGGGCCCATCCATCAGTGCGGACATCGTGGTCATCGGCGGCGGCACGGCCGGCATCGGTTTTGTCGCCAGCCTGCTCAAGCGTGACCCGCAGCTCAAAGTCACCGTGATCGAACCGAGTTCACAGCACTACTATCAACCGGCGTGGACGCTGGTCGGCGGTGGCGCGTTTGATGTGAAAGACACCGTCAGGCCGATGAGCCAAGTCATGCCACGGCAGGCAACCTGGATTCAGGCCAGTGTCAGCGCCATCGACCCGCAAAGCCGCCAACTCACCCTCGACGACCAGCGCACCGTCAGCTATCAGAACCTGGTCGTCTGCCCAGGCCTGCGCCTGGCCTGGGAGAAAATCGAAGGTTTACAGGAAAGCCTCGGCCAGCATGGCGTCACTTCCAACTACAGCTATCAACACGCCCAGTACACCTGGGATCAAGTGCAGAAACTGCGCGACGGCCGGGCGCTGTTCACCCAGCCGGCAATGCCGATCAAATGCGCCGGCGCACCGCAAAAAGCCCTGTACCTGTCTTGCGATTACTGGCGCAAATCCGCCGTGCTGAAAGACATCAACGTTGAATTCAATCTCGCTGGCGCTGCACTGTTTGGCGTGCCGACCTTCGTGCCGCCGCTAATGAAGTACATCGAACAGTACGACGCGCAACTGGCGTTCAACTCGAATCTGGTCAAGGTCGACGGCCCGGCGAAAACCGCGTGGTTTGACGTCAAGGACGCCGACGGCAACGTCAGCCGCGTGGCAAAAACCTTCGATCTGCTGCACGTCGTGCCGCCACAAGTCGCGCCGGATTTCATCGCCCAGAGTGCGCTGGCCGATGCCGGCGGTTGGTGCGAAGTCGATCCGCACAGCCTGCAGCATCCGCGTTATCCCGAGGTGTTCGCACTGGGCGATATCTGCGGCACCAGCAACGCGAAAACCGCGGCGGCGGTGCGCAAGCAGGTGGTCGTCGTTGCGCAGAACCTGCTGGCCGCGCGCAAACAACAGCCGCTGCCGCTCAAGTACGACGGCTACGGCTCGTGCCCGCTGACGGTGGAGAAGGGCAAGGTGATCCTCGCCGAGTTCGGCTATGGCGGCAAACTGCTGCCGACTTTCCCGCTGGACCCGACCGTGGCCCGCCGTTCGGCATGGTGGCTGAAAGCGACGCTGCTGCCGTGGTTCTACTGGCACGGCATGCTCAAGGGCCGCGAGTGGCTGACGCGTCTGTCCAGGATCGACTGAGAAAACCCCTATGTTGCTGGCAAGTCTGTTTGGCGTGGTGATGGGGTTGGTCCTCGGCCTGACCGGTGCGGGCGGCGGGATTCTCGCGGTGCCGGCGCTGGTGCTCGGGCTCGGCTGGACGATGACGCAAGCGGCGCCGGTGGCCTTGTTTGCGGTCGGCAGCGCGGCTGCGGTCGGAGCGATCGATGGTTTGCGCCATGGCCTGGTGCGTTACCGCGCGGCGCTGTTGATTGCCGCGTTGGGCGCGGTGTTTTCGCCGCTGGGGATCTACTTCGCACATCAGTTGCCGGAAAAGATTCTGATGATCCTGTTCAGCCTGCTGATGGTTCTGGTCGCCTGGCGAATGTTCAGAAAGGAGCGTCAGCAAGCGGGGCCGAGCGATCACGGCCATGCCAGTTGGGGGCAGAAAAACTGCATGCTCAACGAGCAGACCGGGCGCTTCGACTGGACCGCCAAATGCACCGCCACCCTGGCTGCACTGGGAGCGGTTACTGGCGTGGTTTCGGGTTTACTTGGCGTCGGCGGCGGCTTTCTGATCGTGCCGGCGTTCAAGCAACTGACCGATGTGCAGATGCGCGGCATCGTTGCGACGTCATTGATGGTGATCAGTCTGATTTCCGCGATCGGGGTGATCGGCGCGTTTCATGCGGGGGTGCGTATCGACAGCCAGGGCGCGGCGTTCATTGTCGCCAGTATCGTTGGCATGCTCATCGGTCGCAGGCTGTGCGCGCAGGTGCCGGCGCGGGCGTTGCAGGTGGGGTTTGCCAGTGTCTGTCTGGTGGTGGCGGGGTACATGTTGTTGCGGGCGTGAAGAGCAAAAGATCGCAGCCTCGTTGCACTCGACAGCTCCTACAAGAGATTGCGTTCCTGTAGGAGCTGCCGAAGGCTGCGATCTTCTCAGCGGGTTACAACACCAGGTGCGGCAGCCACAGCGAAATCGCCGGAACGTAGGTCACCAGCAGCAGCACCAGGAACAGCACGCCATAGAACGGCAGCAGCGCTTTCACCGTGCTTTCGATACTGACCTTGCCCACCGCCGAGCCGACGAAGAGCACGGCCCCCACGGGCGGTGTTATCAATCCGATCCCCAGGTTGACCAGCATGATCATGCCGAACTGCACCGGATCGACGCCAATACCCATGATCACTGGCATCAGGATCGGCGTGAGGATCAGGATCAGCGGCGCCATGTCCATCACCGTGCCGAGCAACAGCAGCATGACGTTGATGCACATGAGGATCACGTAGCGGTTGTCCGACAGGGTCAGGAACAGCGTGGTGATCTTCGCCGGAATCTGCATCAGGGTCATGATGTAGCCGAAGCTGGCGGCGAAACCGATCAGGATCATCACAATGGAGATGGTGCGCACCGTGCGGTGCATCAGCTTGGGCAACTCGCTCCATTTGTAGTCGCGGTAGATGAACATGGTCACGAAGAATGACCACAGCACGGCGATGGCCGCCGATTCAGTGGCGGTGAAAATACCCGAGAGAATGCCGCCGAGGATGATCACCATCGCCATCATGCCCCACAGGGCTTCGCCGACGATCTTCAGCGCCTGGCGCATCGGAATCACTTCGCCCTTGGGGTAGTTGCGCTTTTTCGCGAAGATCAGGCACAGCACCATCAGGCAGGCGCTCATCAGCAGGCCCGGGACGATGCCGGCCATGAACAGCGAAGCGATCGACACCGTACCGCCAGCGGCCAGCGAGTAGAGCACCGAGTTGTGGCTTGGCGGAGTCAGCAGGGCTTGCACCGAACCGCTGACGGTCACGGCGGTGGAGAAGTCCCGTGGATAGCCCTTGCGTTCCATTTCCGGAATCAGCACCGAGCCAACCGACGCGGTGTCGGCCACCGACGAACCGGAGATCGCACCGAAGAACGTCGAGGCAACAATGTTGACCAGCGACAGACCACCGCGCACGAAACCGACCAGCACCCCGGCACATGCCACCAAACGCCGGGACATCCCGCCCTCGGCCATGATCGCGCCGGCGAGGACGAAGAACGGAATGGCCAGCAGCGAGAATTTGTTCACCCCCGAGGCGACCTGGATCATCACCGCCTGGAAGGGAATGTCGATCCACCAAGCGCCGATCAGCGCAGCGGCGCCCAACGCGTAGGCGACCGGCATGCCGATCAGGATCAATACGATAAAACTGCCCAGCAGGATCAGAGCGTCCATTAAACGGCACCTTCACTTTCTTCAACCAGGTCGAACTGCACGACCCGACGTTTGCTCTGGTCACCGAGCAAGAGTTTTTCCACGACAAAAATCAGCGTCAGCAGGCCGCCCAGGGGGATCGGCAAATAGGTCACGCCAACCCGCAGATCGGGCAGGGCGGCCATGAACTGGTTCCAGGTGGACATGCACAGCTTGGTCCCCCAGATGGTCATGAAGATGCAGATGGCCGCCATCAGCAGTTGCGAAAAAATCGCCGCTGCGGATTTCAGCTGCGGTGGCATGCGGTCGGTGAGCATGGCCACGGCCATGTGCGCACCGGCGCGGTAACTGGCGGCGGCGCCGATGAAGGTGAACACCATCATCAGCAGGATCGCCGTCGGCTCTGGCCAGCTGGAGCCGGTGCCGAGCACGTAACGGGCGAAGACGCCCCAGGGAATCATCAGGGAAATCGCCAGGACGGAAAGGCCGGCGACCCAGATGCACGTCATGTAGATCTTGTCGTTGATACGCAGCAGCAGATTCTTCATCGGGTTCCACCGTAACCGGGCGCGCCTGAACCGCTGGCGCGCCGGGCCTTTTTCATGAGTACAGAGCGGGAGGCGTTACTGAACGGCTTCGATCTTTTTGATCAGGTCGGCGTACTTCGCGCCGTACTTTTCCCGTACCGGTGCGGTGGCGTCGTAGAAGGGTTTCTTGTCGACTTCGATGAACTCGACCCCAGCGGCCTTGAGTTTCTCTTCGCTGGCAGCGGACTTCTTGTCCCACAACACGCGTTCTTCAGCCTGGGCAGCCTTGGCGGCTTTTTTCACCAGTTGCTGTTGATCCGGAGTGAGTTTTTCCCAGGTGATTTTCGACATCACGATCGGCTCCGGCAGGATCAGGTGACCGGTCAGGCTGTAGAACTTGGCGTTCTGGAAGTGGTTGTGTTCGAGCAGGGTCGGCGGGTTGTTTTCCGCGCCGTCGATCACGCCGGTCTGCAGGGCGCTGAAGATCTCCCCGGTGTCCATGGCGATGCCGTTACCGCCCATGGCGTTCATCATGTCGATGAACATCGGGTTGCCCTGTACGCGGATCTTCATGCCCTTGAGGTCTTCGAGCTTGCGCACCGGTTTCTTGGTGTAGATGTTGCGCGTGCCGCCGTCCATCCACGCCAGGGCCACCAGGCCGAATTCGGAGTTGGTGATCTTGTCGAGAATCTCATCGCCCACCGGGCCATCGATGACGTTACGCATGTGTTGCTGGTCGCGGAAGATGAACGGCATGTTGAACACGTTCACATCCGGCACCACAGGGCCGACGATGCCCAGGCTGACGCGCGACAGCTGCACCGCGCCGACCTGCATCTGCTCGATGACTTCCTTTTCCGATCCCAGCACACCGCCCGGGAAATACTGGAAAGTCAGTTCGCCGTTGGTTTCCTTGGTCAGGGCCTTGCCCATGTTTTCTTCAGCCACCACGGTTGGATAACCGGCGGGGTGAATGTCGGCAAATTTGAGTTTCATTTCCGCCTGAGCGGCACCAGCGAAGGTGAACATCAGCGGGAGTGCAGCGGCGAGCAAGGTGCGTTTGAAGTTCATGGGGGGTGAGTCTCCAGTCTTGTTATTTTTGTGTTCAAGGCGCAGCGGTGCAGCAGAGGGTCTAAAGCAAATCGTTGAATTGCGGTTCGGCGAGGCCTTTGACGCCTGGCTTCAGGGCGAACACGCCGCCGGCCAGGGATTGCGGGTCGTGGTCATCGCCGGGGCGAATCGAGGCGACAAACAAGGTGTCCAGGTTGCTGCCGCCGAAGGCGCACATGGTCGGTTTCTTCACCGGTACTTCCAGCGAGAAATCCAGTCGGCCGTCCGGGGCGAAGCGGTGGATCAGGCCGGCGTCGTTGGCGCAGATCCAGTAGCAGCCTTCGGCATCCACGGCGGCGCCATCGGGGCGGCCGAGGAAATGATTCATGTCGACGAAGATTCGGCGATTCGATGGCGTGCCGGTCTCGGTGTCGTAATCGAAGGCCCAGATCAGTTGCACATTGGGGTGCGAATCCGACAGGTACATGGTTTTGCCGTCAGGGCTGAAAGCGAGGCCGTTGGGCACGATGAAGCCATCCAGCTGCGCTTCGATCACGCCCGTCTGCCCGGCGCTGTAGCGATAGAGCCGGCCTTCAGGCGCGTTCAGGCCCATGTTGAGCACCATGCTGCCCGCCCAGAAACGCCCTTGGCGATCGCAGCGACCGTCGTTGAGGCGCATGTCGGCGCGGCTGTGCTCGACAGTCGCGAGCAATTCGCTGTCGAGGCTGCCGTCGCTGTGCGGGTGCAGGCGAAAGAAGCCGCTTTCCATGCCAGCGACCCAGCCACCACTGCGGTGGCGGGTGATGCAGGCGAGCATTTCCGGGGCCTTCCACGAGGCAACATGGCCAGTGTCAGCGCTCCAGCGTTGCAGTCCGCCGTTGGGAATATCGACCCAGTACAGAGCGTTTTCCTGCGGCACCCAGACCGGGCTTTCACCGACCGCGTTGCGGGCGTCGACGATCAATTCGGCTTGCATACTCATTCCCATGGTTTTTATTGGAGGGGATCAAGTCGAACGGTCAGTCGCCGAACGGGCCTGCTGCGACGAAAGCGCCGCCCTGATAGATCCGCGCCGGGTCATCGTCGGCTGGCATCGGTTGCGCTTCGACCTTGTCGCGGAACACTTCCGAGGTGTCCTTGGCTTCGAAACCGAGGTGGCTGGCGTAGCGGTTGTCCCACCAGACGTCTTTGTTGGCGGACATGCCGTAGACCACGGTGTGGCCGACGTTCGGTGTGTACAGCGAGCGTTCGAGCAGTTGCGTGAGATCGTCGAAGCTCAGCCAGGTGTGCATCATCCGGCGGTTTTGCGGTTCGGGGAACGAGGAGCCGATGCGGATGCTGACGGTTTCGATGCCGTAGCGATCGAAGTAGAAACTGGCCATGTCTTCGCCGTAGGACTTGGACAAGCCGTAGTAACCATCGGGACGACGCGCTGAAGTGGCGTCGAGCTGTTGGTCCTGTTTGTAGAAACCGATGACGTGGTTGGAGCTGGCGAAGATCACCCGCTTCACACCGTGCTTGCGCGCCGCTTCGTAAATGTGGAACACGCCGCTGATGTTGGCACCGAGGATTTCTTCGAACGGGCGCTCGACCGAAACGCCGCCGAAATGCAGGATCGCATCGACCCCTTCGACCAGTTGATGCACGGCTTGCTTGTCGGCGAGGTCGCAGAGCACGACTTCTTCGTGGTCATCGACGGCCGGGGCGAGGGCGGCGATGTCGGACAGGCGCAGCACATTGGCGTAAGGGCGCAGGCGTTCGCGCAGCACTTTGCCCAGGCCGCCGGCGGCACCGGTCAGCAGCAGGCGGTTGAAAGGAGCGCGGGGGGTAGAGGTAGACGTCATGGCAATCCCTGAACACATTGTTATTAGGTTTGTTGTAGGTTGTCGTATGACTGCGCTGAAGTATCGGTAGGGTTTCCGGATCTTGTCAACGCGACTTTTGGTGTAGATGACGGAAGGGGCGATTCATTTTCTCAAGACCCGATACCTGCCTTGCAATGCAATTCCCTTGTGGGAGCGAGCCTGCTCGCGAATGCGGTGTGCCAGTCAGAACAAATCGACTGGTCCGGCGCTTTCGCGAGCAAGCTCGCTCCCACAGGGTAAACCGCCAACCGTTACAACAACGAAATCGGATAGCTGATGAAAATCCGGTTCTCGTCAAATTCGTTGGTGCTGAAGTCCCGGCGAATGGTCGCGTTGCGCCATTTCACGTTGAGGTTCTTCAGCGGGCCGCTCTGCACGGTGTAGGCCAGCTCCGATTCGCGGCCCCATTCCTTGCCGTCATTGGTGGTGGCGGTGTGCACGTTATCGCCGCTGATGTAGCGGTTCATCAGGGTCAGGCCAGGCACGCCCAGCGCAACGAAGTTGTAGTCGTGACGCACCTGCCAGGAGCGCTCTTTGGCGTTGTCATAACTGGCGTTGTAACTGTCGTTGGCCAGGGTGCCGCCGCTGGTGCCGTTGACGCGCATCCAGGCATCGTCGCCGGTGAGTTTCTGCAGGCCGACGTAGAAGGTGTTGCCGCCATACTTTGCCGAGAGCAGGGCGAACGCGGTCTTGTTGTCGAGATCGCCGGCCTGAGCGCTGCCGTCTTCCTTGCCGGTGAAGAAACCGAGGTTGGCGCCCAGCGTCCAGTCGCCCATCGGCTGGCTGTGGCTGAGGTTGAAATACTGCTGCTGGTAGATGTCGGTGAGCTCGGCGTACCACACGCCGACCATGGTGCGCTTTTCGTTGAAGGTGTATTCGCCGCCGCCGAAGTTGAAGCGATCGGAGGTGAACGCACCGCGGCCGTTCATCGACATGTCTTCCATGCTCGCGTCGTTGCGCGGGCTGTTGCCACGAAACTGGCCGCCGTAAACGGTCAGGCCGTTGATCTCGGTGGACGTGATCTGGCCACCGCGAAAGGTCTGCGGCAGGGAGCGGCCATCGTCAGAGCGCAGGATCGGCAGCACCGGCATCCATTCACCGACTTTCAATTCGGTCTTCGAGACTTTGGCTTTCAGCGCCACGCCGAGGCGACCGAAATTGTCGGCCGGGCGACCGTCATCATGAATCGGCAACAACTGCGTACCGCCAGTGCCTTTGCCGCCATCGAGCTTCTGCGAGTACATGCCAAGGATGTCGAGGCCGAAGCCGACGGTGCCCTGGGTGAAGCCGGATTTGGCGTCGAGAATGAAGTTCTGCGTCCATTCTTCAGCCTTGCCCTGCGGATTGGCCGGGTTGACGAAGTTGCGGTTGAAGTAGGCGTTGCGCAGGTTCAGCGTGGCTTTGCTGTCGTCAAGAAAGCCTTCGGCATCGGCGCTCATCGGCAGGGCCAGAGCGAGGCTGCTGCAACCGATCAGGCTGAGGGTCGAACGCGGTTTGAAATGGGCAAAACGTGACGGGCGGACGGAATTGCGGGCGAGTGGGCTCACTGTGACGCTCCCTGGATCGTTTGTTGTTTTTATTATTTGTCATACGTCGTCGTACAACATCGATGCGGATATTTCCCAGATTTACGGGGATTGTCAACTGGAAGTTATGCGATGACCTCCCATGCGACGCAGAACCCCTGTGGGAGCGAGGCTGCTCGCGAATGCGGACTTTCCTTCAATGAAGTTGTCGACTGACACAGCGCTTTCGCGAGCAGGCTCGCTCCCACCGGGTTCCTTGGTGTCCGTCGAGTCGTGTATTGCCCGTCAAATTGCGGCAAACTTCCTCTACCCCCAGCACCAGGCCGATCCATGGATAAATACGCCCCGCGCAACTGGCAACCCCACGAAAAGCCCAGCCTGCCCGGTTCTCCGTCGACACCTCTGCACTCCACGCCCAAGCGCCTGGCTTATGCGGCGGTTGGCGTGCTGGTAGCGGTGACTGGTGGGTTGGGCAACTCGTTGGTGGTTGCCAACCTGCCTTACCTGCAAGGCTCGCTCGGCGCGACCACGGCGGAGATGGCCTGGCTGCCGGCGGCGTATGTGATGACCAACGTGTCGATGAACCTGCTGCTGGTGAAGTTTCGCCAGCAGTTTGGCTTGCGCGCGTTCACCGAGGTGTTTCTGGTGCTGTATGCCCTAGTGACCTTCGGCCATTTGTTCGTCAACGATCTCAACTCGGCAGTGGCGGTGCGGGCTGCCCACGGCATGGTCGGTGCGGCACTGAGCTCGCTGGGTCTGTATTACATGGTCCAGGCGTTCCCGGCGAAATGGCGGCTCAAAGCGTTGGTGCTCGGCCTCGGCACGTCGCAATTGGCGTTACCGCTGGCGCGGCTGTTTTCCGAAGACCTGTTGCAGATCGCCGAATGGCGCGGTTTGTACCTGTTCGAATTGGGCATGGCCCTGCTGTCACTCGGCTGTGTCTTGCTACTGAAATTGCCGCCCGGTGACCGCTTCAAAACCTTTGAAAAACTCGATTTCCTCACCTTCGCCATCCTCGCCACGGGTGTAGCGTTGTTGTGCGCGGTGCTGTCGCTGGGGCGGATCGACTGGTGGCTGGAGGCAGACTGGATCGGCGTGGCGCTGGCCTGTTCGATCGCGCTGATCATCATGGGCCTGGCCATCGAGCATAACCGCAGCAACCCGATGCTGATGACCCGCTGGCTGGGCAGCGGAACGATGATCCGCCTCGCGCTGGCGGTGACCCTGATTCGCATGGTCACCTCGGAGCAATCCACCGGCGCGGTCGGTTTCATGCAGAACCTCAACATGGGCTATGAGCAATTGCACAGTCTGTATGTGGTGATGCTGATCGGCAGCATCGCCGGGCTTGCCACCAGCGCGTTGACCATCGATCCCAAACACCTGCTGATGCCGTTGATCATTTCCTTGGCGCTGATGGCCACCGGTTCGGTGATGGACAGCTTCTCGAACAACCTGACCCGCCCCGAAAACATGTATTTCAGCCAGTTCCTGCTGGCGTTCGGCAGTACGTTTTTTCTCGGCCCGACCATGGTCTTCGGCACGCGCAACGTGCTGACCAATCCGCGCAACCTGGTGAGTTTTTCCGTGCTGTTCGGGATCTGCAACAACCTCGGCGGACTGCTCGGCGCGGCGTTGCTTGGCACTTTTCAGATCGTGCGGGAGAAGTACCATTCCAGCCACATCGTCGATCATCTGGTGATGTCCGATCCCTTGGTGGCTGCGCGAGTGCAGAACGGCGGCTCGGCGTTCGGCGGTTTGCTCGCCGACCCGAGCCTGCGCAATCTGGCCGGCATGCGCAGCCTCGCCAATGCGGCGACACGCGAAGCGAACGTGCTGGCCTATAACGATGTCTTCATGCTGATTGCGGTCATTGCCGTCCTGACCATGATCTGGCTTTCGATTCGCGCGTTGTGGCTGATGAGCACCACCAAAGCCATTGAGCCGACACCTTCCGTACCACCCAGCGGTGCCACTTCTTCATGACCGAACCGACCACCACAACCACCAACGCCATCGCCGCCACGCCTGAAGGGGAGGCGCCGCCATCGTCACCGAATACCGCGCCGCGTTCGCTGCGGGTGCGGATCATCTCTTCGCTGGGCTTTGCCGCAATCGCCATCGTCGGCGTGCTGATCGTGCTGTATGCGTGGCAACTGCCGCCATTCAGCAGTGCGGTCGAAACCACCGAAAACGCCTTGATTCGCGGGCAGGTGACGATCATCGGTCCGCAGCTCAGCGGCTATGTGTTCGAGGTGCCGGTGCAGGACTTCCAGTACGTCAAGGCCGGGGACCTGCTGGTGCGTCTGGACGACCGCATTTATCAGCAACGCCTCGACCAGTCCCTGGCACAACTGGCGGTGCAGAAAGCCGGATTGGCCAACGTCGTGCAGCAGCGCAACAGCGCCGAAGCGACGATCAAATTGCGTCAGGCGGTGCTCGCCGACAGCCAGGCGCAGTTGCGCAAGAGCGAGGCGGATCTGCGGCGTAATCAGGAACTGGTGCGCGACGGCTCGGTGTCCAAGCGCGAATTCGACGTGACCCTCGCTGCCAACGCGCAGAGCACGGCTTCTGTGGCGCAGGCCAAGGCCAATCTGGAAATCGCCCGGCAGGATCTGCAAACGGTGATCGTCAATCGCGGCTCGCTGGAGGCCGCCGTGGCCAGTGCTGAAGCTGCGGTGCAACTGGCGCGGATCGATCTGTCGAACACGCGAATTGTCGCCCCGCGCGACGGCCAGCTCGGGCAGATCGGCGTGCGCTTGGGGGCCTACGTCAACTCCGGCGCGCAGCTGATGGCGTTGGTCCCGGACCAGAAGTGGGTGATCGCCAACATGAAGGAAACCCAGATGGCCAACGTGCGGGTCGGGCAACCGGTACGCTTCACCGTCGACGCCTTGAACCACCGCAGATTCACCGGCCACGTGCAGCATATTTCGCCGGGCACCGGTTCTGAATTCGCCTTGCTGCAGGCCGACAACGCCACCGGTAACTTCGTCAAGATCGCCCAGCGCGTGCCGGTGCGCATCACCATCGATCCCGATCAGCAGGAAGAAGAACGCTTGCGGCCGGGGATGTCAGTGGTTGTCAGCATCGACACCGCCGCCGGCGACACCCAACCCCACTGATCAATGCATGACCCTGTGGGAGCGAGCCTGCTCGCTCTCACAGGATTAGTGCGCACGGGCTCTATTCACTCGGCCGAGGGAGTGACCCGGCAACTTTTGCGGTTGCGGATCTGCTCGTCGCTGGGTCTCTCGCGAACGAATTCGAAGCGCGGTTCGCCTTCGCTGTAATGCACCAGCCAACCCCATTCCAGTTCGCTTTCGTCCTGTCCGGGATGCGGTGGCCGGGCCCACCAGGGTTCTTTGCTGAGGATCTCGCGCATGGCAGCCTCCGGTTGATGGCAATCCTTGAACTATAGCTTCCTGTTGCGAGTCGTCAGAACAGGCTGTGTAGAATCGGCGCGATCATGACGATATGGGGGGCAGGGCGATGATCGATGAAGTGCGCAGGCAGGAACCGTCGAAACGGCTGTTTTTCGCTTTGGATTGCCCACCGGCGCAGCGCAAGGCAATCGCCCAGTGGCGCGCAGAACTGGGCCTGCGCAGCGGCAAACCGGTGCCGGCGGATAACTTTCATCTGACTCTGCTGTTTCTCGGTGCGGTGCCGCTGGCGCAGATTCACGGCGTCTGCGAAGCAGCGGGCAGTGTGCGTATTCCCGGCGAAACGTTGCGCATTGCGCTGGATCGCTTGCAGGTCTGGCATCGCCCCGGTGTGCTATCGCTGGCACCGGAACAGGCGCCGCCCGCGTTGTTGCGCCTGGTCTACGCGCTGGAGCAGGCGATGCTGCCGTTCGGTTTTGACGAGCCCACCCACGAGTTCCGCCCGCACCTGACGCTGGCCCGCGAATACCGCGCGCCGGAGCCGGAAGCGCGCACGCCACCGGAGTTCTTTCTGCGCGCGGAACGCTTCGCCTTGTTCGAATCGCACAAGGGTCGCTATCGGGTTTTGCAGGACTGGCCGCTGATCTGAACGGACAAAAAAAGGCGCCCGAAGGCGCCTGCAAATTCACCCGAGCCGAGGGAGCCGGGTGAGGCCGTTCAGAGCAGGGTGCAGCGGTGGTAAGGCGCTGCGTGAACGGAAAATTTTCAGCACTGCTTTGCTTCATTGTGGGAGCGAGCCTGCTCGCGAAAGCGTCGGCACATCCAATATTTTCGTCGCCTGTCCTACCGCCTTCGCGAGCAGGCTCGCTCCCACATTTTGATCATCGCTGTTTTTATTTCCCGAGCTTCACCCGCGTCCAGCCGCGCGTCATGATCCGCTGCGTGGCAATCGGCTGATCCGGCACTGCATACAAAGTCGCCATCACCGCTTGCGAAGGATACGAGCCCGGTTCGTTGCGGATCGCTTCGTCCACCAATGGCGTGGCCGCTGCGTTGGCGTTGCTGTAGCCGATGCTGTTGGTGACTTCGGCAATGATGTCCGGGCGCATCAGGAAGTCCATGAACAGGTAGGCATTGTCGACGTTCGCCGCATCCCGGGGGATGGCGACCATGTCGTAGAAGCTGCCGGCGCCTTCCTTGGGAATGCTGTAGTCGATCACCACGTTGTTGCCCGATTCCACCGCGCGAGCCTTGGCCTGCAGGACGTCGCCGGAGTAACCGACCGCTACGCAGATGTTGCCGTTGGCCAGATCGGAGATGTATTTCGAGGAATGGAAATACGCCACGTACGGGCGGATTTTCATGAACAGCGCTTCGGCTTCGGCGATGTGCGCCTTGTCCTTGTCGTTCACCGGATAGCCCAGATAGTGCAGGGCGGCCGGGAGCATTTCGGTCGGCGAATCGAGGAAACTGATGCCGCAGGCTTTGAGCTTTTCCGCGTTCTCCGGTTTGAACAGCAAGTCCCAGGAGTTGGTCGGGGCGTTGGCGCCGAGAACTTCCTTGACCTTCGCCGGATTGAAACCGATGCCGATCGAGCCCCACATGTACGGGAACGCGTGCGCGTTGTCCGGATCACTGGCGGCGGCGTTTTTCAGCAGCACCGGGTTGAGATTCTTCCAGTTCGGCAGCTTCGATTTGTCCAGCGGCTGGTAGACGCCGGCTTTGATCTGCTTGGCCAGAAAACTGTTCGACGGCACGACGATGTCGTAGCCGGATTTGCCCGCGAGCAGGCGCGCTTCCAGGGTTTCGTTGCTGTCGAAGACGTCGTAGGTCACGCGAATGCCGGTCTCGTCTTCGAACTTTTTCACGGTGTCCGGCGCGATGTAATCGGACCAGTTGTAAACACGCAGCACCTTGTCGTTGGCCTGGGCGCCCATGACCATTGCGCCCATTAAGGACAGTGTCAGCAGAGTCCTGCCAAACATTTTCATCGGTACAACTCCCTTCTTCTTATTCAACAAAACAAAAGCTCGGTGCACTTGAACCTTGTGGCGAGGGGATTTATCCCCGCTGGGCTGCGAAGCAGTCGCAAAACCTGAATACGGAGTCTTCAGGTAGAACTGCAGGGGCCGCTTCGCAGCCCAACGGGGATAAATCCCCTCGCCACAGTTGTTCATCGGTGTTGCTCAGGCAGTCGCCGCTGCCGGCTGTTGCCACGACTCGTTTGCGGTCTGATCCATCGCTTCCTGAATCGCCCGTTTGCGATTGGCTTCTGCCTTGCGGCCGAAATACCAGACCAGGAAAGTCACCAGCGACACTGCCAGCAGAATCAGGCTGGCCACGGCGTTGATCTCAGGCTTCACGCCCAGGCGCACCGCCGAGAACACCTCCATCGGCAGCGTCGTCGAGCCCGGCCCGGAGACAAAACTCGCCAGCACCAGATCATCCAGCGACAAGGCGAACGACATCATCCCGCCGGCGGCCAGCGACGGCGCGATCATGGGAATGGTGATGAGGAAAAACACTTTGAATGGTTTGGCGCCGAGGTCCATCGCCGCTTCTTCGATTGACAGATCCAGCTCGCGAAGGCGCGCGGAGACTACCACCGCCACATAAGCGGCACAAAAGGTGGTGTGGGCGATCCAGATGGTGACGATGCCGCGCTCCTGCGGCCAGCCGATCAGTTGCGCCATCGCCACGAACAGCAGCAACAGCGACAGGCCGGTGATCACTTCCGGCATCACCAACGGCGCGGTCACCAGGCCACCAAACAGCGTGCGACCCTTGAAGCGCGTCACCCGCGTCAGCACGAACGCCGCCAGCGTCCCCAGTGCCACAGCGGCAATCGCGGTGTAGCAGGCGATTTCCAGCGAGCGCAGCACCGAGCCCATCAGTTGCGTGTTGTCGAGCAGGCCGACATACCACTTGATCGACCAGCCGCCCCACACCGTCACCAGTTTCGAGGCGTTGAACGAGTAGATCACCAGAATCAGCATCGGCAGATAAATGAACATCAAGCCGAAGATCAGCATGAACTTGGAAAAGTTGAAGCGTTTCATCCCCGTGCCTCCATCTCTTTGGCCTGGCTGCGGTTGAACAGCAGAATCGGCACAATCAGGATCAACAGCATCACCACCGCCAGCGCAGAAGCCACCGGCCAGTCGCGGTTATTGAAGAACTCCTGCCACAGCACGCGACCGATCATCAGCGTTTCCGGGCCGCCCAGCAGTTCCGGGATCACGAACTCGCCGACTACCGGAATGAACACCAGCATGCAACCGGCGATGATGCCGTTCTTGGCCAGCGGCACGGTGATCTTCCAGAAGTTGTTGAAGTTGCTCGAACCCAGATCCTGCGCGGCTTCCAGCAGGCTGTTGTCGTGCTTGACCAGGTTGGCGTAGAGCGGCAGGACCATGAACGGCAGATAGGCATAGACCACGCCGATGTACACCGCAGTGTTGGTGTTGAGGATCTCGATCGGGTGATCGGTGAGCCCGGTCCACATCAGGAACCCGTTGAGCAGACCGTTGTTGCTGAGGATGCCCATCCACGCATACACGCGGATCAGGATCGCCGTCCAGGTCGGCATCATGATCAACAGCAGCAGGACGTTTTGCGTTTCCTTGCCGGTCTTGGTGATCGCGTAGGCCATCGGGAAGCCGATCACCAGACACATCAGCGTGCTCAGTGCCGCGACCTTCAGCGAGCCGAGGTATGCGGACAGGTACAGCTCGTCTTCGCCGAGCAGGGTGTAGTTGCCGATGTTCAGCAGCAGCTGGAATTTCTGTTCGGCGAAGGTGTAGATCTCCGAGTACGGCGGGATCGACAGCGCGGCTTCCGAGAAGCTGATCTTCATCACCAGAAAGAACGGCAGCATGAAAAACAGGAACAGCCAGATGAACGGAATGCCGATCACCAGTTTTCGTCCGCTGGGCACCAGGCGCAAGAATTGCTGATTGAAAGTTCTCATGAGCGCAGCACCACGCCGCTGTCATCTTCCCACCAGACGTAGACCTTGTCGTCCCAGGTCGGCCGCGCGCCACGGCGTTCGGCATTGGCCATGAACGACTGGACGATCTTGCCGCCGGGCAGCTCGACGTAAAACACAGAGTGGCCGCCGAGGTAGGCGATGTCGTGGACCTTGCCTTCGGACCAGTTGTAGCGGAACTCCGGTTGGGTGGTGCTGACGAGCATTTTTTCCGGGCGGATGGCGTAGGTGATCGACTTGTCCTGTACCGACGTGCTGACGCCGTGACCGACATAGATCTTCTGCTGCAAGTCGGGGCTGTGAATGATCGCGTGGCCTTCGAGATCTTCCACCACAGTGCCGTCGAAAGCGTTCACGTTACCGATGAATTCGCAGACCATGCGGCTGACCGGCGCTTCATAAATGTCCACCGGGCTGCCGATCTGCGCGATCCAGCCCAGGTGCATGATCGCGATGCGCTGGGCCATGGTCATGGCTTCTTCCTGGTCGTGGGTGACCATGACGCAGGTCACGCCGACGCGCTCGATGATTTC
The DNA here is from genome assembly GCF_979253165.1 of Pseudomonas sp. AC083. Lineage (NCBI taxonomy): Bacteria > Pseudomonadati > Pseudomonadota > Gammaproteobacteria > Pseudomonadales > Pseudomonadaceae > Pseudomonas > Pseudomonas sp. AC083. The sequence continues at coordinate 437,779 of NZ_CEEDDH010000002.1, forward strand.
CACCAGCTCAAGCTGCATCTGCGAACGCAGCTTTTTATCCAGCGCACCCATCGGCTCGTCGAGCAGCAACAGTTTCGGCCGTTTGGCCAACGAGCGGGCGAGCGCCACGCGCTGACGCTGGCCGCCGGACAACTGGTGCGGGCGGCGCTTGGCGTATTGGGTCATGTGCACCAGCCGCAGCATTTCTTCGACGCGGGCATCGATTTCGCTGGCCGGCAAACGGTCCTGTTTGAGGCCGAAGGCGATGTTCTGCGCCACGGTCATGTGCGGGAACAGCGCGTAGGACTGGAACATCATGTTGATCGGCCGCTCGTACGGCGGCATGTCGGTGATGTCCACGCCATCGAGCAGAATCCGCCCCTCGGTCGGCCGCTCGAAACCGGCAAGCATGCGCAGCAGCGTCGATTTGCCCGAACCGGAACCGCCCAGCAGCGCGAAAATCTCGCCCTGATGGATCTCCAGGGACACATCGTCCACGGCCACGGTTTCGTCGAACTTCTTGGTGACACGATCGACTTTCACCAGCACCTTTTTCGGTTGCTGCTGACCTTCGAGTGCCTTGCGGTAAGTGCTGGAGGCGTTTGCCATGTGAAACTCCCAACAGGTGTCGTGTGCCTGGCCAATGTGGCCGGGCTTAAGTGGATTGCGGAGCGGTCCGGAATGCCTGTCAGCTGGCGCAGAACCTGTGGGAGCGAGCCTGCTCGCGAATACGGAGTGTCAGTCGACATCATCGTTTGCTGATACACCGCTTTCGTGAGCAGGCTCGCTACCACAGGGGATATGCGTTGACCTGAGTGGCCTTTGTCCGTGCCGATCCGGCTTGTTCGGCGCCGCCGTCCTGGCTGCCTGGGTCGTACTTGTTGTTATCACGGGTGTTGCGGTTCACGACGGGCGGATGTGCAAACGCACACCCGCCAGCCGTGGGGGCAGTAAATCGTTATCTGGTTTGGGATTGCGTCAGCGCTGACTGCGCTTCGCCGCCCGTTGCCGGCACGCTGCGCCGAACGCCTGGAAAATCTTCAGGTAGTTCGGGTTGTCCAGCACCTGCCATTCCGGATGCCATTGCACGCCGAGGGCGAAGGTCGGGCTGTGCTCGACCGAGATCGCTTCGATCAAACCGTCCGGTGCCACGACTTCAGCACGCAGGCCGGGAGCGAGGCGGTCGATGCCTTGGCTGTGAATCGAATTGACCTGAAATTCGTCGGGCAGCTCCAGCGCTTCGAACACACCGCCAGCGATCACGCTGACCGCATGGGCCGGAGCGTATTGCACCGCCACATCCGGGCTGTCGGCTTCACGGTGATCGAGCATGCCGGGCAGCTCGTGCACCTTCTGATGCAGGCTGCCGCCGAACGCCACATTCATCTCCTGGAAACCACGGCAGATACCGAGCACCGGAACGCCCGCCGCGATGGCTGCACGCAATAAAGGAAGGGTAGTGGCGTCGCGGGCCGGATCATGATCCGTGCCGGGGGCACTGGCCGGGCCTTGATAGTGGAAGGGCTCCACGTTCGAGGGAGAGCCGGTGAGCAACAGACCGTCGAGCTGAGCGAGCAGGTCTTCGATTTCAGTCAGGTTGCCGAGGGAAGGAATGACCACTGGCAACCCTTCAGCGCCAACGCTGACAGCACGTACGTACTTGTCGCCGCTGATGTGATAGGGGTGCAGGCCAATCTGTTTGACGCACGCAGTAACGCCGATCAATGGCTTGAATGCCATTTTTATTCACCTCGAAGTCTGTCACTTGAACGAGCTTTTCCGGAGCTTAGCCTCGTTGATTTTAATTAACAACTGCCATGTAAAAAATTCTAAACGCCGTTCATCAAATTGCTCAGGTTTACCGGGGTTTGCCGGCGGATATGGCACGAGAGTGTTAAGAAAAGCCCGAAAAATAAAGGCTGCAGGGCAGGGTGTTCGCTATTGACTTCACTTTGCCTTTCGGATTGACTGGCTGCGCAACACAGTGGTGAACATAATAATTAACAGCTAAATAGGTGCATCATGTCGGTCCCTCTGCGTACCGTTCAACTCAACGAAGCCAACGCATTCCTTAAGAAATATCCTGAGGTTTTGTACGTCGACCTTCTGATTGCGGATATGAACGGTGTGGTGCGCGGCAAGCGCATCGAACGCACCAGTCTTCATAAGGTGTACGAAAAAGGCATCAACCTGCCGGCGTCGCTCTTTGCGCTGGACATCAACGGCTCGACGGTGGAAAGCACCGGCCTGGGCCTGGATATCGGCGATGCCGATCGCATCTGTTATCCGATCCCCAGCACCCTGAGCATCGAGCCGTGGCAAAAACGCCCGACCGCACAACTGCTGATGACCATGCACGAGATCGAAGGCCAGCCGTTCTTCGCCGACCCGCGTGAAGTGCTGGCCAACGTTGTGCGCAAATTCGACGACCTCGGCCTGACCATCTGCGCGGCGTTCGAACTCGAGTTCTATCTGATCGACCAGGACAACGTGAATGGCCGTCCGCAATCGCCACGCTCACCGGTATCCGGCAAGCGTCCGGTGTCGACCCAGGTCTACCTGATCGACGATCTCGACGAATACGTTGACTGCCTGCAAGACATCCTCGAAGGCGCGAAGGAGCAGGGCATTCCCGCTGATGCGATCGTCAAGGAAAGCGCCCCGGCGCAGTTCGAAGTCAACCTGCATCACGTCTCCGACCCGATCAAGGCCTGCGATTACGCGGTGCTGCTCAAGCGCCTGGTGAAGAACATCGCCTACGACCACGAGATGGACACGACTTTCATGGCCAAGCCGTATCCGGGCCAGGCCGGCAACGGTCTGCACGTGCACATTTCGATTCTCGACAAAGAAGGCAACAACATCTTCGCCAGCGAGGATCCCGAGCAGAACGCCGCACTGCGTCACGCGATCGGCGGTGTGCTCGAGACCCTGCCGGCGCAAATGGCCTTCCTCTGCCCGAACGTCAACTCGTACCGCCGCTTTGGCGCGCAATTCTATGTGCCGAACTCGCCGAGCTGGGGCATCGACAACCGCACCGTGGCCGTGCGCGTGCCGACCGGTTCGGCGGATGCCGTGCGCATCGAACACCGCGTCGCCGGTGCCGATGCCAACCCGTACCTGCTGATGGCTTCGGTGCTGGCCGGCATCCACCACGGCCTGACCAACCAGATCGAGCCCGGCGCCCCGGTCGAAGGCAACAGCTACGAGCAGAACGAGCAGAGCCTGCCGAACAACTTGCGCGACGCCTTGCGCGAGCTCGACGACAGCGAAGTCATGGCGCGCTACATCGACCCGATGTACATCGACGTGTTCGTCGCGTGCAAGGAAAGCGAGCTGGCCGAGTTCGAGAACTCGATTTCTGATCTTGAGTACAACTGGTATCTGCATACGGTGTGATCACAGACACCACCGATCCAATGTGGGAGCGAGCCTGCTCGCGAATGCGGTATGTCAGTCAGAATTTTGTTGCCTGACACGACGCTTTCGCGAGCAGGCTCGCTCTCACAGGGGATCGGGTTATCAATTTGGATGAGTGGGTGATCACCCGCCGTCGCCCAATTCCCCCTTGTCGAGCTCAAAACAATGACCACAACCCGCAACGACTGGGAACAACGCTTCCAGTCCCTGTCCATCGAATCCCGCGCCTTCATCGACGGTGAATATCGCCCGGCACTCAGCGGCGACACCTTCGAATGTCTGAGCCCGGTCGATGGCCGCATTCTTGCTGCCGTCGCCAGCACCGATGAAGCCGACGCCAATCTGGCCGTCGAAGCGGCGCGCCAGTCCTTCAACTCCGGCATCTGGGCAAAAAAAGCCCCGGCCGAGCGCAAGCGCGTGCTGATCCGCTTCGCCGATCTGATCCTGCAACATCAGGAAGAACTGGCGCTGCTGGAAACCCTCGACATGGGTAAACCGATCAGCGATTCGATGAGCATCGACATCCCGGCGACCGCCAACGCGATCCGCTGGAGCGCCGAGGCCATCGACAAGATCTACGACGAAGTCGCCGCCACGCCGCACGACCAACTTGGCCTCGTCACCCGTGAGCCGTCGGGTGTGGTCGCAGCGATCGTGCCGTGGAATTTCCCGCTGATCATGGCCAGCTGGAAGTTTGCCCCGGCGCTGGCGGCGGGAAACTCGTTCATCCTCAAGCCTTCGGAAAAATCACCGCTGACTGCCATCCGCATCGCGCAACTGGCGCTGGAGGCGGGTATTCCGAAGGGCGTGTTTAACGTGCTGCCGGGCTACGGTCACACCGTCGGCAAGGCGCTGGCGTTGCACATGGACGTCGACGTGCTGGCCTTCACCGGCTCCACGGCGATCGCCAAGCAGCTGATGATCTATGCCGGGCAGAGCAACATGAAACGCGTCTGGCTCGAGGCCGGCGGCAAGAGCCCGAACGTGGTGTTCGCCGACGCCCCGGACCTGCGCGCGGCAGCCCAGGCAGCAGCCAGTGCCATCGCCTTCAACCAGGGCGAAGTCTGCACTGCCGGCTCGCGTCTGCTGGTCGAGCGCTCGATTCGCGAGCAGTTCATTCCGCTGCTGGTGGAAGCGCTGCAAGCGTGGAAACCGGGGCACGCACTGGATCCGGCGACCACCGTCGGCGCCGTGGTCGACCAGCGTCAACTGGATAACGTGCTGAGCTACATCAGCATCGGCCGCGAGCAGGGCGCCGAGTTGATTGCCGGCGGCCAACGCACCCTCGAAGAAACCGGCGGCCTCTACGTGCAGCCAGCGATTTTCGACGGCGTGACCAATGCGATGACTATCGCCCAAGAAGAAATCTTCGGCCCGGTGCTGTCGCTGATCACCTTCGACACTGCCGAAGAAGCCCTGCAGATCGCCAACGACAGCATCTTCGGCCTCGCCGCCGGGGTGTGGACCAGCAACTTGAGCAAGGCGCACATCTTCGCCCGCGGCCTGCGCGCCGGCAGCGTCTGGGTCAACCAGTACGACGGCGGCGACATGACTGCGCCATTCGGTGGCTTCAAACAATCGGGCAATGGCCGCGACAAATCGCTGCATGCGTTCGACAAGTACACCGAACTGAAAGCGACCTGGATCAAGCTCTGATTCTTTTACAGCGGCGGCCGTCCCTGTTGGCGGCCCTCGGAGAAACCTATGAAACAGCAACACGTAAACAGCTACTACGCCGCCACCCGCAACGAAGTCATCGACTTCCCGGTTCTCGAAGAGGCAGTGGACTGCGATGTCTGCATCATCGGCGCCGGCTACACGGGCCTGTCCTCGGCACTGTTCCTCAGCGAAGCCGGCTACAAAGTCACCGTGCTGGAAGCGGCGAAAGTCGGCTACGGCGCCAGCGGGCGCAATGGCGGGCAACTGGTCAACTCCTACAGCCGCGACGTCGATGTCATCGAAGAGCGCTACGGCGACAAGACTGCAGAAATCCTCGGCAGCATGATCTTCGAAGGCGCCGATATCATTCGTTCGCGCATCAAGGATTACGACATCAAGTGCGACTACCGCCCGGGCGGTATTTTCGCAGCGATGAACAAGAAACAGCTCAACGGCCTGGCCGAGCAGAAGCGCAACTGGGAACGCTACGGCAACCGCAATCTGAAGATGCTCGATGCAGCGGATATTCGTCGCGAAGTGGGTTCCGACGCTTACGTTGGCGGCTTGCTGGACATGCAGGGTGGCCACGTCCATCCGTTGAATCTGGCGCTAGGGGAAGCCGCCGCCATCGTGCGTTTGGGCGGCAAGATCTACGAGCAATCGGCGGCGGTGGAAATTACCTACGGCGAGCCGATCACCGTGCGCACCGCCAAAGGCCTGGTCCGCGCCAAATACCTGCTGATCGCCGGCAATGCTTATCTGCCGCAAGGTCTCGACAACCGCGTCACCGCGAAAAGCATGCCGTGCGGCTCGCAGATCGTTGTCACCGAACCGCTGACCGAGCAGCAGGCGCGCAGTCTGATCACCAACAACTATTGCGTGGAAGATTGCAACTACCTGCTGGATTACTACCGCCTGACCGCTGACAACCGCCTGCTTTACGGTGGTGGTGTGGTCTACGGTGCGCGGGAACCGGACGATATCGAACAATTGATCCGGCCGAAGATCCTCAAGACCTTTCCGCAGCTCAAGGACGTGAAAATCGACTACCGCTGGACCGGCAATTTCCTGCTGACCATGTCGCGCATGCCGCAATTCGGCCGCATCGAAAAAAACGCCTACTACATGCAGGGCTACAGCGGCCACGGCGTCACCTGCTCGCACCTGGCCGGCAAACTGATCTCGGAAATGATCCGCGGCGACGCCGAACGCTTCAACGCCTTCGCCTCGCTACCGCACATGCCAATGCTCGGCGGCCGCACCTTCTCCGCACCGCTCACCGCTCTGGGTGCCGTCTACTACTCCCTGCGCGACCGCTTCGGCGTCTGATTGACCTCACCGGCGACGGTCCGAAAGACCCCGCCGGTTTTTCACTTATGCAAAACCACTGATGTCCACTGTGGGAGCGAGCCCGCTCGCGAAGAGGCCATATCAGGCGACATCGATTCGCCAGACACTACGCTTTCGCGAGCAGGCTCGCTCCCACAGTGACTGTATTGCCAAGGCCAGCAGGACTTTTGCCGCACCATCCATCGAACCTGCTGAGCAACACCGGCAAACGTGATTTAATAGCCGCCTTTCACGGTTCCGGGACACGGGAGCAACGTGATCCGCGCGACCTGCGCGTCACCCGCCACCCACCCCCATCGCCCCTTTTACATAAGGCAGTCATGGATACGGGTTCTCGACTCAAACTAGTACGCGAAAGCTACAAACTCTCCCAGCGCGAGCTCGCCCGGCGTAGCGGCGTGACCAACGCGACCATCTCGCTGATCGAACAGAACCGCGTCAGCCCCTCCGTCAGCTCGCTGAAAAAGCTGCTCGAAGGCATACCGATGTCCCTGGCCGACTTCTTCACCTTCGACCAGCCCCCGCGCGAACACCAATACGTATTCCGCGCCAACGAACAACCCGACCTCGGCCGCCACGGCCTGCGCCTGCTGCTCATCGGCGCCTCCGTTCCTAGCCGGCAGATGCGCCTGCTCCGCGAACAATACGCCCCCGGCGCCAGCTCCGGCGAAGAGCCGATCGTGCATGCCGAAGGCGAAGAGTGCGGGCTGGTCACGCGCGGCACGGTAGAACTAACCGTGGACGGGCAGGTGAGTGTGTTGAGTGCGGGGGATGGTTATTACTTTCCGACGACGTTGCCGCATAAATTCCGCAATATCGGCGCGGATGAGGCTGAGATTATCAGTGCGAATACGCCGGCGAATTTCTGATCGGATAACGCATATTGTTTGTTGACCCGGCATCTTTTAGGGGGTGTCGGGTTGTTTGTTCCTGCCATTCGTCAGCCCTCCCGCATTTTCCCCGCGCACGCGTTTCCAATGCATAACTCACCCCCGCAAAGGAACCGCCGACATGCATAAATCCAGTCTCGCAGCATTCACCCTGGCCACGCTGTTATCCGCCACCTCGCTCTACGCAACAGCCGCCAGCGAAACTCCGGCACCCACTGCTAACGACGGCAATAGCCAAACCAATCCGAGTGCGCCGGAAGACATTCATTCCAATGGCGCCACCGTGCCCAAAGGCACTCAGGGGAACACCACCAACAATGATGGCTCAACACCTTCGGGTTCCAAGCCCAGTGGTTCGAAGCAATCGAACGACAGCGGCACCAGCAGCGGTGCTGGTGAGGGTTGAAGCTGTTTGCAGATACAGCAAGCCCGGCATCAAGCCGGGCTCTTTATCAATCATCGATAACCGAGGCTATTTAGCCTTCCAGTTGCCGCCACTGTTTTCACAATCAATCTTCGCTTGCGCCAGGTGCCCGCCGTCGTAGTAATACGTGGTGACTTTGGCGTTGTCGGGCATGTTCATCGGTTTGGCGCTTTTGTCTTTGCTGGTCGAGTGCGGGTTGGCCAGGGATTCCTGGGTGAGGCGGGCGGTGCAGGTGGCCTCGTAGTGGTCGTCGCAGCGATCGACTTTTTTCTTGGTGGCGTTGAGGGTGTCCTTGCTTTCGTTGCTGCAGGACCAGTTGATGGAGTCCACCGGCATGCCTTCGTATTCGTAGCAGCTGTGGGTTTCCACCGCTGGCACCGAGGCGCTGGAGGAGCGGGTCTGGACGTCGCAGCCTTCGGCCATGACGCAGGTGGGGATGATGGCGAATGTGGCGATCAGGAGCAGCAGTCGGGTTTTCATCGGCAATTCCTCTCCAATGGCGCCGCGTCTGATCGGTGATTTGGCGCTTGTCTGGTTTCGAGGCGGCGAGGGCGGGCAAGGTTCAATCGGTTTGCGCTGAGCGATCTTCGCGTACACTGCGCAACAATCAGAAACATTCAGCGCAGGATTCGACCCCCATGGCCCAAACCCTCGAACGCGCTATCGCCATTGCCGCCACGGCCCACACCGGGCAGGTGGACAAGGGCGGGGCGCCGTACATTCTGCATCCGCTGAAAGTCATGTTGCGCATGAATACGCTGGAGGAGCGCATCGTCGCTGTGCTGCACGATGTGGTCGAGGATTGCGGGGTGAGTCTGGATGATTTGCGCGGGGAAGGTTTCAGCGAAGAGGTGCTGGCGGCGATTGCAGCGGTGACCAAAGTGCCGGGCGAGTCCTACGAGGACTTTGTTGATCGTGCCGCGCAAAACCCGATCGGCCGGGTGGTGAAGCTGGCGGATCTGGAAGAGAACAGCGATATCTCGCGGATTGCCTCGCCGAGTTGGGAGGATCTGGAGCGGATCGAGAAATATCGGCGGGCGATTGCACGCCTTCGCGCATAGGAATGCAAATCCCCCTGTAGGAGCTGCCGAAGGCTGCGATCTGATCGTTCCCACGCTCTGCGTGGGAATGCAGCCGGGGACGCTCTGCGTCCCAAAAGATCGCAGCCTTCGGCAGCTCCTACCAGGGAATGGTGGTGTCTCCACAAAATAGCCAGGAAGGCGAACTATGAAATCCATTGTGTGCTTGTTGATCGCGGCCGGTTTCGGCGCGTTGTTGCAGTTTGAAGGCGTACCCCACGGCTTGCTGCTGGGCTCGATTGTCGTTACCGCGTTGTTTGCCAGTAAAACCGGCATCGCCCCGGCAACTCCTTATGGACTGGGCTACATCCAGGTCACGCTGGGCATCGCCACCGGGCTGATGTTCGAAGCATGGGACAGCGAAACGGCGACGACGATGTTGCCCAGCCTTGGCGTATTGCTGATCTGCCTGACCGTACAAATTGCACTCGCCGGATGGTGGCTGACACGCGGTGCCGGCTGGAACCGCACCGACGCATTGTTGGCGGTGTATCCCGGCGCATTGGCCGCAGTGTTCGATTTGCTTGAATCGGAAAAGGCTTCGAGCAAAGTCATCATCGTTCATCTGATGCGGCTGCTGTTGATCACCGTGCTGGTGAGTTTGCTCATTCCCGGGCAAGCAGCGGTGGCTGACGTCGCCAGCGATCCGTTGACCACACTCATGGCGCTGACCGCGTTCTCTGTCATCGCGCTGAGCGTATTGCTCGGCCGCCTGTTGTTGCTGATGGGCGTCCCGGCGCCGTTCATGCTCACTGCGATCATCATCACTGCTGTGTTTGTGAAGACGGGATGGCTGCACGGCTTTCACATGCCGGAGTGGAGCCTGAACCTGGCCGCACTGATTCTTGGCGTGCGCATCGGCTCACGTTTTCAGGGACTGGGCATCGCAGAACTGGCGCGACATGGGCGCACCGCTTTGGTTTCGGTCGGCTTGATGATCGTCGTCGCAGCGGCGTTTGCCGAGGTGGCCGCGCGCTGGCTGGGCAGTGATTCGCTGTCACTGTGGCTGGCGTACATGCCGGGCGCGATCGAGACGATTGCGATTGTCGCGTTTGGCGGCGGGCTGAATGTGGTGTTTATCCTGACGCATCATCTGAGCCGGATGGTGCTGCTGCATTTTGCCCCGGCGTTGTTGGTGCAGGTCAGGCGGGTGCGCCAGGAAACTTGAAGCAAGCCAGTGGTGGCTGGCTATTGCGGCCTGTCATTCAGATCCATCCCCCTCAGCCCAGCCCTTTCCCCCAGGGCGGCTGCGGCGCATGAACGGCTTCGTGAGCAATTGCTGGCCTCGGTTTGACGCGCTGTCAGGCGTGGCCCAAGGCAATCGCGAACGACACGACGATCATGCAGGCGAAGGCGAAGTTGAGATTCATGGGCTGTTCATCCTGAGCTTTTGAGAGTGGGGCCATTGTGAACAGGCGCAGCGCAAAGAAAAAATTCGCCGTGTTGATTCCAATGATCGAAAGCATTGATAGCCGTTGCGTTTGTATTTGCCTGAGACTTTCGCTAGTGTCGCTGAAACCTGCAACTACAAGCACAAACAGGCATAACCATGCACGACCACTCCATCGCCGAATTGCCGTCCCTGCGCCGGCAGAAAATCCTTTTGCTTCTCGAACGTGACGGCAAGGTCATGGCTTCCGAGCTGAGCCAGCATTTCGCAGTCTCCGAAGACACCATCCGCCGCGATCTCGCCGAGCTGGACAGCGCCGGGCTGGTGCAGCGGGTGCATGGCGGGGCGCTGCCGCGACCGAAGGATTCCGGCAAGGATTACTTCACCCGTCTGGATGAGACCGACGAGGTCAAGGTGCGCCTGGCGCAATTGGCGGCGCAGCACATCGAGGACGGGCAGATTGTGCTGTTCGATTCCGGCTCGACCACGTTGCAGGTCGCCCGCGCATTACCGTCCGACATCCGCATCACCGCCGTGACCGCTTCCCCACTGACGGCGATTGCCTTGTCCGAATACAAAGGCGTGAAAGTGATTCTGGCGGGTGGTGAATTGAATCCGCATTCGATGTCGGCCAGTGGTCAGGAAGCGCTGCGACTGTTGGCGGGGATCAAGGCGGATCTGGCGATTACCGGGGTGTGCGCGATTCATCCCGAGGTCGGGATCACCTCGCTGCATTTCGATGAGGTGCCGATCAAACAGGCGATGCTCGACAGCGCAAAGCGGGTTATTGCAGTGACTACGGCGGACAAGCTGGGCGCGGTGGAGCCGTTTGTGGTCGCGCCGTGTACGCGCCTGCATAGGTTGATTACCGAGCGGCATCCCGGGTCGGGGAATGTCGAGGATTATCGGCGGTTGGGGATTGTGGTGGAGCAGTTGCCGGATTGAATTTTGTGTGGGGTTTGAGGGCCTCTTCGCGAGCAGGCTCGCTCCCACAGGGGATCTGCAGTGTACAAATGACGTTGTAGGAGCTGCCGAAGGCTGCGATCTTTTGATTTTGATTTTTAAAAGCAGGATCAAAAGATCGCAGCCTTCGGCAGCTCCTACAGGTAATGGATCAGCGCAACCGCTCAAGCATCTGGTAATACCACATCCCCGCCGCCAGCAACGGGTTGCCCAGCAGGTCGCCCATTGGCACGCGGATGTGCTGGCACGCGGCGAAGGTATCGAATTGTTCCATTTGCCCGGTGATCGCGCGGCTCATGATCTCGCCCATGATGTGCGTGGTGGCGATGCCATGTCCCGAGTAGCCCTGGCAGTACCAGACGTTGTCCGAAAGCTTGCCCAGTTGCGGGATGCGGTTGATGACGATGCCCATCGCGCAGCTCCACTGGTAATCGATCGGCACGCCTTTTAACGCCGGGAACGTGCGTTCGATACACGGGCGCAGTTCCGCAGCGATGTCGCGCGAATCCTTGCCGCTGTAGTTGGCGCCGCCGCCGAACAGCAAACGGCCGTCGGCGGTGAGCCGGTAGTAATCGAGGACGAAGCGGCAGTCGTACACGGCTAGGTCTTCGGTGTTGATCTGTTGCGCCAGATCACCGAGCGGCGCGGTGGTGACGATGCCGCCCATGGCCGGGAAGATCTTGCCCTTGAGCTGACCCGGTTCGAGCTTGTGATAGACGTCACCGGCGAGCATCACCTGACTGGCGTCGATCTGACCGTGAGCGGTGCGCACGCCAGGTGTGTCGCCGTGAATGATCTCCAGCACTTCACTGTTTTCGAAGATCAGCGCGCCCAGGCTTTCGGCTGCGCGTGCTTCGCCAATGCACAGGTTGAGCGGGTGCAGGTGCATGTTGCGGGTGTTCTTGATCGCGCCGTGGTAGAGCTCGCTTTGCAGCAGGTCGCGAACCTGGCTGCGGTCGAGCAGGCTCACTTCATCGCCTAATCCGCGACGCACGGCTTCGTCGTAATCCTTGCGCAGATCGACCATGTGGCTCGGCTTGTACGCCGCGTGCAAGTGGCCGTGTTTGAGGTCGCACTGGATCGCATATTTCTCGACGCGCTGGCGGATGATTTCATGCCCGCGCCAGCGCAGATGCCAGATGAAATCGTCCACGTCATCGCCCAGTTTTGCACGCATCTGCTTGCGCATCGCGCCGTCGCCGGAAAGGCTGCCGGTGACTTGCCCGCCATTGCGCCCGGTGGCGCCCCAGCCGATCTTGTGGCTTTCGACGATGGCGACTTTCAGGCCTTTTTCCGCCAGCTCGACGGCAGTGGCGACGCCAGTGAAACCGCCGCCGATGATTACCACATCGACCTTGTGCCGGCCTTGCAGGGTCGGGTAGTCGGTGTCCTGGTTGAGGGTGGCGGTGTAGTAGGAATTGCAGCGAATGGTCATGTCGTGGTCCACACAAATTTTGAAATCGAAGTGCAATTCCTGTGGGAGCTGGCTTGCCAGCGATAGCGAACTGTCAGTCACCGCCGATGGTGAATGTGCCGGCCTCATCGCTGGCAAGCCAGCTCTCACAGGGTTTGGTGGTAAGGAATCAGGCCTCGGTCAGGTACCACCGCCAATCCTGCTCACCCACTTCAGCCATGAACTGCCGGTACTCGGCACGCTTCACCGCCAGATACACCCCAAGGAATTCCTGCCCTAACGCCTCTCGTGCCCACTGTGAATTTTCCAGCGCTTGTAGCGACGTCAGCCAATCGGTCGGCAACAATTCTTTTGCCTGAGCATAACCATTGCCCTCGACCGGTGCCCCCGGATCCAGCTCTTCACGGATGCCACGATGAATGCCGGCGAGGATCGCTGCCGCTGCCAGATAAGGGTTGGCATCGGCGCCGCAGATGCGGTGTTCGATGTGTCGTGTCGGCGCCGGGCCGCCGGGTACGCGCAGGCTGACCGTGCGGTTATCGACACCCCAGGTCGGCGCCAGTGGCGCGTAGCTGTTGGCCTGGAAACGCCGGTAGGAGTTGGCGTTGGGGCAGAACAGCAGCAGCGAATCGAGCAGCGAGGCAAGCATGCCGCCGATCGCCGTGCGCAACAGCGGTGTGCCGGCCGGGTCTTCAGAAGCGAACAAATTACGCCCCTCGGCATCGGCCAGGCTGACGTGCATGTGCATGCCGGTGCCGGCCAGATTATCGAACGGTTTGGCCATGAACGTCGCCTGCATGCCGTGCTTGTGCGCCACGCCTTTGACCAGACGTTTGTAGCGTACCGCCTGATCCATCGCCTCCAGCGCATCGCCGTGTTCGAGGGTGATTTCCACTTGCCCCGGGGCGTATTCGGAGATCGCCGTGCGCGCCGGAATGCCGTGCAGTTTGCACGCGCTGTAAAGGTCGGCGAGGAACGGCTCGATCTGCTCCAGCTCGCGCAAACCGTAGACTTGCGTGTGTCGCGGTCGTCCGCCGTCAGCGTCCAGCGCCGGTTGCGGGCGGCCGTTGTGGTCGCGTTTGGCGTCGAGCAGATAGAACTCCAGCTCGCAGGCCATGATCGGGTGATAGCCCTCGGCCTTGAGCCCGTCGATCACCTTGATCAGCAGGTGCCGAGGGTCAGCGATGCTCGCCGGCATGCCCTCGCTGGGGTGCATGCTGACCTGCACCGCAGCGGTTGGAATCTGTCGCCACGGCAGGCGTACCAGACTGCCTTGCAGCGGATAGGCGCGGCAGTCGATGTCGCCCACATCCCAGACCAGTCCGGAGTTTTCCACGTCCTCGCCTTGTACGGTCAGGCCGAGGATGGTGCTCGGCAGCGGTCGGCCGCTTTCATACACGGCGAGCAGTTCTTCGCGATGCAACAGCTTGCCGCGCGGCACGCCGTTGGCGTCGAGAATGAACAGTTCGATCATGTCGATATCGGGGTTCTGTTCGAGGAACAGGCGTGCGTCTTCAATGGCTGCGAATTTCATGGCAAATCACTCACGGTGGCGCCGCACAGGCGCGCAGATTCGTCCGGACACGACGCGACAAAAAGGCGTAAGTGTCCCGGCAGGGATATCAGGAAAATCGGGAAATTGACTGTCGCGGTTTCAGCTCACGCGATCAGGCAGGAACGGCGATATCCGGCGGGCGTGCGGAGTGACGCAGCTTGGAACGGCGCAGGGCCATGGGCAGATTGACGATGCGGTTCATACGCGGCCCCTGTTGCAGTGGGCGCGTACAGCAGGGACGTGCAACCTTTGCGGTTGTTGTGGTGACGTACTCATAACGCGTGTTTCCGTTGGCGGAAAGCGTCGGCGGCAGGGCAGGCCCGGCGACCGGTGTGCCCGGATAGTAAGGGGGAATTTGCGCGCGTGTAAATGGAAGATTCGTCGGTGGCGCGTTCCGGCGTTTGGGCTGCTTGACCGAGTTGCCTTTTTCGCGAGCAGGCTCGCTCCCACAGGAGAGTGCATTTCAACTGTGGGAGCGAGCCTGCTCGCGAATGGCAGCACCTCGATCCAGAGTCAACACGCCGAGCCCGCCGCTGCGCCATTCAGCGCAGCACGTAATCGTCCGGCTCTGGCGCGGGCGGCAATGGCGAGACGCCGAGTTCGTACAGCACATCGCGCTCCAGGGTGCGCACCAGCGCATCGGTCGGCAGATCGTTTTCATCGCGGCCGAACGGGTCTTCGAGTTCATCGGCAATCGCGTCGAAGCCGAAAAAGGTGTAGCTGACAATTGCCGTGAACAGCGGCGTCAACCAACCCAGCGATTGCGCCATGGCGAACGGCAGCAACAGGCAGAACAGGTAGATGGTGCGGTGCAGCAGCAGGGTGTAAGGGAAGGGCAGTGGCGTGTTCTTGATGCGGTCGCACACGGCCTGGGCCTGGCTCAGGCAGGTCAGGTGATTGGCCAGTAATTGATAACGCCATGGCGATAGCACACCGGCCGTTTCCAGCTCGGAACACTGGCGCCCGACCTGATGAATGATCTGGCCGCAGTGATCCGGCGCGGACCCATCGATCGGCGGGCTGACCCAGTCGGCACTGGCCTGCTCCTCACTGTCTCCACGCAACCGCGCATTCAGCGCGTGGGCGAAACCGCACAGGTTGCGCAACAGTTGCCCACGCAGGCGCGAGTCATCGATGCCTTGGGTTTCGCGCATCACCGCGCGCACCCGCAACAGCACCTCGCCCCAGGCCTTGCGGCCCTCGTACCAACGGTCGTAACAGGCGTTGTTGCGAAAGCTCAGGAAAATCGACAGCGACAGGCCGAGCAGGGTGAACGGTGTCGAATTGATCTGCGCGAAGTAGCTCGGCACCAGTAGTTCGATCAGCACAATCGCCGCCGCCAGCAGTGTCAGCATCAAGGTACGCACGGCGATGCGTTTGGCGATCGAGCCTCGGAGGGTGAACAGCACGGCGAACTGATTGGGTCTCGGTCTGACGATCATCTCGCGGTCCCGGTTGCGCGGCGAATCAGCCGCCGGTCATGTTCATGAAACGCACCACTTGCACGTCGTCGTTGACTTCGAAATTGTGTCGATACGGCTTGAGTTTCATCGCCTCGATGATCGCGTTTTCCAGACGTTCCGGGTGGCCCGGATGGGCACGCAATACCGCTTTGAGGTCCATCGAATGCTCGTTGCCCAGGCACAGCAGCAAGCGACCCTCGACGGTCAGGCGCACGCGGTTGCAGGTACCGCAGAAGTTGTGGCTGTGCGGCGAAATGAAGCCCAGGCGAATGTTCGGCGCCTCGGCCACGCGCCAGTAGCGCGACGGCCCTTGCGTCGATTCGGTCGAGTCGATCAGGGTAAAGCGTTCGGCAATGCGTTCGCGCACTTGCGCGCTGGAGTAGAAGGATTCGGCGCGGCTGTGTTCGGCGATCGCGCCCAGCGGCATCTCTTCGATGAAGGAAATATCCAGATCACGCTCGATGGCGAAACTGACCAGATCGTTGATCTCGTGATCGTTGCGGCCCTGCATCACCACGCAATTGAGCTTGGTACGGGTGAAACCGGCGGCACGCGCGGCATCGATGCCGTCGATGACCTGCGCCAGATCGCCAGTGCGGGTCAGCTCTTTGAAGCGCTGCGGATCGAGACTGTCGAGGCTGATGTTCAGGCGCTTGACCCCGGCGTCGAACAGCGGCTGGGCCAGTCGGCCCAATTGCGAGCCGTTGGTGGTCAGGCACAGTTCGCGCAGGCCGGGCAGGGCGGCGATCTGTTCGCAAAGTTGCACGACACCAGGCCGGATCAGCGGCTCGCCACCCGTGAGGCGGATCTTGCGCGTGCCGAGGGCGACGAAGCTTTGCGCCACCTGGAACAGCTCTTCGAGGGTGAGGATCTGCTGGCGCGGCAGGAACTGCATGTCCTCGGCCATGCAATAGACGCAGCGAAAATCGCAGCGGTCGGTGACCGACAGGCGCAGATAATCCACGCGGCGGTTGTGACCATCGATCAATTCACGCTGTGTCATGGGCTCGCCTCGTGGATGTGGAGCGCCGTCAGCGGGCGCAGATCGCGCAGGGTAGGCTGCACTCGCCATGCCGTCCAATCACTCTGGCTGACCGAGTGATTGACGGCGTCGATGATGCCTTACGGTGCGCCAAACATTGCCGTCCAGTAAATGCCGGCGTTGCTTTTCGGATCGGTCGCGTACGCGGCGCCCAGTTCCTGATATTGCGGATTCATCAGATTGGCGCAATGCCCGGGGCTGGCGAGCCAGCCGTCGACGACCTTGCCGACGGTGTCTTGCCCGGCGGCGATGTTCTCGCCGACCAGTTGCCCACTGTAACCGGACAGCTCGGCGCGGTCGCCTGGCGTGCGGCCGTCGCGGTCCTTGTGGTCGAGGTAATTGTTGTTGGCCATGTCGCGGCTGTGATCCTGAGCGACCGTGCCCAGCGTGGCGTTCCAGGCCAGCGGTGCTGCCGCTGCGAAGGACTGGCCGCCGCACTGGCGCGCCTGGCCGCGCGCGGTATTGAGTTGCGCCAGCAGCTTTTGCCCTTCGCTTTGTGCATCGCCGAGTTTCGCCGTCAGCAACGGCCGCGCGAGGACGATGCGCCAGTCGCGGTCGACACGGTTGACGCCAATATCGACAAACTGCGGATCGAGCACCACCTGACAGAAGCTTTCCTGAATCGCCTTCATTGCTGACGCCGCATCGCGCGGGCCGTTGAGGGTGATCGCCTGCACGTTGACCATCGGGTACTGGGCGCTGGTCATGGCCTGCTGCAGATCGACCGCGCCGCTGGCCGGCAGGCGCAGACGTGGATCGGCCGACAGCGGTGGCAACTCGTTCGATGCCTGCGTGCCGCAACGCTGCGGCTGGCTGCGATAGCTGTTGATCGACTCGATCAATTGCAGTTCATCGGCAGCCAGCGCCGAGGTGGCGAACACCACGCCCAGCGACAGTGCGGCACAACGCAAAACGGACGGCATGAAGCGCATGGAAATCTCCCTTGAGCTGAATGCGCCCATGATGCGCGAAAGGCCCCCGGTGAGTGAATGTGTTTTTCTTTGCGGCGGATTTTTTTCTGCGCTGGTGTGCCCGCGCATTTGCTCGCTACACTCTGCGAAGACCCCGCAAACCGGGCGTCTCACCGACGTAACATCTTGCCCCGGGCGGGCGCTGACGGAAGAACCGACATGGGATCGAAAGGCTTGGCGGGCGGTTTGTTGTGGATCTTTTTCACCGGCGCAGCATGGGCCGGGGCGCAGGCGCCGATCGAGGCCAAGGCCGAACAGAAAGCCGAGGTGCTGGAGGAGAAAGCGGCGGATAAAGTCAGCGCTGCTCCGGCGCCGAAATCCGAGGCCATCACCCCCACCGAAGCGCAAGCGGTGGATCCGGCCGGCGCCGCGCCGCTGGACGATCCGCTGACCTGTCTGGCGCGCAGTATCTATTGGGAAGCCAAGGGCAAGGACACCCCGGAAATGGAAGCCGTCGCCAGCGTGGTGATGAATCGCCTCGGCCACGACGGCTTTCCCGACACCGTGTGCGCGGTGGTCAAGCAGGGGTCGGAAAGCGGCAATTGCCAGTTTTCCTGGTGGTGCGATGGCAAGCCCGATCAGGTCAAGGAAGACGCCGAATACGCGCTGGCCAAGGAAATCGCCGGCAAGGCGTTGAACCGTCAGCTCAAGGACCGCACGCGCGGTGCCCTGTACTTTCATGATCGCGGCGTGCACCCGAGCTGGGCCAAGGCCTATCGCAACACCGCGCAGACCGGCAGGTTCCTGTTCTACAAACCCGCCGGCGGCGATGCGCGTTAACTGGCGTGGGTATTGAGAATGCTTGCCACCTGTTGCGGCTGGCAGTTCAGATACGGTGACTTTTGCAGCCAGCGCTGATCCGGATACCAGGAAAACATGAACTGTCCGTTCTTCAGGCGATCGATCACCTGTTTGGCGATCTGCGGCCGCACGGCGGGGCAACCCTGACTGCGGCCGATACGCCCCTGACGCTTGCTCCACAGCGGGTTCACGTAACTGGCGGCATGAATCACGATCGCGCGATCACGGGCCAGATCATTGAAACCGGGTTCCAGACCATCCATGCGCAGCGAATAGCCGTGAGTACCTTCGTAGCTTTCCTGAGTGCGGAACAGACCGAGGCTGGACTGATAACTGCCTTCGCGATTGGAAAACTGCGTGGCGAAGTTTTCCCCGGAGTTGGAACCGTGGGCAACCAGATCACGCAGCACCAGTTTCTTTTTGCTCAGGTCGAAGATCCACAGGCGGCGTTCGGTGGACGGTCGCGAATAATCGATGATCGCCAGATGCCGCGAGGGTTTCGCGCCGTTGTTGACCGCGCATTGCATGGCGTTCAATGCACCTTTGAGCGCCTGGGGATTGAGTTCCGGCGCGGCGTGGGCGAGGCTGTTGTAGAGAACCGGCGATGGCTTGCCGGCGGCAAATACTGGGCTGGTCACGGCGACAAGGGTCGCGGTGCTCAACAGAAGTCGGCGCAAAAACGTCAACATTTTATAAAGTGTCCTCAACTTGCTACATAAACGGCACTTTGGCTCCTGACTCCCAGTCAATACCCGCAGGCTCGCGGTTCGAGCCTGACTGTTCAGCGCACCTGATGTAAGGTTGACCGTCATCTGGACGGCCATGGATTGGAGTAAAGCAGTTGTTCAAAAAGTACGCATGCTACTTGAGCATTTGTTTGCTCGCTGCGCCGTTTGTCGCTTGCGCCGATGAGCCGCTGCCCCCGCTCGAAACCCTGCCGACGCCGGAAACGCAATTGCCGGTCGAGCCGCGCAGCCCGTTGCAGGCGGTTTTGATCAGCCTGGCGCAGTCGTGCCCGGCCATTGCTCCGCGCCTCAATGGCCCGGCGTTGAGCCAATTGCAGGCGTTTTATGAACAGCAGGACTGGATGCCGGTGTGGGCGAGTGAGTCGGCACGCTTGCCGGCATTGCGCGCGCAATTGCAGCTGTTGGCCGATGATGGGTTGAATCCGAATCGCTACGCCGTGGCTACAACGCCGCCGCAGGACGGCGAGTTGTGCGCCGACATCGACATCAGCCGCAACTACCTGCAGGCCTTGCAGGATCTGCATTACGGCCGTCTGTTGCAATCGCATTTCGAACCGCTGTGGCGTGTCGACGGCCCGCCGACCGACCGTCAGGCGCAATTGCTCAGCATTGCTGTGCCGGGCATGAACGATATTGCTGCGGCGTTCGACCTGGCGCGTCCGCATCTGCCGCAATATCAAAGCCTGCGTCAGCTGTACGCTGCGCAACGCTTGCAAGCCTTGCCGCAATGGCAGCCGGTCGGCAACGGCCCGTTGCTGCGTCCGGCGATGGCAGACCCGCGCGTGCCGGAATTGGCCCGACGCTTGTACAGCGAAGGTTATCTGGCACACGCACTGGTGACACCGGACAACGCCTATGATGACGTGCTGGTGGAGGCAGTGAAGCACTTTCAGGCCAGCCATTCGTTGCAGGCTGACGGCGTGGTCGGGCCGGGCACCATTGCCGAGCTGAACATCAGCCCGCTGACCCGTCGCGACCAGTTGCGGGTCAATCTCGAACGTTTCCGCTGGATTGCCCAGGACATGGAGCCCAGCGGGCTGGTGGTCAACGTGGCCGCCGCTGAGCTGACGCTGTATCAGGGCGGTCAACCGGTGTGGCAGACCCGCACTCAGGTCGGCCGCGCCGAACGCCAGACGCCGCTGCTCAAATCCCGCGTCACCCGTCTGACGCTGAACCCGACCTGGACCGTTCCGCCGACTATCTGGAAGGAAGACAAACTGCCGGAAATCCGCAAGGATCAGACGTTCCTCAGCCGTCAGAACCTGCAAGTGCTCGATGCCAACGGCCAGCCTTTGGCAGCGGCGGATATCGACTGGGACAACCCCGGCAATATCCTCCTGCGTCAGGACGCCGGCCCGCGCAATCCGCTGGGGCAAATGGTCATCCGTTTCCCCAATCCGTTCTCGGTCTACCTGCACGACACGCCGAGCAAGGCGCTGTTCGACAAAGGCCCACGGGCGTTCAGTTCCGGTTGTGTGCGCGTCGAGCACCCGCTGCAACTGCGCGATCTGCTGCTGTCCCCGGCGGAAAAAGCTCGCACCGAGACTTTGCTGGCGACCGGCACCACCCATGAATTTCGCCTGTCGGCGCCGGTGCCGATCCTGATGACCTACTGGACGGCGCAAGTCGACAGCAGCGGCCAGGTGCGTTATGCGCCAGACATCTACAGCCACGACAGCGCATTGCTGGCGGGGCTGGATCGGGCGCATTGAGTCCGGCACCAGCACGGCAGTCAAAGATCTGAGTTCGATGAGTGATTTCAGGTCGACGAATCCCGTACAAACACCTCGGTCAGTCCCCTCTCCCTCGGGAGAGGGCTAGGGTGAGGGGCCGATTTCAAGCCGAACCCATTACTCAAAATCTCACCGCCTCAGCTCCTCCACCAACCAAGGCAAAAGCTCCTCACACGAGCCTTCAATCTTCAAATCGAGCAGATCATCCGCCCGGGTGTTGCCCAGATTGATCGCCATCAACGGCTTGCCACGCTCGGCAATCACCCGACACAAGCGAAACGCCGAATACGCCATCAACGACGATCCCACCACCAGCAAGCCCGCCGCATTCTCGGCGGCGGCCAGCGCCCGCGCGGCTGTCGGTTGCGCCACGTTCTCGCCGAAAAACACCACATCCGGTTTCATCCGCTCACCTGCGCAATGCGGGCACTGCGGTACCTGAAAGCGCGCTTCAAATGCCGGGTCCAGCAAGGTGTCGCCATCCGGCGCCTGCACCGCATCAACACCACTCAGGTAGGGATTGTGTGCCTCCATCTGTTGCTGGATCGCATCGCGCTCGCTGCGCTGCCCGCAATCCAGGCACAGCACTCGGTGCAGGCTGCCGTGCAGTTCGATCACATCGTGGCTGCCGGCCTGATCGTGCAAGGTATCGACGTTCTGCGTGATCAAAGCGCTGATCCGGCCACGCTGCTGCAACGTCGCCAGCGCCTCATGCGCGGCATTCGGTCGGGCCTGACGCACGCGCGGCCAGCCGAGCATCGCTCGCGCCC
The DNA here is from genome assembly GCF_979253165.1 of Pseudomonas sp. AC083. Classification (NCBI taxonomy): domain Bacteria; kingdom Pseudomonadati; phylum Pseudomonadota; class Gammaproteobacteria; order Pseudomonadales; family Pseudomonadaceae; genus Pseudomonas; species Pseudomonas sp. AC083. The sequence continues at coordinate 459,428 of NZ_CEEDDH010000002.1, forward strand.
AATAACGTCGGCGTGATTCCGGGGCGGCGAGAAACTCCTGATACATCATCGGCTGCCGCCCGCGACGCACGCCGTCACTGTCGCGATAGTCCGGAATGCCCGATGGCGTGCTGATGCCGGCGCCGGTCAATATCAGGAATTTATCGTCGGCCATGGCCTGCAACAGCGTATCGAGATGTTCGCGGATCGGGCTATCGAGCATGCTCAGCACTCCAGAATGGGCAGTGCCGGCAGGTTAGCACGCGATCCGCACGGGTTACTTGCGCGCCTCCAGAATCAGATTGAACGGCGTTTGCGTGGCGCGGCGGAACTGCTTGAACCCGGCCTCGACAAAGACTTTGCGCAGGCGCAATTCACCGGCCTGCGCACCAAGCCCGAGGCCGACTTCCTGGGACAGCGAATTGGGCGTGCAGATAAACGTCGAGGCGGCGTAGAACAGGCGCCCGACCGCGTTGAGATTGTCGTCCAGTTTGTCGTTGGCGAACGGTTCGACCAGCAACACCGTGCCGTCGTCTTTCAGCGACTCATAAGCGTGGCGGGCGGCGCCGACCGGGTCGCCCATGTCGTGCAGGCAGTCGAAAAAGCAGATCAGGTCGTAGTCGCCGCCGGGATAGTTTTTCGCCGTGCCCTCGAAGAATCTGGCGCGATTGCCCACGCCACCTTCTTCGGCCCGTTGCGTGGCGACGGTGACTGACGGCGCATGGAAGTCGAAGCCGACAAACTGCGATTTCGGAAACGCCTGGGCCATGATCACCGTCGAGGCGCCGTGGCCGCAGCCGATGTCGGCAACTTTGGCGCCGCGTTCCAGCTTCGCCACCACGCCGTCCAGGGCCGGAAGCCATTCGGCAATCAGGTGACCTTTGTAACCGGGGCGGAAGAAACGTTCGGTGCCGCTGAACATGCACGGATGGTGATCGCCCCACGACAAGGCGCCATTGCCGCGCATGGCCTTGACCAGTTTGTCCTTGTCATGGAAAAACGACGCCACCACGCCGAGACCGCCAGCGACATACACCGGCGAATCCTCCACGGCCAGCGCCAGTGCCTGTTCTTCAGGCAAGCGAAATTGACCGTCAACGTGTTCCATATAGCCCGATGCGGCATGGGCGCTGAGCCATTCGCGTACCAGGCGCGGATTGCAGGTGGTTTTCGCCGCAAGGGCTTCGGGGCTGATCGGTTGGCTGTCGGCCATTGCCCGGTACAGACCGAGTTCTTCGCCGACAATGACATTGGCCAGCATCGCCGCGCCGCCCATGTCGTTGACCAGTTTGCCCATGAATTCGTTGAGCTTCGCCTCATTCATCACGTGTGCTCCTGAAACAGGATCACCGTCCGGCGGCGTTGAATGTCGAGGCAGGCGCCACCGGCGGTGGTCACGGATAGGGGCAGGGCACAGCAGACGTCCTGCGGCCCCCTCGACTGGGTAATGAATGAGTCTAGTCGGTGTTTTTCTCAGCGTGGCAGCGGCAACTTCAGTTCCGCGCACAACCCGCCACCTTCACGATTGCTCAACATAAGCGAGCCACCGAGCGCCAACGCCAATTGCTGGGCGATCGCCAACCCGAGCCCGGTGCCGCCGGTATCACGATTGCGCGAGTTTTCCACGCGGTAGAACGGTTCCAGTACATGCGCCAACTCGGCCTCGGCGATGCCCGGGCCGCGATCGAGGACTTTCACCGACAGGCTGTTGCCCTGCGCTTCGACCTGCAATTGCGCGGCGCCGGCGAATTTCAGGGCGTTGTCGGTCAGGTTCACCAGCACCCGGCGCAGGGCCTGCGGGCGGGTTTCGATTACCGCTTTGCTTTTGCCGCCGAGCTGCACGTCCTTGCCCATGTCCTGATAGTCGAAGACCAGGCTGTCGAGGAACGAGTCGAGATCAGTACGCCGGCTTTCTTCGGTGGCGCCGTGAACGCTGCGAGCGTAAGCCACGCCTTCGCGCACCAGATGTTCGATCTCGCCCAGGTCGCTGCTCAGTTTGTCTTTCTCGACCGAGTCGTCCATGAATTCTGCGCGCAGTTTCATCCGGGTGATCGGCGTTTGCAGGTCGTGGGAAATCGCCGCGAGCAGTTGCATGCGTTCTTTCAGGTAGGCGGCGATGCGCGTCTGCATGGCGTTGAACGCCCGTGCCGCGTGGACGACTTCGGTCGGCCCTTGCTCGTCGAGTTTGATCGGGTGAGCGTTGGGGTCGAGGGTTTCCACGGCGTTGGCGAGGCGAGTGAGGGGACGGATGGCGATGCGCACGGCGAGCCAGGTGCAGAGGATCAGCAACGCCAGTTGGCCCAACAGCACCACCGGCAACCACGGTGACAACGGCACCATCGCCGGACGGATATCGATGGTCACCGGGCTGCCGTCGCTCAGGCGCAAGTGGCCCTGGAAATGTTGTCTCGGACCGCCGGGAACTTCGGTAAACACGATGGGATAAGTGTCGCCGATGGCCGCCGTAATCGAGGCAATCGCGACGGACTTTTCAGCCGAGGTCACCGGCATGCCCGGTTCGCCCTCATTGAGCAGGTAGCCGTAATTGCGCCGGGCCAGACGCGGCAGCCAGGCCTCGCGTTCGGCGGCGGGCAGGCGATCGAGGATCGCCATCGACGTCGAGACGTCGGTTTCGAGGTTGCCGAGCATGGTGCTTTTCGCGCTCTGGTAGCGCTCGTAGTACTGCGCGCCGAACGACAGGCCCTGCGCCAGAATCAGCCCGATCAGAAAGATCAGCGACAGGCGCGAGGCGAGGGTGCGCGGCCATTGCAGCTTGAGTTTCATGCCGACGCCCCGAGCAGTTCGACCGGCAGCGAAAACACATAACCTTCACTGCGCACGGTCTTGATATAGGCCGGCTCGCGAGCATCGTCCAGCAGGCGTTGACGCAGGCGACTGACCAGCAGATCGATCGAGCGATCGAACAGATCGGCCTCGCGGCCCTGGGTCAGGTTGAGCAGTTGATCGCGGCTGAGCACCCGTTGCGGATGGTCGAGGAACACCCGCAGCAGGCGGTATTCGGCACCGCTGAGGGCAACCATGGTGCCGTCGCTGTCGAGCAGGTGGCGGGCCGAGGTGTCCAGCTGCCAGCGACCGAACGCCAGCAGGCGTCCGGCTTCGGTGACCACCAGATTCGGCGGCAACATGCGTGTGCGGCGCAACACGGCGTTGATCCGCGCCAGCAGCTCGCGGGCGGCGAAAGGTTTGCTCAGGTAATCGTCGGCGCCCATTTCCAGACCGATGATGCGATCGGTCTCATCGTTGCGCGCGGTGAGCATCAGCACTGGCGTCGCCTTGTGTTTGCCCACACGCAATTCGCGGCACAGCTGCAGGCCATCGTCGCCGGGCATCATGATGTCGAGCACGATCAGGTCGACGGTGTTGGCATCAAGGAAGCTGCGCATCTGCCGGCCATCGGCGACCACTGTTGTGCGCAGGCCGTTCTTCTTCAGGTAGTTGCCTACCAGTTCACGGATCTCGCGGTCGTCGTCGACGATGAGAATGTGATCGACATGTTCCATCGGTTCAAGCCTCTGTCAAAGGGGGAATGCCGTGCAGTCTATAGCGCCGTAGACCGCACGCCTGCCTGCCTTTGTATTGCAGTGTATCTGCCGCAGCGGCGGATACACACCGACGCAAAATCACGATTTTTTCGGGGTTTTGTATCGCTCTGTATCTACACGCTGCATGGATACACAACGAGTGATTCTCGTCCTTTCCTGACACAGACGCGATACCTCGAAGGCCTCAAATAGGCTCCATCGAGGCACACACAGACCGCCTCGGCTCAAACCCACTGAAGCCTTGAGGACTACACCATGAACAACAAATCCGTATTCGCCGCCTGCCTGTTCGCCGCTCTGAACATCTGCACCCTGTCGGCTCACGCCGAAGCTGACGTCAGCCGGCAAACCTACACCTACGGCACCCATCTGGATATCCAGAAAGTGCTGTCGATGACCGAAGACACCTCGGTGACCTGCGGCATCACCGAGGCGCGCATGACCTACCTCGATTCCGCCGGCAAAACCCGCGAGCTGGATTACAGCAAATTCGCTGACGGCTGCAACAACCAGAACTGAGTCATCCCTACTTTTTCTGCAAGGAGTTTTGCCATGAACAACGTCTCGCGCTTTCTGACCGCAGCAGCCTTCGCCTTCACCGGTGCCGCCGCCCACGCCAACAGTGCTGTGGAGCAGAGCAGTTGCGCCAGCAGCACCTGCTTCCAGCTGACCACCGTGGCGAAGGAGGGCAGCGATGCCTTGATCGCCGCTGACGGCTCCAGCCGCACACCGCAGGGGCAGATGGTTGCCGCTGACGGTTCCAGCCGCACACCGCAGGGGCAGATGGTCGCCGCTGACGGCTCCAGCCGCACGCCGCAGGGGCAGATGGTTGCCGCTGACGGTTCCAGCCGCACACCGCAAGGCCAGATGGTCGCCGCTGATGGTTCCAGCCGTACACCGCAAGGCCAACTGGTCGCGGAAAACGGTGCCAGTCGTACGCCTCAAGGGCAGTTGCTCGACGGCCAGATTGCATGAGCCACGGTGTAAATAAAGCGAGCTAGCGAGGGGACGTTTCCCTCGCTGCCCGGTTGTGTGCCCAGCCCCATTCCAAGGTGACCCCTTATGTACCTCATCGCATTTCTCGGCGGTCTGCTGACCGTTCTCAGTCCGTGCATCCTGCCGGTGGTGCCGTTTCTGTTCGCTGGCGCCAACCGTACCCGCTCCTCGATCCTCCTGACTCTCGCCGGCATGGCGCTGACCTTTGCGCTGATCTCCAGCCTTGCCGTGGTCAGCAGCGAGTGGGTGATTCAGGCCAGCAACACCGGCCGCCACGTCGCCTTGCTGGTCATGGCGCTGTTCGCCCTGTCGCTGATCTCGGCCCGCGTCGGTGACTGGCTGACCAGGCCGTTTGTCGCGCTCGGCAATCGTCTCGATCAGGACACGCGTAAACGTGCCGGACCGATGGGCTCGATCATGCTCGGTGTCGCCACCGGCCTGTTGTGGGCGCCCTGTGCCGGGCCGATCCTTGGGGTGATTCTGACCGGCGCAATGTTGCAAGGCGCCAATGCCCAGACCAGCCTGTTGCTGCTGGCTTACGGCGTCGGCAGTGCCTTGTCGCTGGGCACGTTGATCTTCGCCGGGCGCGGTCTGGTCAATCGGCTGAAACCGTCGATCCCGTTCAGCGGCTGGTTGCGTCGCGGTGCCGGGGTTGCGGTACTTGCTACGGTCGCGGTGATCTCGACGGGCGCCGACAAAACCCTGCTCGCCAATACGTCTTCGGAGGGCGTGGCCAGCGTCGAGAAAAACGTCCTGGAAAACGTGCCGAAAGTGGTCGACTACTTCGTCAGCAAGGTCCGCGCCGATTCGATGATGGACGAGGCCCGGGGCGCGATGCCGTCGCTGTCGGGCGCTGTGCAGTGGCTCAATTCACCAGAGCTCAGTGCCGAATCCCTGCGCGGCAAAGTGGTGCTGGTGGACTTCTGGACCTACGACTGCATCAACTGTCAGCACACCCTGCCGTACGTCAAAGACTGGGCGAAGAAATACGAGAAGGACGGCCTGGTGGTGATCGGCGTGCATACGCCTGAATACGGCTACGAGCGCATCATCAACAACGTCAAGGATCAGGTGAAAAAACTCGGTATCACCTACCCGGTAGCGATCGACAACGACTACGCGATCTGGCGCAACTTCGACAATCAATACTGGCCGGCGCATTACCTGATCGACGCCAAGGGCCAGATGCGTTACAGCCACTTCGGTGAAGGTCGCTATGCCGAGCAGGAGCAGATGATCAAGCAGTTGCTGGAGGAGGCGAAAGCTCCGGCAGCCTGATCAACAAAACCAATGGCTCACAGGTCGCGGACCATGAGCCATTGTTGTTTTTCCCACGCCTGGAAACCCTCCAATAGCTGCCAGCCGCGTTTACGGTAGTAGTCGTGTTTGTCTTGCGTGTGCAAGTACAAGCGCGACACCCCACGCTGCTTTGCTGCCTCGCAAATCCCTTCAATCAGCTGCTCCGCCAACCCTTGCCCGCGCGCCTCGGGGTCAACGAATACGCAGGCGAGCCATGGGCCGAGATCGTCGCGTTCAGTCAAATCGTTGCGGGCCAGTGCGGCACCACCGAGCAGGCGTTCACCGTCCATGGCAATCAGGCACGACCATTCACCATTGCTTTGGCCCTCGGCAAATTCGCGCTGCCATTGAGCCAGGGGCTGGTCGGCGTATTCGTAGTGGAATTGTTGGTGAATCCACGCCGCGTAGCGATCGCTGTGTTGCATGTGCGCGGCGAGCCAGTCGAGGTGCAGTGACATCGGTCGAGTCCTTTGCTTGGGCGAGCCCGCATCAGAAACCAATCCCGCAACGCTGACAATGCGCAAGGTGTATCAGGCGCTTGACAAATCTTCACCACTCATCGGCAAAGTGCCCGGTTTACGGGGTTGCCGGACGATTGACAGGGACGCCGGGCAGCCTCGGCGCGATAGTGAGCAAGCACGGTCCGCGTCGCAGCCTGTGCATTCTCTCTGCCACGGAGCTCGCTGTCATGAGTACCCCGATTGATCTCACTGCCCTGAAGGAACGTCAGAAAGTCGCTTGGGCCAGTGGCGACTACGCCGTGATCGGCACGACTTTGCAGATCGTCGGTGAAAGCCTCGCCGAGGCCTGCGATCTGCGCTGTGATGAACAGGTGCTGGATGTCGCCGCCGGTAACGGCAACGCCACCCTGGCAGCGGCGCGGCGCGGTTGTGTGGTGACCTCCACCGATTACGTCGCGGCACTGCTGGAGCGTGGTCAGGATCGCGCCCGGGCCGAACATCTGGAGGTGATTTTTCAGGTGGCCGATGCCGAGGCTTTACCTTTTCCCGATGAAAGCTACGACGCCGTGTTGTCGACGTTCGGCGTGATGTTCGCGCCTGACCAGGTCAGCGCCGCTAATGAGCTGGGGCGGGTCTGTCGGCGGGGCGGGCGGATCGGTATGGCGAACTGGACGCCGGAGGGCTTCGTCGGGCAGATGTTCAAGATTCTCGGCCAGCATCTGCCACCGCCCGCGGTTGCTCAGCCGCCATCGAACTGGGGCTCGGATGCGTGGCTGCACAAGCATTTCGATGACCGCGATTTTGTCGTACGCGTGACCCGCAGCCACTTCAATTTCCGCTACCGCTCGGCGGCGCATTTCATTGACATCTTTCGCCACTGGTACGGGCCGGTGCACAAGGCTTTTGCAGTGTTGTCGGCGGAAGCGGGGCAGGCGTTGGAGGATGATCTGACGGAGCTGCTCAATCGCTCGAATCGCGCGGGGGAGGCATCGCTGGTGGTGCCGAGTGAGTATCTGGAGGTGGTGATTACCAAGCGCTAGTCCACATCGGATCTCCTGATCGATGAAGATCTCTGTGGGAGCGAGCCTGCTCGCGAAAGCGGTGTGCCAGCCAACCTTGATGTTGATGGAACCACCGCATTCGCGAGCAGGCTCGCTCCCACAGGGGATGTGCTTATTTCAAATGGCTGCGATCAAACCACTCCAGCGCCGTGCGCCAGATGCAGATCCCCAGGAAATAAGCCGACATCAGCAACCACAAGCCCATCACCAGCGGGTTGATCACCGGGTGATTGAGCACCAGTGACAGGCTGCACAACAGCCAGATCGCCGTCACCGCGATATTGATTGGCATGAAACGCCGCACGCGGAACGGGTGCAGGAATTTCATCCGCGTCACCGTCAGCAATGCCAGCGCGATCACGGTGAGAAAGGTGATCCACGGCCCCGGGCCGATGATGTACAAACACAACGCAACCACGTTCCAGGCCGCCGGGAAGCCAACAAAATAGTTGTCCTTGCTCTTCATGTTGACGTTGCAGAAACAGAACAGCGACGACACCAGAATCACCGACACCGTCAGCAACAGGGTGTAATCGGGCAGGGGAATGTAGCGGTAGATAAACAGTGCCGGGATGAATACATAAGTCAGGTAATCGATGACCAGATCAAGGATCGAACCGTCGAAACTCGGCAGCACCGATTGCACATTGACCTTGCGCGCCAGTGCGCCATCGAGGCCGTCGACGATCAGCGCCACGCCCAGCCACATCAGGCAATGAATCGGCTGGTTTTCCAGCAGAGCGAGGGTGGCGAGGAAGGCGGTGACCACGCCAGTCGCGGTAAAACCATGGGCGCCCCATGCTTTGAGCCTGGCGATGTGTACGGTGGATATCACGGGGGCGTTCTCCAGAAAGTGAAGCAAGCCGGGTATCGCCCATTATCAGAAAGGGCGTCGGCAAACCGGGTCGGGTTGCAGCTATCGACCGGTTTCGCCGGGATAAGGTTCACCACCCATGAATCTTAGCTGGCTCGCGGAAAATTTCTCGGGTGCGATTTCATCGGTTACCCGGCGTCAGCCCAACGGTGCTGGCGCTATGGCTGCGTCGGTCTATCGTTGCCTGACGCAATCAGGCCGGGGCCTCGGAGGATAACGTCATGAACACCAGCGATTTGCTTGAACAACTGCTGCGAGGCCAGGCCTCGGCGGGACAACAACGCGGGGCTTCGGCCAGTGACGGTTTGGGCGGATTGCTCGGTGGCCTGTTGGGCGGCGGCAGTCAGACCGGAACGGGTGGCGCGGCTGTTTCGGGTGGCCTCGGCGGCCTGGGTGGTTTGCTCGGTGGCTTGCTCGGCGGTGGCGGCTTGGGAAGCGCCCTCGGTGGCAGCAGCCGAAGCCGTTCCGGGGGCACCAATTACGCCGCACTCGCTTCGCTGGGCATGATGGCCTACCAGGCGTACCAGGCCTGGCAACGCAGCCAGGCCAGCACCGCGCCGCAAGATCTGCCACAAACCGCCGACCTGCTCGCCGGCCCGCAAATCGAAACCCACAGCCACGCGGTACTGCGCGCCCTGATCGCCGCCGCCAAGGCTGACGGCCGCATCGATGAAGCGGAAAAACACCTCATCAGCAGCGAAATCGGCAAACACACCGCCGACCCGCAGTTGCAACAATGGCTCGACGCCGAAGTCGCCAAGCCGCTGGATGCCCGCGAAGTGGCGCAATCCGCTGACGGCGACCCGGCCGTAGCCGCCGAAATGTACCTGGCCAGCGTCATGCTGGTGGACGACCAACATGACGCCGAACGCAGCTATCTCGATGAGCTGGCCGCAGCCTTGAACATCGATCCCGACTTGCAGGTGCATCTGGAACAGCAGGCGAAAGGGCAAGCCTGACACGCTGTAAAAATCCCTGACACTGCCAGCCCCGGCTATTCCATCCGTCCGGGGCTTTTTTACCTCGATTGAATTTTTCCGCCGCCGTGTCGCTCTTCTGCATAACAGAACCCGTCTGCCATCGGTGTGCTCATGAACAGGAACCTCGACGATTACAACCGCATGCGTGATTTTTCCGCGACGTCGGAACCGGCCGCAGTCAAGCGTTCGGGCCGTAAGTCGGCCAAGGATCATGCGTTGCAGTTCTGCATCCAGAAGCACGACGCTTCGCACCTGCATTACGACTTTCGCCTGGAACTCGACGGCGCCCTGAAGAGCTGGGCGGTGCCGAAGGGGCCTTCGCTGGACCCGTCGGTCAAGCGTCTGGCCATTCATGTCGAGGATCATCCGCTCGATTATGCGACGTTCGAAGGCAGCATTCCCGAGGGGCATTACGGCGCCGGCGATGTGATCGTCTGGGATCGCGGCGTGTGGATTCCGCTGGAGGATCCGCACAAGGCCTATGCCAAGGGCCGACTGAAGTTCGAGCTGCAGGGCGAGAAGCTCGGCGGCGTGTGGAATCTGGTGCGCACGCACATGCCGGGCAAGAAAGAACAATGGTTCCTGATCAAGCATCAGGACAACGCCGCGCGACCGCAGGATGATTTCGACGTGCTGGTCGCCGAGCCCGACAGCGTGCTCAGCGAGCGCACGATTGTCGGCAAATCGGCGACTGCTGCCGATAAAGCCAAACCGGTAAAAAAGGCCCCGGCCAAGCCGCGCAAGCAGGCGTCCGGGCAGCTTACCGGCGCGCGCAAGGCCAAGTTGCCGGCACTGATCAAGCCGGAACTGGCGACGCTGGTCGACAGCGCACCCGAAGGGCAGTGGAGCTACGAGATCAAGTTCGACGGCTACCGTGTCATGGCGCGGATCGATCACGATGAGGTGCAGCTGTTCACCCGCAATGGTCACGACTGGACGCACAAGCTGCCGCAGCAGGCCAAGGCACTGGCGGCATTGGGTCTGGAATCGGCGTGGCTGGACGGTGAAATGGTCGTGGCCAATGAGCAAGGCGTGCCGGACTTTCAGGCGTTGCAGAATGCCTTCGATGCCGGGCGCAGCGGCAACATTGTTTATTACCTGTTCGACGTGCCGTATCTGAATGGCGTCGACCTGCGCGATGTGCCGGTGGAAGAACGCCGCGCCGCGCTGAGCACCATCCTCGGTGCGCAGAAAGAATCCTCAACGCTGCGCTTCTCCGAAGCCTTCGAAGAAACCCCGGACGCGCTGCTCAACAGCGCTTGCCAGATGCAGATGGAAGGCCTGATCGGCAAACGCCTCGGTTCGCCATATGTATCGCGGCGCAGCGGCGACTGGATCAAGCTCAAATGCAAGCATCGCCAGGAATTCGTCATCGTCGGCTACACCGATCCGAAAGGTGCGCGCAGTGCTTTCGGTGCCTTGCTGCTCGGCCTGCACGACCGTGACAGCGGCGAGTTGCGCTATGCCGGCAAGGTCGGCACCGGGTTCAACGAAACCACATTGAAAAGCATCCTCGCCCAACTCAAGCCGTTGCAGACCAAAAGCGCCGCAGTGGTCAATCCGCCCAGCGGTTTCGAGGCCAAAGGCGTGCACTGGCTCAAACCCAAACTGCTGGCCGAAGTGGCATTCGCCGAGATGACCAAGGACGGCTCGGTGCGCCACGCCGTGTTCCATGGTTTGCGCGATGACAAACCGGCCAAGGACATCACCGAGGAGCGAGCGAAGCCTGTGAAAGCTGCCAAGTCCGAAAAGAACGAAAAAACCGAAAAGACCAAAACCGCCGACAAGCAGCCGGCAAAGAAAACCGCCGCCAGCAAAAAAGCCGAGACCGCACCGTCGCAATCAGGACTGGCCGGCGGCAAGGTACGCATCACCCACCCGGATCGGGTGATCGACGCGGTCAGCGGCACGACCAAAATGCAACTGGCGCAGTACTACGCCAGTGTCGCCGAATACATCCTGCCGCAACTCAAGGATCGCCCCGTGGCGTTGGTGCGTGCACCGGACGGCATTGCCGGCGAATTGTTTTTCCAAAAGAACGCCGAACGCTTGGCTATCCCGGGGATTACTGCACTAGACAAGGACATCACCGGCCAGCCAGTGATGATGATCAACAATCCCGAAGCGCTGGTCGGCGCGGTACAGATGAGCACGGTGGAGCTGCACACCTGGAACGCGACGACGGTGGATCTGGACAAGCCAGATCGCTTCGTCCTTGACCTCGACCCGGATCCGGCGCTGCCATGGAAAAGCATGGTAGAAGCCACCGCGCTGACCCTGACCGTGCTCGATGAGCTGGGCCTCAAAACCTTCCTGAAAACCAGCGGCGGCAAAGGCATTCACCTGGTGGTGCCATTGACGCGCAAGCACGGCTGGGACGAGGTGAAGGACTTCAGCCACGCCATCGTCAGCCACATGGCCAAGTTGCTGCCGGATCGCATTTCGGCGGTGTCCGGGCCGAAAAACCGCGTCGGGCGGATCTTCATCGATTACCTGCGCAACGGCCTCGGCGCCACCACCATTTGCGCCTATGCCGCACGGGCACGGGAAGGCATGCCGGTTTCGGTGCCGCTGTACCGAGAGGAAGTCGCTGAAATCAAGGGGGGCAATCACTGGAACATCTACAACGTTCACGAACGTTTGACCGAAGTCGGCGATGAGCCTTGGGCGGACATGAAGAAAACCCGTCAGACCATCACTGCCGAAATGCGCAAGCGCGTCGGCATGAAAAAGTGATCAGGTATCGCGCAGCAAGTCGTGGGCGTTGAGCAGTTCGAAGGCGATTTGCGGGTGGTTTTCCAGACCCTTGCGGATCGCCGCCGGGATTGCCGCGCGAGTCTTGCGACACAGGCCTGGCAGTTCCTCGATCTGAATGGCGATGCCGCGCATGGTGCGGACTTCGTTGAAACCGGGGGCGACGTCGACACGGATGCCGAGTTGCTCGTACATGCGCTGTTGCAGGCGTTTGAGGTCATCGAGGTCTTTGAGTTGTTCCAGTCGCGCCAGGAGAATTTTTTCCTCGGCACGAGTCAGGCGCAGAATGCGCAAGTCCGCGCCAGGCGTTTCCAGCAACGGATCGCGCCCGCAGATGCAGGCGCCGGGTGGGCAGGGTGAGCGCAAGGGCAGGGTCGTCGTCATGGCCTCCATCATAGAGGCCGTCGGACGGATTTGCCTATGCGCACTCAGCGGCCGTCCATCGGCCGCTGCTTCCCTCGTGACTATTGATGCACGCCTTCGTATTGCACCAGAATGGCGTTGGCCAGGTCTTCATCGCTGGCGTTCAAGCCAGGGTTGGCCTGGCGCACCTGTTGCAGTACCGACTCAAGATAAACCCCACGGATGGCCCCGCCGCTGGCGACAAAGGCAGACACGTCGTCACGGGCCGGAATCACCATTTTGTCGTCCTTGAAGGTCGAGTACAGCGACGCGGAAACACCTGCCGAGGTGGCGACGTCACCCGCGTCAACGCGGGCCAGCGCCGAACCGACCGGCAGGCAAAGCATTAAAGAAGAAATCAGGACTAACTTGCGCATGACGTGTTCCTCCACAGGCGCTAAGCAAAAAGGGAAGGGACTACATAACCTCAGAGGTGAACGGCGCGCCGGAGTTCCGTTAGCGCTGAAAACGAAGCGGCGAGGAACCGGGCCGAACGGTGGGCGGTCTACCGCTTGCCTGTATAGCTGAGAAATCAACCATGCTCGTCAGAGCCAGCCACGACATTGCCCGCCCCGCAGACCCGCGTATCGAAGGCGCATTGCTCAGCGGATTTGTCCTGTTGACCTTCGTCCTCGGCATCGACCCGCGCAGCCGCGTCGACTGGCTACTGGAGAATGTCCTAGCGCTAGCGCTGGTGGTGACCCTGCTGCTGGCGCATCGGCGTTTTCGCCTGTCGACTTTGTCGCTGGGCATGATCTTCGCCTTCCTGTGCGTCCACGAAGTCGGTGCGCATTACACCTATTCCCGCGTGCCGTACGATCAGTGGAGCACCCTGCTGACCGGCGTCAGCGTCAACAAAGTCCTTGGCCTGGAACGCAATCACTATGACCGGCTGGTGCACCTGAGTTACGGGCTGCTGCTGGTCTGGCCGATGCGCGAAGTACTGCAGCGCCTGACGCCGTTGCGTGGTGCGTGGCTGGCGCTGCTGACCTTGAATGTGGTGCTGGCGACGTCGGCGTTATACGAATTGATCGAATGGGTCGGCGGCGCTTACCTGGGCGACGACACTGGCCAGGCCTTCGTCGGTGCGCAGAATGATCCGTGGGATTCGCAGAAGGACATGGCCCTGGCGCTGTTCGGCGCCGGGCTGTCCTTACTGGTATTGACGCGCTGGCGCCGAGCGCCGCGCTGAGGGATCAGATTACGCCGCAAGCCATGCGATCGCCGCCACCGCCCAGAGGCTTGGGCATGTCGGAATGGTTATCGCCGCCGGCGTGAATCATGAGGGCGTGGCCCTTGATCTCAGAAATCTTCTTCAGGCGCGGCGCCAGCACCGGGTAGTTGGCGACACCATTAGCCGTCACATATACCGCCGGCAGATCGCCCAGATGCCCATCGGCGTACGGGCCAAGGTGCTTGCCGGTTTTCGCCGGATCGAAGTGTCCGCCAGCGGCCAGTGCGGCGCCTTTGACGCCATCCTTGGTGCCTGCTTCGCAGCTGCCGTTTTCATGGACATGGAAACCGTGAATGCCGGCCGGCAACGATTTCAGGTCGGGGGTGAACAGCAGGCCGTATGGCGTCTCGCTGACAGTGACCGAGCCGATCGCCTGCGGCGCGCCGTCGGCGCTGACCAGGTTGATCGCGACTTTCTCCGTTGCCGCTTGCGCGGTGCCGATTGCCAGGGTGCCGAGCAGACCAAACCACAGTGCGCGTTTCATAAGCGTTTCCTTCAGCTGCATGAATGTTCGAAGCGCTGGATTGATAGCCTGCCGGGGTTAACCGGCGATGAAGGCATTATCCAGCGGCGCTGCAAGGTGTGACCGGGTTCACGCTTGAAAAGTTTTGCCGGGTTCAAGTCGCCGCTGACATCAGCCGATACGCTCTGTGTCGGCAGTTCCCTGCACATAGGCTTAACTGAAATCCGACAAGCGCAATCCAGCGTGCCCACGGGAGATTCCACGGTGTCAATCAAACTGCGTTTGGTGTTGCTGATTGCGACCAGCCTGCTGACGGCGCTGATCGTGAGTCTGGTCAGTTACGTCGGCAATCTGCGGATGGCCACGGCGGTCGGCGATAACACGGTGAGCATGAGCGCGCTGCGCAATCACATGGAAGCCGACATGATGCACGACGCCCTGCGCGCCGATGTCTATTCGGCGATGCTGGTCGGCCTGGGCAAAAGCACCGCCACCGCCACCGAAGTGCGCGATTCGCTCACCGAGCACGCCGGGCATTTTCGTGAAGTGCTGAATGACAACCTGAAGCTGCCGATCAACCCGCAGTTGCGCACGGCGCTGGAGCAGATCAAGCCGAGCCTCGACACGTACATCAAATCCGCCGAGCAGATCGTCGGCGTGGCGCTGGACAAACCGGATGCCGCCCAACAGCAGCTCGGCACGTTCAATAGCGCCTTTACTCAGCTCGAAGAGCAGATGGGCGCGCTCAGCGAACTGATCGAAAACAACACCCTGCACACCAGCGAAGGCACCGAAGCGGCCATCCGCCACGCCAATCTTGCGCTGGCAGTGGTGCTGGTCGTCAGTCTGTTGCTGCTGCTGATTCAGGGGCGCTGGGTGATCCTGAGTATCATGGGGCCGCTCAAATCCGCCAGCCGCATCGCTGAAAGCATTGCCCATGGCAATCTCAGCGAACCGATTGTCGAGCCCGCCGGCAAGGACGAAGCCAGTGTGCTGATCCGCACTCTGGCGACCATGCAGCGCGATCTGCGCAGCATGATCGACGTGGTCCGGCGCAATGCCCACGGCGTCAGCGGCATGAGCGAGCAGCTCAGCCACGGCTGCCATCAGGTCGCTGACAGCAGCCAGCAGCAAAGCGTCGCCGCCGGCACCATGGCGGCTGCCGCCAGCCAGATGACCGCCAGCATCGAAGAAATCACCCGCCACGCCGAACGCGCCCTGAGCATGGCCAATCAGGCCGAAATCTTGGCCAAGGAGGGCGGCGGAGTGATTCATCAGGTAGTCAGCGACATGGACGACATCGCACGCTCGGCACAGCAGTCGGCGCAGGTGATCCGCACGCTTGATCAGGAATCCGAGGCGATCTTCAACATCATTCAGGTGATCAAGAGCATCGCCGACCAGACCAATCTGCTCGCGCTCAATGCAGCGATCGAGGCGGCGCGGGCGGGTGAGCAAGGCCGTGGCTTTGCCGTGGTCGCGGATGAAGTGCGCAGTCTGGCCGCACGCACCAGCGCCTCGACCCAGGAAATCGCCGCGATGGTCGCGCGCATTCAGAGCAGCACGCGGGAGGCAGTCAGCAGCATGGAGGCGGGTGTGGCGCAGGTCGACAAGGGTATGGCGGTGACTGCGGAGGTTGAACGGGCAATTCGCGAAATTCTCGACGCCACGCTGAGCACCACGCAACTGGTCAATGACATCACCCGCACGATTGGCGAACAGAGTCAGGCCAGTAATGAGATCGCCCATCAGGTGGAGATGATTGCGGGGATGAGCGAGGGCAATAGCCGGGTGATCGGGCAGACGGCGACGACTACCGATGAATTATCGAATCTGGCGGGGCAGCTGGCGCAGTCGGTGGATCGGTTTCGGTTGTGAACTTGAGGGGGGGCCGAGCACGGCACTCGATTGTTAAAGCTCTAACGAAGAGCTTTCATACGATGAGTACCGTCGTTTGTATGTCCAATTTGAATTTATAAGTTCTGAAGAAATATTGTTTTCTATCCGTTTCAATAGTGACGAATGGCTTTTTCTTCCGATTACAGACAAATGCTTTTTTGGGGCTGAAACTATTGAGGTAGTCCTCGCCGTGTGTTGCCCGGAGAAACTGAATAGTGGATTCGAGTTGCTCTATCGCATGGTTTTTCCATGCGCTACCGTTTCTTTCCTTCAGCTCTACTAGATAAAGCTGCTTCTCGGTGGTGAGCATGCAGTCACAACGCCCTCGACCAGGTTGTTCCATGTCGCTTATCACGCACTTGTCGATGGCTGTAAAAATAACTGCTTTGCGCTCCGGATTGCTGACCGTAGCGATCCAGTTTTCTTCTGACTCTGAATCGGCGTAAGCGATCGGACGAGATGTGTTATCACAAAGTCCAAACCGCTCTTGTACGAACGGGCCGCTTTGACATTGAGCATCGAGGAAATTCACGCCTCCAATGCCTCCTCGATATCGAGAAGTTGATCGAATAAATCGTTGCCTTCGCGAAGCGATTCGTTGAGGTAATTATGGTCCGAAGGAATTCCTCCCGACATAGGCAGCTTCTCGATGCTTCCAGTCATTTCATCAGCCTGATAAATCGCGAGCTCGTCAGCGTCGACCAGTGAGTGAAGCGGAACTACCTTTGCGAGCCGGGCTAACAGTTCCTCCGCATTTCTCTCAATTATGGCGTCATGCAGATGCTTACCTTGGACAGCGATTGTGAGATAACTCACCACATAAGGGCTGTGAGTCGTCAATACCAACCGATTTTCCTTACCCTGATTATTGAATTGCAGAAGACTTTGCAATACGCCCCATTGCGAACGCGGGTATAGATTCTGTTCGGGTTCTTCCACGATGTTTATGAACGCAGTTTTATTGAATCTCGATGATAATGCGGACAGAGCAATGCGACGCTGTTCCTCCGTCAGCGTCTCGACGGAGAAAATTTCCATGACTTCTTTCCTGAAACGATCCAGCTCGTCAGTACTCATGGTTTCCGGGCGTTCTTCGCTTCTTTCTTCAACAGTATTGGCCAGGTAGTGGCTCACGAGATGCAGAGGCACTGCCGATTGAAAACCGCTGGAAGCATCGGCCAATCTCAGTTTGTAATCCGATTCCCGAATGTTGAGTATGTCATTCAGTTTGTCGTATTCGAGTTCTGCCTGATTGATCGGAAGCAGCAATGCGCCTTTTATATTGGCTTTCGCCGCGTCGAATTCAGTCAAGAACTCTTTGAGAGAGTCAGAAGAAAGTTTCAATTCCCGAGGGTGCCTGACATAAGCAATAAAGTTGCGCTCGGCAGGCACGTACATGATTTGAGGCAGGTGGTACTTTTTACCCGTCAATTCGCTGATATGAAGCTGCCCGCGCAGATACTTGATGGCATACGCTTCACCTTCGTATTCGATTTCAGTTTCCGCAGAAAGATAATTTTCGAGCCGATGGTATGTCAGGTAGGGTTTGATAAATTTGTTTTTTCGCTCGAACCATTTGTGGTCATAGTCGCCTCGCACCAACGCCTTTTCAATCCATGAAAAAGTCGAATAAAGCTTGGCGAGTGTGCTTTTCCCCGAGCCTTGATTGCCCACAAAAACGGTCACGCGTTTGAACTCTATCCAGCCATTGTTCTTCACACCATTGCGGATAGGGCCAAAATGCTTGACGCGTAGTCGGGTCATTGATCACTCCATAAAGACGAACTGAGGCGGTATAGCGGTGCAGCATATCAGGGCGGGGAGGAAACGGGAGCGGGGAAATGCCAGGAGTACAGACAAGGCTTCATTTTATGAGGTAAGGACTCTGCTCGTTTTCCGGCAGAGCCCTTTGCGTCTATCAAAACCTGAACGCCTGTCGCCCCACCAACAACCATTTCCCGCCCTGTATCTGCCAGATCTGGAAATTCTCGATCTCGGTCGGAATCACCTCGGTCCCCTTCAACGCCTGTGCGGAGAAGTGGTGGCGTACCAGCGCGGTATCACCCGACATCGTGATGGTCTGCTTTTGCATTTCGAGGGTCTTGAATGCGCTACGGCCGGTTTCGATGTCGGCGATGAATTCCTGCTTGTCCTGAATCTTGCCGCTGGAGTGGCCGTAGGTCAGGTTCGGCGCGGTCAGAGCGTTCAGTTCGGCGATGTCTTTGTGCAGCATCGCTTGGGTCAGGTGATCCACTGCTTGGGCAACGTCCTTCTCCGCTGGGGCAGGGGCGGCCATGGCGCAGGCGCTGAAGGCGCAGAATAAACCGATGAGGAGGCGGGATTTGGTCATGTTGTTTCCTTGTTGTTATTGGGTTGGGATGACTGGCTTGGTTCGTCAGTCATCGTACAACTTAGCAGGTTATTTTCTGCATGAACAACGGGCGGTTGGCACTGATTTATCAAGTTGCGATGCGCATCGCGCAAAAAACTTTGCAGGCCAGTGCCTGATCGCAGTCATGTTTGCTCGGCGATGGCCGATAAGTCTCTGAGCGAAAAAAACTTTCAAGTCGGGAACAGACGCGCGGGTTCGCCCTGACGTGATATTCTCCGCGCCAAATTTGCTTTGACTTAATTCGGTTGGCTGGCCTTTCGGGCGGGCCGACGGGATCCCTGTCGCTCAAGCAGCTGAAGCCAATAACGATAAGAAGTCAGTTCAGAAGGGACATTAACTGAGGTCGATGCCACATGTCGGCCTTGTGTGCCCACCCGTCAATATTGAAGTGTGCCGGATTGCGCGACGCCAGCCTGAGCGTCAGCAAAGCGCAACGCAGACTGATAACAACGACGGGCGGAAGGCGTTTTATCATAGGTGCAACAGATGTTTAAGAAAGTGAACACAGCCTTGCTCGGTCTGGCTTTGGCGATGGGGATGTCGTCTGCCAATGCTGCCGAAGCCAAGAAAGTTGACGTCCTGCTGATCGGCGGCGGCATCATGAGCACCACCCTGGGTGTGTGGATCAATGAGCTGGAACCGACCTGGTCGATGGAAATGGTCGAGCGTCTCGATGGCGTCGCCCTGGAAAGCTCCAACGGCTGGAACAACGCAGGTACCGGTCACTCGGCCCTCGCCGAGCTGAACTACACCCCGGAAGACGACAAGGGCAACGTAACGATCCCGAAAGCTGTCGAGATCAACGAAGCGTTCCAGGTTTCCCGTCAATTCTGGGCCTGGCAGGTTCAGCAGGGCGTGCTGAAGAACCCTCGCTCGTTCATCAACACCACACCGCACATGAGCTTCGTGTGGGGCGATGACAACATCAAGTTCCTGAAAAAGCGCTACGAAGCCCTGCAGGCGAGCCCGCTGTTCGCCGGCATGCAGTACTCCGAAGACCCGGCAGTGATCAAGAAGTGGGTACCGCTGATGATGGAAGGGCGTGACCCGAACCAGAAAATCGCGGCCACCTGGAGCCCGCTGGGTACGGACATGAACTTCGGCGAAATCACCCGCCAGTTCGCCGCTCACCTGCAAACCAAACCCAACTTCGATCTGAAACTGTCGAGCGAAGTCGAAGACATCACCAAGAATGCCGACGGCACTTGGCGTGTGAGCTACAAAAACCTCAAGGACGGCAGCAAGACCGAAACCGACGCCAAGTTCGTGTTCATCGGCGCTGGCGGCGGTGCTCTGCACCTGCTGCAGAAGTCGGGCATTCCTGAAGCCAAGGAATACGCAGGCTTCCCGGTTGGCGGTTCGTTCCTGGTGACCGAGAACCCGACGATTGCCGAGCAGCACCTGGCCAAGGCCTACGGCAAGGCTTCGGTTGGCGCGCCACCGATGTCGGTTCCGCACCTGGACACCCGTGTTCTGGATGGCAAGCGCGTCATTCTGTTTGGCCCGTTCGCGACCTTCAGCACCAAGTTCCTCAAGGAAGGTTCGTACTTCGACCTGCTGACCAGCACCACCACCCACAACATCTGGCCCATGACCAAGGTCGGCATCAAGGAATACCCGCTGGTCGAGTACCTTGCCGGTCAGTTGATGCTGTCGGATGAAGACCGTCTGAACGCGCTGAAGGAATACTTCCCGAACGCCAAAGCCGAAGACTGGCGCCTGTGGCAAGCCGGCCAGCGCGTGCAAATCATCAAGCGTGATGAAGCCGCTGGTGGCGTGCTGAAGCTGGGCACCGAGATCGTTGCTTCGCAAGACGGCTCGATCGCCGGCCTGCTGGGCGCATCGCCAGGCGCGTCGACCGCTGCACCGATCATGCTGAGCGTGCTGCAGAAAGTCTTCAAAGACAAAGTCGCAACCCCTGAGTGGCAGACCAAGCTGCACCAGATCGTGCCGAGCTACGGCACCCAGCTGAACAGCGATCCGGCCAAAGTGGCTGCAGAGTGGGCTTACACCGCGAAAATCCTCGAACTGCCGACGCCTCCAGCGATCGGTCAGGTAGCTGCTCCGGCGGCACCTGCGGCTGACAAAGCCGTAGCGCCGAAGGAAAACGCTGCACGTGACATGGCTCTGTAAGCAGAACCCTGACACACAAAACCCACTGAACCGGCGACGGTCAGTGGGTTTTTTATTCCTGGTTGGTAGGAGCTGACGAGTGCAACGAGGCTGCGATCTTTTGACTTTGACTTTGACTTTGACTTTGACTTTGACGTTTGAAGATCAAGATCAGGATCAAAAGATCGCAGCCTCGTTGCACTCGTCAGCTCCTACGCTGCGGTGATTGGACTCAGGCTTTTGTGGATGCCAGATATGCCCCCAAGCGCCGACCCATTTCTTCGCCCAGTGCCTGCAAGCCGCTCAGCGGCCGTACCATCACTTCGAACTCGACAATCTTGCCGTGCTCATCGAAGCGAATCATGTCGATGCCTTTGAGTTCCTTGCTGCCGACCCTGGCGCTGAATTCGAGAATCACATTCAGGCCATCCGCCGTCGCCAACTCGCGGTGATAGGCGAAATCTTCGAAAACTTCGAACACGGTGTTGAGGATCATCGCCACCACCGGCGCGCCGGGGTAGGGCGTGTGGGCCATGGGCGAGCGGAACACAGCTTGCGGATCGAGCAGTTCGGGCAGGGCTTTGAGATTGCCGCTGCGGATCATCTCGTGCCAGCGCTCGAGGGACGCGGCGACGTTGGGCTGCAAGGCGAGGTCGGGCATGGTCACTCCGGTTTTTCTTGTTGTCGGTCGGCAATGACTGTAGATCAACCGCGCCGAAAGTGGATCCTCAAATCTCAGCCTGAATACCGCTTCATCCCCGAAGCGGATCAGATGCGCATCTGATCCGTATTTTTCTGTTTCATCTGCCTCTGTATTCAGTACAGCCACAGGCTCAGAATGCCCCGGCAGTGCGGCCAGTCACCCTCCGACCTCATCCCGCAGCGTCCGGTGCACCGCATACCCAGCCTCAAGGAGCGCAACATGTACAAGATGGCGATTTTTCTCGGCGGCTTTCTGACCTTGACCATTCTGATCGGCGTGCTGGCGACGATCTCTCCCGTCTGATCCGCACGCAGCTTTTTCGAACTCTGCCGTTCTCCTGCTTTCAGTTGCAGAACAGGGCCAGCACGCGCCCGTCACTGACAGTTCGAGGAGTGAAACATGCGTACGACAACCTCACAGGGACGTTGGGTTCCCATAGGTTTGATGGTCGCCGCGTTGACCGGTTGCGCCATGAGCAACACCGATTCGCCGGTGCAGACGCCCGGCCAGGCCAAGGAGTCCGACACGGAAATGCTCGAAGTCGGCGCGCAGTGGTTGCAGGACAAGCCGCCAATTCGCGCGTTGAACATGTACCTCGATGGTTTCCATTTTTACAACGGTCATCCCGGCGCGCAGATGGAAGCGCACCACTACTGCTCGGCGCTCAACGAAGAAGTGTTCCAGTGCGTGATCTATGACGGCAACACTGCTGAAGCCAAGCTGATGGGCGTCGAATACATCATCAGCCAGCGCCTGTTCACGCAATTGCCAGCGAAAGAAAAAGCCCTGTGGCACAGCCACGCTCACGAAGTCAGTTCTGGCCAACTGGTCGCGCCGGGCATCCCGCAAGTGGCAGAAACGCGCTTGATGGAAAAACTCGCCAATACCTACGGCAAGACCTGGCACACCTGGCATACCGATCAGGACAAGCAACTGCCGCTGGGCGTGCCGCAGTTGATGATGGGCTTTACCGCTGACGGTCAGGCCGATGCGCAAATGGTCCGCCAGCGCGATCACCGCCTGGGCATCGACAGTGCCGAGAAGAAAAAGGCCCGCGCCGAGATCAAACCGGCGCCTGTCGCAACGGGGGCTGATGCGTGGCAGAAGGGTAATGTCATCCAGCTCAACGACCCGACCGGCCATCAACACGTCATGCCGCGTCCGGCCACGCCAAGCGATGAGAATGCGCGGAGTCAGCCGTGATTTACGGCGCGCCGAACAGCATCGTCCAGTAAACGCCGTCGTCGCTGCGCGTTTCGCTGGCGAAGCCGGCGCCGACCTGAGTGAACATCGGGTTCATCAGGTTGGCGCAATGGCCCGGGCTGGCCAGCCAGCCGGCCATGGCTTTGCCCGGTGAGCTTTGCCCGGCAGCGATGTTTTCCCCGACCTGGCGGCCGCGATAACCGGCAGCACGGGCGCGGTCGGCCGGCATGTCACCGTCGGGATCGCGGTGGGCGAAATAATTGCCGTAAGCCATGGCTTTGCTGTGGCCCTGAGCCGCTGCGCCGAGGGCGGCGTTCCAGCTCAACGGCCGCGCGGCGGCAAAGCGCTGGCGGCCGCACATGCGCGGCCGGGCGCGGGCAGCGTTGACCTCGGCGAGCAGCGCCTTGCCGACGCTGCGGTTGTCACCGACGCGGCTGTCGAGCACCGGTTGCGCCAGCACCACCTGCCATTGATTGCGCGAATGGCTGATGCCGATGTCGGCGTAGTTCGCATCCAGCAAGGCGCCGCAATAATCGCTCTGCAACTGATCGAAGGCCTCGTCGGCGTCTTCGGCTCCGATAATGCGGATGCTGCGCACCGTGATTGCTGAATAGCCGGAAGACTTCAACGCCTCGCGCATGCCGCCGCCGTAGCGATAGCCGATCGGCAAGGCCAGATTCGATTTCAAAGCCAACGGCGCCAGACGCTGCGCAGGGCGGCGGTCGCAGCGTTGCGGATGGGCGCGGTAATCATTGATGGCGGCCACCAGTTCGCGCTCCGCACTGGCGTGGGCGGATTCAGTGAAAAAGGGGAACAGGCTCAGCAGGCACAGCGAAACGAAGCGAGACGAACGAACGGCGTGGCGCATGGGACGGACAGCTCTGAAAGGGGACAGCGCTAGAGTGAGGGAGCCGTGTGTGGCGGCGCGGATAGGACTGGGTTTTTTGGACTTGGTTCAGTGGCGGCAAATGCAATTGAATTGCTGTTGTTCGAACCGCTGCCTTCGCGAGCAGGCTCGCTCCCACATCGCGCTTACGGCGTACTCGGAACAACTGTGGGAGCGAGCCTGCTCGCGAAGACGCCGCCCCGGTCGACCTCTCTATCACTGGCAAACAACCACTAGCGATTCAACACATTCCCCATCCACCGCAAATACTCCCCCCGCTCGGAAATGGAGTTATGCCCCGAGTCCGGCACCACCTTCAGCGTCGCCACGCCCGCAGGAAAACTCTCGAACAAGCGCTGCGTGCTGCTGCGTCCAATCACGTCGTCATCGCTGGCCGCCAACAGCAACGTCGGCGTGCGGATATGCGCCGCGTACTCGCCCGATTCAAAACGATCCTTGAGCAACCACTTCACCGGCACCCACGGGTATTGCCGTGCGGCGATTTCCTCGAGGCTGTTGAACGGCGTCACCAGAATCAGATTCTGCACCGGCCGCTGACTGGCCAGGCGCACCGCCACCCCCGAACCGAGGCTGCGACCGACCACGGCGACCTGCGGATGAGTGGCATAGACCTGATCGAACAACGCCAGTGCATCTTCGGCAATCGCGGCTTCCGATGGCGAGCCGGTGCTGCCAGCAAAGCCCCGGTAATGAAGGAAATACAGCGAGTAGTCAGGAAACGCCTCAGTGAATTCCGGCAGATTTCGCGATACGTCCTCGGCATTGCCGCCGAAATAAATCAGTGCGCGCGATCCGCTGCGCTCTCGGGTTGTCACCCAGACCTCGGCATCCGGCATCGGCAGTTTCATTCGCGAGTCCGCTGCAACCACGGCGGCAGGCTGGGGAAACCAGATCAGCGAGCGCTGAAACACGAACAGCGCGGCGCACAGCACCAGGTACACGGCAATGATGAAAATGACGAGTAACATCAGGGTTCGGGACATTCGGCTACTTTTAACGGGGAGAGAGGTTGGCTGTGGCAGTGTAGTTCAGCGACTGCGCCTGACAGCCGGCGCACACACCGTGCAACAGATCCGCGCAGCAGGAGGACTCGCATGCGCCACACTGAGGGTTACTCACGTCGCCGCTTGCTCACGCTGGCTGCCCAAGCTGCGGCGCTGCTCACCATTGATCGGGCATTGGCCGGCAGCGTAGCGCCGACCGCCACTGCGCCGCCCACGGCAGGAGACCAGACCATGCAGACCCGCGCCATCCCTTCCAGCTCCGAGGCACTGCCCATGGTCGGGTTGGGCACGTATCGCGGTTTCGACGTCGCCCCGGGCGATCCGGTTTACCGGCAATTGCCCGCTGTCCTCGAGGCGCTGTTCAGGAAGGGCGGCACGCTGATCGACAGCTCACCCATGTACGGCCGCGCCGAGCAAACCACCGGTGAACTGCTGTCGATCCACGAACCGCGCTCGCCGGCGTTTCTCGCCACCAAGGTATGGACGCGCGGGCGCAAAGAGGGCATCGCGCAGATGGAGCAGTCGTTCAGACTGCTGCAAACCGAGCGCATCGACCTGATGCAGATTCACAACCTGCTCGACTGGCAAACCCACTTGCCGATGCTGCGCGAATGGCAGGAGCAGGGGCGGATTCGCTACATCGGCATCACCCATTACACCTCGTCGGCGTATGACGAGGTCGAAGCGGTGCTGAAAGCCGAGAAGCTGGATTTTCTGCAGATCAACTACGCCCTCGATGATCGTGCGGTCGAGAAACGCATCCTGCCGCTGTGCCGCGAGCGTGGGGTGGCGGTGATTTGCAATCGGCCCTTTGGCGGCGGTGGTTTGCTCGCCCGGCTCAAAGGCAAGTCGCTGCCGGCGTGGGTCTCGGATGTGCAGGTCAACAGCTGGCCGCAACTGGCACTGAAATTTCTCCTGGCGCATCCGGCGGTGACCTGCGTGATTCCCGGCACCAGCAATCCGCGCTACATGGTTGACAACGCCGGAGCCGGTTTTGGGCCGATGCTGACCGATGCGCAGCGGCATCAGTTGATTGCGTTGCTGGGCTGAGCCGGGTCAACCGCGATAGCGCAACGCCTCCAGCAACAACGCAAACGCTGGCGCTGCCTGGCGCCGGCTCGGGTAGTACAGGTGATAACCGGAAAATGTCGGGCACCAGTCTCCCAGCACCTGGACCAGGCGGCCGTCGGCGAGAAACGGCGCGACGACGTTTTCCGGGATGTAGCTCAGCCCGAAACCGTCCAGTGCGGCGTCGAGCAATGGGTACACGCCATTCAGGGTGACCTGCCCGGCAACGCGCACTTTCAGGCTTTCACCGTCCTTTTCGAACTCCCACGAATACAGCCCGCCATTGGTTGGCAGGCGCAGGTTGTTACAGGCGTGGTCGGTCAGGTCGCGCGGGGTTTGCGGTGCAGGGCGCCGGGCGAAGTAGGCGGGGGAGCCTACCACCGCCATGCGCATGTCCGGACCGATACGGGTGGCGATCATGCCTTGGGCAACGTCTTCGCCCAGGCGCACACCGGCATCGAAGCCTTGGCCGGCGATGTCGACGAAGCCATAGTCACAGCAAACCTCGACGGACACATCCGGGTACTGCGGCAGGAAATCCTGCAACACCGGACGCAGGATCCAGTTCAGCGAATGGTCGGTGGCGCTGATGCGGATCTTTCCCGCCGGGGTTTCGCGCAGGTTGCTCAGGGCGGCCAGTTCCACCTCGATTTCCTCGAAGCGCGGGCCGATGGTTTGCAGCAAGTGTTCGCCGGCCTCGGTCGGCGACACGCTGCGCGTGGTGCGGGTCAGCAGGCGCAGGCCGAGTCGCGCCTCGAGACTGCGAATGGTGTGGCTGAGCGCCGATTGCGACACGCCGAGTTTGGCTGCGGCCTTGGTGAAACTGCGTTCACGGGCGACGGCGAGAAAGGCGAGCAGGTCGGTGGCGTTTTCCCGAAGCATTGATGATTGTCCTGCATAAGTTTTTTCGGATTCTAGTCGATTATCCAAAGAGTGCGGATCGCTACAGTGGTTGCATCATTTATTGGAGGAAATGCCATGAACCCGATTGCTGCTTCCGCGCTGACGCTTTCGCTGCTTGCTGGTGAGGTGCAGGCCACCGAAAATCCCCGTGTCACGGTCACACCGAATGGCTCGCAACCATCGGCGAAAGGCCCGGCTGACTGGTTTACCGGCACGGTGCGGGTGGATGCGCCGTTCAAAGGCACCGATGAGGCGCGGGTCAGTGGTGCGACCGTAACGTTCGAGCCGGGCGCGCGCACTGCATGGCATACCCATCCGCTGGGGCAGACATTGATCGTCACCTCGGGGGCAGGCTTCGTGCAGGAGTGGGGCCAGCCGGTTCGTGAAATCCGCCCGGGCGACACCGTGTGGATTGCCCCGGGCGCCAAACATTGGCACGGCGCAGCACCGACGACGGCGATGAGTCATATCGCGATTGCCGAAGTGCTGGATGGCAAGGTGGTGGACTGGATGGAGCAGGTCAGTGAAGAGCAATATCCGCGCTAAGCGAGGCTCCCTGTAGGAGCTGTCGAGTGCAACGAGGCTGCGATCTATTGATCTTGCTTTGGAGATTAAAAGATCACAGCCTGCGGCAGTTCCTACAGGGGGGTTTTAACGTCGACGTTTCTTCAGATCATCTCCGGCAACGAATCAAGAATCTTGTCCAGCGTAATCGGATACTCCCGCACCCTTGCGCCGGTGGCGTTGTAGATCGCATTCGCCACCGCCGCACTCACGCCGCAAATTCCCAATTCACCCACGCCCTTGGCCTTCATCGGCGACGAAATCGGGTCGGTTTCTTCGAGGAAGATCACTTCCTGATGCGGGATATCGGCGTGCACCGGCACTTCGTATCCGGCGAGGTCATGGTTGACGAAAAAGCCCAGGCGCTTGTCCACCGCCAGCTCTTCCATCAACGCCGCGCCGACGCCCATGGTCATCGCGCCGATGACCTGACTGCGCGCCGACGTCGGGTTGAGGATCCGCCCCGCAGCGCACACCGCCAACATGCGCCGTACACGCACTTCGCCAGTGGCAGCATCGACGGCGACTTCGACGAAATGCGCGCCGAAGGTCGATTGCTGATATTTCTCGGCCAGATCACCGAACTCGATGCTGTCCTCGCCGACCAGCGCGCCGCCTTCAGCGGCATTGCGCAGCGGCAGGCTATTGCTGCCGACGCGCACCTGACCATCGGCGAACTCCGCCTGATCCGCCGCGAGTCCCAGCTTCTGCGCCACCGCTTCGCGCAGTTTCACGCACGCAGCGTAGACCCCGGCGGTCGAGCAGTTGCCGCCGAACTGGCCACCGGAACCGGCCGACACCGGGAAGTCCGAATCGCCCAGACGCACCACCACATCATTGAGACCAACGCCCATCATCTCGGCAGCGGTCTGCGCAATGATCGTGTAGCTGCCGGTGCCGATATCGGTCATGTCCGATTCAACAACGACCTTGCCGTCACGCTCCAGGCGCACACGGGCGCCGGACTTGACCAGCAAATTGTTGCGAAACGCCGCCGCCACACCCATGCCGATCAGCCAACGGCCTTCACGACGGCTGCCCGGTTGTGCCTTGCGCTGATCCCAGCCGAATTTCTCGGCGCCGATCTGCAGGCATTTGACCAGTTGGCGTTGGGAGAACGGCCGCTCGGTTTTCACCGGGTCGACTTGAGTGTCGTTAGCGATGCGGAACAGCACCGGGTCCATCTTCAGCTGTTCGGCCATTTCGTCCATGGCGATTTCCAGCACCATCAGCCCCGGCGCTTCACCCGGCGCGCGCATGGCATTGCCTTCGGGCAGGTCGAGCGGGGCGAGGCGCATGCTGACGCGGCGGTTTTCTGCGGCGTAGAGCAACTGGCTCGGTTGCGCGGCCAGTTCGACCTTGCCGTCGGCGAGGTTGCCCGACCAGCCTTCATGGGCAATGGCGGTCAGCTTGCCGTCCGCCGTGGCGGCCATGCGGATGCGCTGAATCGTTGCCGGGCGATGGGTGGTGTTGTTGGCCATTTGCGGGCGGGCGAGGGCGACTTTCACCGGCCGCCCCGCCATGCGCGCGCCGAGAGCGGCGAGAATCACGTCGGCGCGGATGAACAGTTTGCCGCCGAAACCACCGCCGATGTACGGCGAGACCAATCGGACTTTTTCCTTCGGCAGGCCGAGGGTTTTCGCGATGTCACCGACACTCCAGGCGACCATCTGGTTCGACGTCCACACGGTCAGCTGATCGCCTTTCCACGCGGCGAGTGTGGCGTGCGGTTCCATCATCGCGTGGGACTGGTCTGGTGTGGTGTAGGTCTGATCGAACTGCACCGGAGCGGCGGTGAAGGCCTTGTCGAAGTCGCCGTGATTGACGTCCGGCAACTCGTCTTTCGGCTCGACACCGAGGTCTTTGACGCTGGCCAGATCGAACTTGCCTTCGCTGGTCTCGTAATCGACCCTGACCAATTGCGCAGCGGCGCGGGCCTGTTCGAAGGTTTCGGCAACCACCAATGCAACGGCTTGCTGGTAGTGCTGTACCTCGGGACCGGCGAGCAGATGCGCGGCGTTGTAATCACCTTTGTCTAGCTTGCCGGCGTTCTCGGCAGTGACGATTGCGAGTACGCCGGGTGCGGCTTTGGCCTCGTCGAGATGAATGGCTTTGATCCGCCCTTTGGCAATCGCCGAATCGACCATGAAACCGTAGGCCTGATTGGCTGCCGCCTCATGTTGCTCGTAGGCGTAAGTGGCTTGGCCGCTGGTTTTCAACGGGCCTTCGATGCGCTCGGTGGGCTGGCCGACGACTTTCAGGCGGTCGATGGGATTGGTGGTGGCGGGCGTGTCGAATTTCATGCGGTTTCCCTCGCTTGCGCCAACACCGAAGCCAGCGTGCGCTCGACCAGTGTCAGTTTGAATTGATTGTCATCGGTGGGTGTCGCGCCCTCAAGCAGGCGTTCGCTGACCGCTTTGGCGCCCTTGGGCAACAGCGCTTCAGCGGCTTCGACCCGCCACGGTTTCGGCGCAACGCCGCCGACGGCGACACGGCCGGTGCCGTCCTTTTGCAGGATCAGACCGACCGAGACCAGGGCAAACGCGTAGGACGAGCGATCCCGCACCTTGTGATAAATGTGCGTGCCGCCAACCGGCGCCGGCAGGGTCACGGCGGTAATGAATTCACCGGGCTTGAGACTGGTTTCGATGTGCGGCGTGTTGCCCGGCAATTGATGGAAATCCGCCATGGCAATGTTGCGCGTGCTGCCGTCAGGCTTGACCGTTTCGATCTGCGCATCGAGTGCGCGCATGGCAATGGCCATGTCGCTCGGGTGGGTTGCAATACAAGCGTCGCTGACGCCGATGATTCCGAGTTGCCGAGTCACGCCACCGATCGCCGCGCAGCCGCTGCCGGGGTTGCGTTTGTTGCAGGCTTGGTGGGTGTCGTAAAAGTACGGGCAGCGGGTGCGTTGCAGCAGGTTGCCGGCGGTGGTCGCCATATTGCGCAGCTGCCCGGAAGCCCCGGCGAGCAGGGCGCGGGAGAGCAGGGCGTAGTCCTTGCGCACGCGCGCGTCGGCGGCCAGATCGGTGTTGCGTACCAGCGCACCGATGCGCAGTCCGCCTTCGGGCGTGGCTTCGATCTGGTCCAGGCCGAGGTGGTTGATGTCGATCAGGTGTACCGGGGTTTCGATGTCGAGTTTCATCAGGTCGAGCAGGTTGGTGCCGCCGGCGATGAACTTGGCGCCCTCGACTTGCGCAGCCTGGGAAGCGGCTGCGGCAGGCGAGTCGGCGCGGCTGTAATTGAAGGCTCTCATGCCGGCACCTCCGCGACTTCAGTGATGGCTTCGATGATGTTCGAGTAAGCGCCACAGCGGCAGATATTGCCGCTCATGCGCTCCTGCAGTTCGGCGGCAATCAGTTTCGGCGGCTCGGTCAGGCTCGGGCTGACGTGGCTGGGAATGCCGTCGCGGATTTCTTTGAGCACAGCGACCGCCGAGCAGATCTGCCCAGGGGTGCAATAGCCGCACTGGTAACCGTCGTGCTTGATGAACGCGGCCTGCATCG
Organism: Pseudomonas sp. AC083; assembly: GCF_979253165.1. Classification (NCBI taxonomy): domain Bacteria; kingdom Pseudomonadati; phylum Pseudomonadota; class Gammaproteobacteria; order Pseudomonadales; family Pseudomonadaceae; genus Pseudomonas; species Pseudomonas sp. AC083. Next base: position 489,755 of record NZ_CEEDDH010000002.1, read on the forward strand.
GGTGCAGCTTGTCCGGCATGCCGAGGCCTTCGATGGTGGTCACGTCACTGCCGTCGTGCATGACTGCGAGGGTCAGGCAGGAATTGATCCGCCGACCGTCGGCGATCACCGTGCAGGCGCCGCACTGGCCGTGGTCGCAGCCTTTTTTGGTGCCGGTCAGGTGCAGGTGTTCGCGCAGGGCGTCGAGCAGGGTAGTCCGGGTGTCTACTTCGAGGGTTTGCGGTTTACCGTTGACTTGCAGGGTCACTTTACTCATGGCCGGTTGCTCCAGACTGGCCGCGTAGGCCTTGAGGCTGATAAAGGGGGGCATGGCGAACGCCGTCGCGGTTACGGCGCCGAGGATCATGAAGTTGCGTCGGGAAATCGGCATGGTTCGATTCCTTTTCTCTCATCGGGCGGCAGGATTGCAAAAGGCCCAAACGGGCGCGCCGGCATGCATGCCAGTCTCGTAAAAGGAGTGACCGCAGCGGGAGGGAAAAGGTTTTGTCGGATTTGCGCTAAAGAGTTATGTGCGGAGCTCATCAATAGACCCGTGGGAGCGAGTCTGCTCGCGAAAGCGTCGGGCCAGACCCAGCCGCTGCTGGATGTGCCGACCTCTTCGCGAGCAGGCTCGCTCCCACAGTGGAGATGTGTTTTTCAGTTATGGCCCACCCACCACCATCGAGGTAAACGGTGCGACATACGCCTGCAACGTCACCAGCCCGCCGACCAGGATCGCCAGCACGATCGAGTGGAAGAACACGTAACGCAGGATCTCGCCTTCATGCCCATACCAACGGGTCGCGGTGGAGGCGACGACGATCGACTGCGCGTCGACCATCTTGCCCATCACCCCACCGGAACTGTTCGCTGCCGCCATCAGCACCGGACTGATACCCAGCTGTTCCGAGGTCACCCGTTGCAAGCCGCCAAACAGCACGTTTGACGCGGTATCGGAACCGGTCAGCGCCACCCCCAGCCAGCCGAGCAGCGTGCCGAACATCGGGTAGAAAATCCCCGTCGCCGCAAACGCCAGGCCCATGGTCGCATCCAGCCCCGAATAGCGCGTGAGGAAGCCCAGCGCCAGCATCGCCGCAATCGTGATCAACGAAAACCGCACCACCCACAACGTGCGCAGGTACTGCTTGATCAGTTGCGGGATCGAATAACCCATCAGCAGACCGCCGACAATCGCCGCCAGCAAAATCCCGCTGCCGGTCGCGGTCAGCCAGGTGAACTTGTAAATCGCTTCCTCGGCTTTCGGCGCCGCGACAACCGGCGGTACTTTCTCGATTTGCAGGTGCAGACCGGTGAAGGTCAGCGCCGGGGCGAAGATCGGATTGGCCTCGCGCATCGGTTTGCCTTGCGGGTCGAGCTTGGCCGATTGCGTGACCGGGTCGATCACCGGGCGCGTATCGAACATGTTCTTGAAGCCCTGCGTGCCCCAGGCAAACACGAACACCGTGAGAATGATCCACGGCATCCACGCGCGCATCACTGCCGGGCGCGCCTGATCGCTGAACGCGGCGCTGGCGGTGACTGTTTCTTCGTCGACCTTGGAGTTGTCGACGCGCCCGGACAGCGCCGCCGAGGTATGGATCGTCGCTGGTTTCCATACCTTGAGGAACAGCGTCAGACAGGCCATGGAAATCAGCGCAGCGATGACGTCCACCAGCATCGGCCCGTGGTAGTTGGACACGAGAAATTGCGGGATGGCGAAACTCACCCCGGCCACCAGAATCGCCGGCCACACCTCCAGCATCTTGCGCCACCCGGCAAACGCCCAGATCAACCAGAACGGCACCAGCACCGAGAAGAACGGCAACTGCCGGCCGACCATCATCGACAGCTCCATCTCATCCAGCCCGGTGACTTTGGCCAAGGTGATGATCGGTGTGCCCAGCGCACCGAAAGCGACGGGCGCGGTATTGGCGATGAGCGCCAGACCCGATGCGGCCAATGGCGAAAAACCCAGGCCGATCAGAATCGCCCCGGTGACCGCCACCGGCGTGCCAAAGCCTGCCGCGCCTTCGAAGAACGCACCGAAACAGAAGGCGATCAGCAGCAACTGCAAACGTCGGTCATCGGTGATGCGCGCGAGGGAGTCCTGCAGCACTTTGAACGAACCGTTTTCGGTGGTCAGGCGATGCAGAAAGATGATGTTGAGCACAATCCAGCCGATCGGCAGCAAGCCATTCGCCGCGCCGAACAACGCCGCCGAACCGGCCATGCCCGCCGGCATGTCGAAGGCGAAAATCGAGATCAGCAGGGCCGACGCCAGCGCCAACAACGCCGCCAGATGCGCCTTGACGTGAAAGAACGCCAGCGCCGCGAGCATCACCACCACCGGCACTGCGGCCATCAGCGTGGAGAGTACCGGGTTGCCGAACGGGTCGTAGATTTGCTGCCAGACCATGATCCACCTCTGCTTATTGTTATTGAGGGCGCAGATCCATTGCATGGGGGTAGGTTGCAAGCAGTATAGGTGGCGTTACGCCGCTGTTCGGCTGCGACGAACGAGCCGACAAACGGTCGATAGTGGCCACTGAATCAACGCGCTTTTGCCCGGTCGTATCTGCGGCTGCGCGTACTGCGTCCCGAAGACGCGGGCAGCGTGGCGATTTCCGTCGTCAAGACCTTGGGTTTTAGGGAAGTGTTGAATGAAGCAAGCGACAACCATGCTGCTCACTGTGACCGCCGCCGTATTGCTCAGCGGCTGTATTGCGGATTTTGATGATGACCACCGCCATGGCCGGCACTACGACCGCGACCATGGCCGCTATTACGACCATGACCGGCGCTGGGACGACCGCGATGACGACCGCCGCGATGGCCGTCGTTATCACCGTGATCGCGATGATGACTGATTGAATGAAGAGGGCGTTCCCGTCAAAGGAACGCCCTCTGTGCATCAGCCTCAGTTGAAAAAACGAGCGTTCGCCTGGACGCGGGATCGCGCAGGCACCGAGGCCTCGTGATCGAGCAAATGGGTGGCGAGTATGTCGCTCAGAAAACGGAACTGATCGTTGAGGTCGACCACTTCATTGCTGAAATGATTGCTGGCGGCGGGCATCAGCAGATCGTCGAAATCCTTGTTGAACACCAGCGTCTGCGCTTTGCGCGGCACGACGTGCTGTTGGTAGTAGTTGCTGCCGAACACCGGGAAACTCACGGAGAGGGTGACTTGGGTGTGGATCATGATGTGAACGCCTCGTTGTGTTTCGGATGGGTCAATCGTGCCTTTCAGCAAGGGAGGGCGGAAGGCAATCGTGGCGATGGTGGATATCGATGGTGGTGATGGTTGAGGTTTGTGGTGCTGCTGTTGGCGCCTTCGCGAGCAGGCTCGCTCCCACAGGTGCAAGGCATTCAGATGTGGGAGCGAGCCTGCTCGCGAAGAGGCCGGAACCTTCAGCATCGAAATCGACTGACCCACCTATACTCAAACCTGCACCTCCCCAAGCCAAAGGACACCACCACCGTGAACCCACGCGCGCTGGTCGTCGCCGCACTGCTTTTGCTGGCCGGCTGCGCCACTTCGGCCCGGGCGCCGGTGAGTGCGCCGCAGGCGGTGGTGGTGTCGGCGCAAACCTGGCAGCAGATCGACCGCGAGATCCTCAGCGCATCGCAACAGGCCACCGAGCAGGTCAAGCTGTTCGCCCGTGGCTCGATGGAACATTGGCGCACTCGGGTCTATCAGCAAACTGAAGAAAATTTCATCCCCTGGTTCAGCAGCTACTGGACCCAGGAGTGGCTGTCGATGAAGGTCAGTTGGTACACGATCAGCGCCGGCGGTGAGCAGGACGCTTCGGCGAAACGGCTGGCGGCGTATCTGCTTGAGCAATATCAGGAAAAAGTCCTTGCGCCGGTCGCCGTGGAGATCGATCCGGATGCGATCCTGGCGCAGGCCACGGCGTTCTACGCGCAATTGATGGCGCAGCAGATGCCGCTCATCGCCCAGCGTCATGGTGTGCCGATTGCGCAGCTCAACGGGCGCTTGCAGAAGATCCCGGCCATCGCCCTCGGCCCGCCGCCTGCGCGGGATGCGTCGCTGTTCAAAGTCATCAGCACCGAGCCGCTCAACACCCTCCCGGCGTACGCCGCACTGATCGACAAGATCCACACCGACGGCGGCGCCAAGGGCATTTCCTCCACCGACGCGGCGATGGCCCCGGTGGCCAAGCGCGCCAGCCAGCGCATCGAAGCAGAAATGGCCCCGCGCGGCGCCGCCAGTGCGGTGGCGGCAGCGGCGGGTAAACTCGCCGGGGCGATGATTTCGGTCGGCGTGGCCGGCATACGCGCAATCATCCAGGCCAACGACCGCCCCGACAGCGAAGCGCTGATCCGCAGCAGCCTCGGCAACACCTTCGACAAGGCCTGGCAGAAGCTGCTGCAGAATCCGACCACGGGGGTGATGGCCGGCACGCTGCACATGGCCGGGCAGGTCGAAGGTAATCTGGGCGTGAGTGAACCATCGCCTATCGGTGTGAGCGCTGTGCCATAGCGCTTGTACCTGCGAAGTTTTGTTGGCGGCGGTCGCGCCCGGATCAGAGCGGATGCTAGTCTTGCGCAACGCTGTTGTCAGGGAGCCCACATGGGCAATCACAAGATCGAAATTCGCCGCAGTAACGTCGAGAAAATCCTGCTGGCGGCGGAAAAGGTTTTCGCCGAAAAAGGCTTCGGCAGCACCGCCATGGCGGACATCGCTGCCGAAGTGCAGTTGCCGCGTTCCAATCTGCATTACTACTTCAGCACCAAGAGCGAGCTGTACAGCGCAGTGCTGTTCGATCTGCTGGAAGTGTGGAAGCAGGACGCGCTGTGCTTCGAGATGTTCGACGACCCGCGCGTGGTGCTGAGCAGCTACATCCGCGCCAAGATGAACCACTCACGCAGCCGGCCCTATGGCTCGAAAGTCTGGGCCAACGAGATCATCCACGGCGCGCCGACCCTGGGCGAGGCGCTGGATGCGAGCCTGTATGACTGGGCGAAGATGAAGGAAGCGAAGATTCGCCAGTGGGTCGAGGACAAGCGGATTCTGCCGGTGGAGCCGTCGGGGTTGCTGTACATGATCTGGGCGTCGACCCAGCACTACGCCGACTTCGATCATCAGGTGAACATTCTCAATGATCACCAGCCGTTGTCGGATATGCAGTTCGAGCGGGCGGTGCAGACCGTGACAGGTGTGATTTTGCGCGGGATCGGGCTGGAGCCTTGAACCCTGTAGTGGCCGGATTGGCCTCTTCGCGAGCAGGCTCGCTCCCTCGCGAAATTGATCGTTCCCACGCTCCGCGTGGGAATGCTTCCAGGGACGCTCCGCGTTCCAATGGGACGCAGAGCGTCCCGGGCTGCATTCCCACGCAGGAGCGTGGGAACGATCAATTAAACCGCGACGTGATAGGGGTTGCGTGGATCATGATTCCAGTCCAGAAACGGCTTGCCCGTGTCCATCGGCACCATCTCGATGCAGTCGGCCACGGGGCAGGTGATCTGGCACAGGTTGCAGCCCACACATTCCTCATCGATCACTTCATATTTATGCGTGCCGTCGGCCTGTTTCAGACTGCCGATCGCCTGGTGTGAGGTGTCCTCACAAGCGATGTGGCAACGCCCGCAACCAATGCACGCCTCCTGGTCGATCTTCGCGATCACTTGGTAGTTGATATCGAGGTATTTCCAGTCGGTGGTATTGCCCACGGCGCGCCCGGAAAATTCGGCGATGTTGGCGTAACCCTGGCTGTCCATCCACCGCGACAGGCCATCCTTCATCTCTTCGACAATGCGGAAACCATGCAGCATCGCCGCCGTGCACACCTGCACCGCGCCGCTGCCCAGCGCCATGAACTCGGCGGCGTCGCGCCAGCTGCCGATGCCGCCAATGCCGCAGATTGGCAAGCCCTGGGTCTGCGGATCACGGGCGATTTCGGCAACCATGTTCAGCGCAATCGGCTTGACCGCCGAGCCGCAGTAACCGCCGTGGGTGCTTTTGCTGCCGACGGTGGGCAGGGCGACCATGTGGTCCAGGTCGACGCTGGTGATCGAGTTGATCGTGTTGATCAGCGACACCGCATCGGCGCCACCACGATGCGCCGCCCGGGCAGCGACGCGGATGTCGGTGATGTTCGGGGTGAGTTTGACGATCACCGGCAGCGAGCAGTACGTCTTGCACCAGCGCGTCACCTGCTCGACGTACTCCGGCACCTGGCCGACCGCTGCGCCCATGCCGCGTTCGGGCATGCCGTGGGGGCAGCCGAAGTTCAGTTCGATGCCGTCGGCGCCAGTGGCCTCGACCAGCGGCAGGATGTGTTTCCACGACTCCTCGACACACGGCACCATCAGCGACACTATCAACGCGCGATCCGGCCAATCCTTTTTCACCTGAGTGATTTCGCGCAGGTTGATTTCCAGTGAACGGTCGGTGATCAGTTCGATGTTGTTGATGCCCAGCACTTCGCGATTGGCACCGTAATGCGCCGAATAACGCGAGGAAACGTTGACCGCCGCTGGATCCTCACCCAGGGTTTTCCAGACCACGCCACCCCAGCCCGCTTCGAAGGCGCGGACCACGTTGTAGGCTTTGTCGGTGGGTGGCGCTGAGGCCAGCCAGAACGGGTTGGGCGCTTTGATACCGGCGAAGACTATCGAGAGATCGGCCATTTACGCAGCCTCCACGTTGAGCATCAGTTGAGCGTTGATCGCCTCGGCGGCGCGTTTGCCATGCTGCACCGCTTGCACGGTGAGGTCCTGATCGAGGCTGGTGCAGTCGCCGCCGGCATACACGCCGGGGACGCTGGTGCGCAGGTGTTCATCGACCTCGATGCGTTCGCCCTGACGTTTGAGCTCGCGCGCCAGCGGATCGCTGAGGGCGTTGTCATCGAAGCTTTGGCCGATCGCTTTGAAGATCGCATCGGCAGCCAGCTCGAAGGTTTCTCCGGTGGTTTGCAGACGGCCTTCAACCAGATCGGTGCGGGCGAAACGCATGCCGCGCACGCGGCCCTGATCATCGAGCAACACTTGCTCCGGCTGCGCCCAGGTCAGCAATCGCACCTGATTGGCTTTGGCGATGTCCTGCTCATGGTGGGTGGCGCCCATGTCTGCGGCACCACGGCGATACACCAGATTGACGTCGCGCGCGCCGAGGCGGGCCATTTGCACGGCCATGTCGATCGCGGTGTTGCCGGCGCCGAGAACGATGCAGCGTTCGGCCAAGGGCAGTTGCGTGAGGTCATCGGCCTGGCGCAGTTCGCGGATGTAGTCGGTGGCGGCGAGCAGGCCCGGCGCGTCTTCGTGGGCCAGACCGAGTTGCTTGCTGGCATTCAGGCCGAGGCCGAGGAATACCGCGTCAAACTGCTGATGCAGTTCGCTGAGGGTGAGGTTTGCACCGAGTTTCTGGCCGTGGCGGATTTCTATCCCGCCAATCTGCAGGAGAAAGTCCAGCTCCTTCTGCGCGTAGTCATCGACCAGTTTGTACTTGGCGATGCCGTACTCGTTGAGCCCGCCGGCCTTTTCCCGTGCTTCGAAAATCACCACGTCATGCCCGTGCATCGCGCTGCGATGGGCGCAGGACAACCCGGCCGGCCCGGCGCCGACCACGGCGATACGTTTGCCTGTGGCCGGGGCGCGCTGGAACGGATGTTCGGCGAAATGTGCGTTGTCTACGGCATAACGTTGCAGCAGACCAATCAGCACCGGCGCACATTCCTGCGCGTTGTTGCGCACGCAGGCCTGCTGGCAGAGGATTTCCGTCGGACAGACCCGCGCGCAACTGCCGCCGAGGATGTTTGCCGAAAGGATTTTCTGCGCCGCGCCTTGGACGTTGTCCTGATGGATGTTGCGGATGAATGACGGGATGTCGATTTCGCTGGGGCATGCATTGACGCAAGGCGCGTCGTAGCAATACAGGCAGCGCGAGGCTTCCAGATGCGCCTGACGGGCATTGAGCGGCGGCGCCAGATCAGTGAAATGGCCGGCGAGGGCGGCCGCGCTTTCGTGCGGGTGGGGGAGGTGGTTCAGGGTCTCGATCACGGTTTATGGCCTCATGGCTAATTGAGGTGCTGCCTCTGGTGGGCAGTGGTTGATCGTTCCCACGCTCTGCGTGGGAATGCCTCAAGGGACGCTCTGCGTTCCAATGGGACGCAGAGCGTCCCGGGCTGCATTCCCACGCAGAGCATGGGAACGATCACTAGGGGTCAGCGTTTAACGGCAGTCGGCTTATGCAACTCCGCCCGCTTGCTCAACAAATCAAACACCGCCGGGTAGGCCGGCCGTTCGATGTAGCGCCCGGCGCCGCGTTCGGCGCGCAGGTCGCCGTCGGCCCAGACCACACGGCCCTGGCTGACGGTGTGGCTCGGCACGCCGCGCACGGTCTTGCCTTCGAAGATGTTGAAGTCCACCTGCTGATGGTGGGTCTTGGCGGAAATGGTCCGAGTGCCTTGCGGATCCCACAGCACCAGATCGGCATCGGCGCCCACGCGGATCGCACCTTTGCGTGGATAGAGATTGAAAATCTTCGCGGTGTTGGTGGAGGTCAGCGCAACGAAATCCTGCATCGACAATCGCCCGGAGTTGACGCCTTCATCCCACAACACCGCCATGCGGTCTTCGATACCGGCGGTGCCGTTGGGAATCTTGCTGAAGTCGTCGCGGCCGGCGGCTTTCTGCTCGGCGCAAAAGCAGCAGTGGTCGGTGGCGGTGGTGTGCAGATTGCCGTTCTGCAGCCCGTGCCACAGCGCCTCCTGATGGCCGCGCGGACGGAACGGCGGGCTCATCACGTAGCCGGCGGCGGTCTGCCAGTCCGGGTGTTGATAGACGCTGTCGTCAAGCAGCAAGTGCCCGGCCAGCACCTCGCCGTACACCGGCTGGCCCTTGCTGCGGGCATAGGTGATTTCGTCGAGGGCTTCCTTGGTGGAAACGTGCACCAGGTACAACGGCGTTCCGATGGTTTCGGCGATACGGATCGCCCGGCTCGCGGCTTCACCTTCGACCTGCGAAGGTCGCGACAGCGGATGCGCCTCCGGCCCGGTAATGCCCTGGGCCATCAGCTTGCGTTGCAGGTGATAGACCAGCTCGCCATTTTCCGCGTGCACGGTCGGCACCGCACCGAGTTCCAGGCAGCGCTCGAAACTCGCCACCAGGGTGTCGTCGGCGGCCATGATCGCGTTCTTGTAGGCCATGAAATGCTTGAAGCTGTTGATGCCGTGGTGGCTGACCAGCTCGGCCATTTCCTCGCGCACCTGCTCGCTCCACCAAGTGATCGCGACGTGGAAGCCATAGTCCGACGCAGACTTTTGCGCCCAGCCGCGCCACTGATGAAACGCGTCCATCAGCGATTGCTGCGGATTGGGAATGACGAAATCGATGATCGAGGTAGTGCCGCCGGCCAGGCCGGCAGCGGTGCCGCTGTAGAAATCCTCGCTGGCAACGGTGCCCATGAACGGCAGTTGCATATGCGTATGCGGATCGATGCCGCCGGGCATCAGGTACTGGCCACTGCCGTCGAGCATTTCTGCGCCGGCGGGAATATCGAGGTTTTCACCAATGGCTTTGATCACGCCGTCAGCGCAATAGACGTCGGCGCGGTAACTTTCATCATGGGTAACAACGGTGGCGCCACGGATCAACAGAGACATTCCGGATTCCTCGCAGGCATGACCGACTTGTGCCGGTTCTAGATGTTTTATTGAAGTACAGCGACGCAGTTCGTATTCCTGTCATCGCTGTCAGGAATAGAAACTAGTCGCGATTTCAAGAATGATCAAGAATATTTTTCATAAGCTTATAGCCTGTTCAAGTTACTGAAAAATAACGATAAAAACTGGAAATCACCAAAATGGTGAGGCTGCTCACCATTTTGACGCACTTGACAGGATGGAAATATGAGCAAGATTTCCTATGTGAAATCAGCCGCTTGAAGTTGTGCTGCGGTTGCGGGTTCACCGACAAAAATGAATGCAGTGCACCAGTTTGAGTCCTGACACTTCGGACAACTTGCCCGACGTTTAGCCTGAGCGTTCAGACAAGTTTTCCCGGACTCATCGAATAATCAATTAAAACTGATGAATATCAGAAAGTTGCAAAGCGTCCAGTGCACCGCCCAAGCGTTCAGCGCCAGACGCGGCACGTTTATTGATGCCGTCGCTGACACCATGGCCGGTGTATGAAAGTTGTCAGTTCCTCCGGCCATCGTCCGGCTGGCGTCGTATGCGCCAGCCGCCTGATGAGCAAAAAATAATCAGAAGAACAGTGGAGCGGCCATGCAACAGACCAGATCACAAGTGACCGAGCGCGACGGCTTGTACGAGCTCGAAGCGGGCAGTGATGTCCTCGACAGTCCCCGCTACAACCACGACATGGCACCGACCAAGGTGCGCGAACGCACCTGGAACAAATGGCACATCACCGCGCTGTGGGTCGGCATGTCGATTTGCGTGCCGACCTACACCCTCGGCGGCGTGCTCACCGCCTATTTCGGCTTGAGCGTCGGCGAAGCGCTGTTGGCGATTCTGTTTGCCAACGTCATCGTGTTGATTCCGCTCACCCTCAATGCTTTCCCCGGCACCAAGTACGGCATTCCGTTTCCGGTGCTGCTGCGCTCGTCGTTCGGCATTCTCGGTTCCAACGTGCCGTGCCTGATCCGCGCGTTGGTGGCGTGTGGCTGGTTCGGCATCCAGACCATGTTCGGCGGCCTGGCGATTCACCTGTTTCTTGGCTCGGTGTTCGAGGGCTGGAAATCCCTCGGCGGCACCGGCGAGGTGATCGGTTTCATGGTGTTCTGGGCGCTGAATCTGTGGGTGGTGATTCGCGGTGCCGAGTCGATCAAATGGCTGGAAACCTTGTCGGCGCCGTTACTGGTGGCGGTGGGCATAGGCCTGCTGGTGTGGGCGATGCCCAATGTGTCGATGACTGAGTTGCTGGCGATCCCGCCCAAGCGTCCGGAAGGCGCCAGCGTGGTCAGTTACTTCGCGGCAGGGCTGACGGCAATGGTCGGGTTCTGGGCCACGCTGTCGCTGAACATTCCCGACTTCAGTCGCTACGCCAAGAGCCAGAAGGATCAGATCCTCGGGCAGATTTTCGGCCTGCCGCTGACCATGTTCCTTTTCGCTGCGCTGGGCGTAGTGATGACCGCCGCATCGGTGAAACTGGTCGGCGTCACCGTGTCCGACCCTGTCACGCTGATCGGCCATATCCAGAGCCCAATGTGGGTCGCTGTGGCCATGGCGCTGATCATCGTTGCCACACTGTCGACCAACACCGCCGCCAATATCGTCTCGCCAACCAATGACTTCCAGAACATCGCACCGAAGGTGATCAACCGCACCAAAGCGGTGTTGCTCACCGGTCTGGTCGGGCTGGTGCTGATGGGCCATGAACTGCTGAAAAAGCTTGGCCTGATCGTTTCCGACATCAGCCTGGAAACCGTGTATTCGAACTGGCTGCTGGGCTACTCAAGCCTGCTCGGGCCGATCGCCGGGATCATGGTGGTGGATTATTTCCTGATCAAGAAACAGCGACTGGACCTCGCCGGGCTGTACCGCGATGACGTATATCCGGCGTGGAACTGGGCGGGTTTTCTCGCCTTTGGCGTGCCGGTGGCGCTGACCTTGCTGTCGCTGGGCAGCGATGCGTTCAGCTGGTTCTACAGCTATGGCTGGTTCACCGGCTCGGCGTTGGGCGGGATTATTTATTACGGGTTGTGTGTGATGCGGGCGCAGCCTTCTGCCGTGAAAACAGCGGTGTAACACATGATCGTTCCCACGCTCTGCGTGGGAATGCAGCCCGGGACGCTCCGCGTCCCAACAGCGGACGCAGAGCGTCCATGGATGAATGCCCACGCAGAGCATGGGCACTATCGGCATCAGCATTGAGGAGATCCCCATGAACGCAGCCGTAGACGTTCTGCAATCCACCCATCAGCACATCAACCGCGATCGCCTCTGGGCCTCGCTCATGGAACTGGCCAGACTCGGCGCCACGGTCAAGGGCGGGGTCTGTCGCCTGGCCCTGACCGACCTCGACCGCCAGGCCCGCGACCTGTTCGTGCAGTGGTGCAAGGACGCCGGTTGCAGCGTCACGGTCGATGCCGTCGGCAACATTTTCGCCCGCCGCGCCGGGCGCAACCCGAGCCTGCCGCCGGTGATGACCGGCAGCCACATCGACACTCAACCCACCGGTGGCAAGTTCGACGGTTGCTTCGGCGTGCTCGCCGGCGTCGAAGTGCTGCGCACCCTCAACGACCTTGGCGTGGAAACCGAAGCGCCGCTGGAAGTGGTGGTCTGGACCAACGAAGAGGGCTCACGCTTCGCCCCGTGCATGATGGGCTCCGGAGTCTTCGCCGAGAAATTCACCCTCGAAGAAACCCTCGCCAAGGTCGATGCCGACGGCGTCACCGTCGGCGAAGCGCTGAATGCGATCGGCTACGCCGGCCCGCGCAAGGTCAGCGGGCACGCGGTCGGCGCGTATTTCGAAGCGCACATCGAGCAAGGCCCGATCCTCGAGGACGAAGAGAAAACCATCGGTGTGGTACTCGGCGCGCTCGGGCAGAAGTGGTTCGACCTGAAATTGCGCGGCGTCGAAGCCCACGCTGGCCCGACGCCGATGCACCTGCGCAAGGATGCCCTGGTCGGCGCCTCGGTGATCGTCGGCGCCGTCAACCGCGCCGCCCTCGGTCATCAGCCCCACGCCTGCGGCACGGTTGGCTGCCTTCAGGCCTATCCCGGCTCGCGCAACGTCATCCCCGGCGAAGTGCGCATGACCCTCGACTTCCGGCATCTGGAGCCGGCGCGGCTGGATTCGATGATTGCCGAAGTGAAACAAGTGATCGAGGCGACCTGCGAAGAGCACGGCCTTACCTACGAATTGACCCCGACCGCCGACTTCCCACCGCTGTACTTCGAAAAGGGCTGTGTCGAGGCGGTGCGCGGCGCCGCGAAAGGGCTGGGTCTGTCGCACATGGATATCGTCAGTGGCGCCGGGCATGACGCGATCTTTCTCGCCGAGCTCGGCCCGGCGGGAATGATTTTTGTGCCATGCGAGGGTGGGATCAGCCACAACGAAATCGAGAATGCCGCACCGGATGATCTCGCGGCGGGGTGTGCGGTGTTGCTAAGGGCGATGCTCGCTGCTTCGGCGATGGTGGCGGACAGCGAGCGTGCCGCCTAAGGTAAACACACCCAGTAAACCTGTGGGAGCGAGCCTGCTCGCGAATGCGCCGGGTCAGTCACCGAATGGTCTATCTGACCCAGCGCTTTCGCGAGCACGCTCGCTCCCACAGGGGATTTCTGGCGATTTTGAGGCTGTGGCACGATCCCGAGCCGCTGCGGTCGTACTCTTCACCTAGCCGCATCACAGTGTGGAGATCCAATGAGCCAGGAAGTCCTGACCACCGAAACCAACCGTCGCCAGTTGCAGCAGATCATCGCCGGGCTGTCGGACGGGGTGATTCTGCTGGAACTCGACAAAAGCATTCTCTGGGCCAACGAAGCGGCGCTGACCATGCACGGTGTCAGCACCATCGGTGATCTGGGCAGCAACGCCGACGAGTACGCCAAACGCTTCACGCTGCGCTATCGCAACAATCATGTCTTGCCGCCTGACAACTACCCGATCAGCCGCGTCGCCCGTTGCGAGGCGTTCAATGATGTGCTGATCGAAGTCTCGTCCGCGGACGACCCGGAGCGGGTCTGGGTGCACAGCGTGCGCAGCATGGTGCTGACCGACCGCGTCGGCCAGCCCGAGTCGCTGGTGCTGATCATGAGCGACGTCACCGATTGGGCCAACGCCGAGCTGCGCTTCGAAAAAACCTTCAACGCCAACCCTGCGCCGGCAGTGATCTGCCGACTCAGCGATTTGCGTTACATCAAGGTCAACCCGGGCTTTCTGGAAATGACCGGCTATACCCGCGATCAGGTGATCGGCACCTCGGCTTACGAAATCGATATCTTCGAGCAGGCCGATCAGCGCGATCTGGCCGTTCAGCGCTTGCGCGATGTCGCGACCATTCCGCAGATGCAGGCAGAACTGCGCCTCCCCGACGGTGGCAGTAAACAGGTGATCGTTGCCGGTCAGCCGCTGCTGCTCAATGACGAGAATTGCATGCTGTTCTCCTTCGTCGACATGGAGCCTCGGCGCCGGGTCGAAGTGGCCTTGCGTCAGAGCGAGGAGCGCTTTGCCAAGGCTTTTCGTCTGACTCCGGTGCCGATTCTGATCTGCACCGCTGAAAAGCAGGAGGTCATCGACGTGAATCAGGCGTTCCTAGATACCCTGGCCTATGACAGCGATGACGTACTCGGCAAAACCGTGACGCAATTGAGCTTCATCCACGATGACGGCGCGCGCACCCGGTTATTGTCGGCGTTGGCGAAGAACGGTCGGGTCGATCGGGTCGATGTGCCGGTGCGCAAGAAGGACGAGGAGTTGCTGGAGTGTGCGGTGTCGGCCGACACCGTGAACATTCACGACACCTCCTGCTATCTGCTGGTGCTGATGGACATGACCGAGCGCAAGCGCACGGAGCTTGAGCTGGTCGCGGCGATTGAAGAGGTGATGAAGGATGCATCGTGGTTCAGCCGGACGCTGATCGAGAAGCTGGCCAACGTGAAGAAGATCAACTCGCCGCAGCTGCCCAGTGCCTCGTTCACTGACCTGACGGCCCGTGAACGCGATGTGCTGGGCTTGATCTGTGAAGGACTGGCGGACAAGGAGATCGCCGCGCGGTTGAAACTGGCGCCCAATACCGTGCGCAATCATGTTGCCACTGTGTACTCGAAAATCGATGTGCATAGCCGCAGCGAGGCGATCGTCTGGGCTCGGGAGCGCGGTTTGTTTTCGGGAGAGTGGGGCACCAAGGGCCAGCGCTGAGGGGTGCAAATGCACTAGTTACAAGGGTGCAAATTCATGTATTGGCCAAGGCGTTGTGTTCTTAGGCTGGTGGGGTGCGGTGTAGACCATTTCGGGTTTGCGATCGTGCCCCTTTTGAAACAGTCATAGGAACAACGTCAATGATGAATCTTGCGCAGTTGCGCGCTCGGCTCGAGCACAGTTTTGCGCCGCTGGCTTGTGAGTGTTCGGTGGATGGTGATCATTCGCTGACGGTCAAGTTGTATCACCGGGATTCGGGGCAGGTGGATCTGGTGATCAGCGGGCTGGATCTGGCTTCGCTGCGTACGCCTGGGGCGGTCGAGGCGTTGGTGGATGAGTTGCGGTATGAGCTTGAGAGCAATTCCTTGCGTTCTTCGCGGGATCCGGATTTGGCTTAAGCGCGCTTTGGTCTTGGCGGCCTTTGGGCCGGCCATGCTCTGGGGGGTTGGGTGTATATCCGTTTCTGCGGGTGTTGCGGCTGGCGGTTTCGCCCTTACGGCGAGTCACCTTTTCCAGACGCCGAAAAGGTAACCGAAAAGGCTTGCTCCTGCGTTCGGCCCTCGCAGGCTCGGGTTCCTTCGCTCCGGGACTGATCCGGGCGCAGCGGCTATGGTTTGCTTCGCTGCACCTCCTTCCGCTGTGTACGACTGCGTCGTACGGTCGCTGCGCTCCCACGCCCGGATCAATCCCTCCACTCAGCCTTCCGACGTCGCCTGTGAATCAAGATCAAAAGCGGTACTCGAGCTAACGCTCATTGTTTTGAGTGGTGAAGAGCGGATGAGCTTTGCTTTTTGCTTTTCTGTGGGAGCGAGCTTGCTCGCGAAGGCGGCCTGACAGCCGACCTGGTTGTTACTGAACTCACTCGATCAAAACTGTAGGAGCGAGCCTGCTCGCGATGAGGCCCTCGCCGGCAACGATGATCTCAATCCAGCCCTCTGCCGGAAAATCCCAGCAAAACCGACAGCCAATCCCACCCGATCACCCCAATCCACTGGCGCTAACAAGGCACTCAGCTATAAAGAATGAGTGGTCAGGTCTTCCGCGGCCGGTTGGGTTGCGGGAGTTTGTCTCTCTTTACCGCGGGTCGTCCTATGAATAATCCTGGGAAACGCGTATTGCCGTTGGCTTTTCTTGCAGCGTTGTTGGCCGGTTGTGCCAGTCCTCCACCCCCTGCGCCTGTCGCGCCGCCGCCTCCGCCGGAACGTCGGTGTGAGGTGCTGGAGAATACTGAGGTTGCCGGGGATATGTATGTCGATGGGCAGGTAACGCGCCACATCACCACTACCCGTTGCATAACCCAATAACACTCGCGATTCCTCGATTGCACGAGGCCTGGAACCCAGCAGTGACCTTGTGGGAGCGAGCCTGCTCGCGAAGGCGTGGTATCAGTCAAAACACAGCTGACTGACCCAACGCCTTCGCGAGCAGGCTCGCTCCCACACGGGTTAGCAATTTGCCCTGGAAATCAGGACAGGAAACCGCCATCCACATTCAGCGCCACGCCGGTGGTGTAGCTCGACGCATCGCTGGCCAGGTACAACACCGCGCCGGCCATTTCGCTCGGGTCGGCTACGCGTTTGAGCGGGATCTGCGTCAGTGCCTGTTTCAGAATCGCATCGTTCTTGACCAGCGCCGAGGCGAATTTGGTGTCGGTCAGGCCGGGGAGCAGGGCGTTGCAGCGGATGCCGAATTGCGCGCATTCCTTGGCGAAGACTTTGGTCATGTTGATGACAGCCGCTTTGGTCACCGAATAGATGCCCTGGAAGATGCCCGGGGAGATGCCGTTGATCGAGGCGACGTTGATGATGCTGCCGCCACCGTTTTCGCGCATCAGCTTGCCGGCTTCGACCGACATGAAGAAATAGCCGCGAATGTTCACATCGACGGTCTTCTGGAACGCGCCGAGATCGGTGTCGAGCACGTTGCAGAATTGCGGGTTGGTCGCGGCGTTGTTGACCAGGATGTCGAGGCGGCCGAATTGTTCCTTGATCCCGGCGAAGACCTGGCTGATCTGCTCCATCTCACCTATGTGGCAGGCCACGGCTGTTGCCTTGCCGCCGGCGGCGATGATGGCGTCGGCGACGTGTTGGCAGCCTTCGAGCTTGCGGCTCGAGACGATCACATGGGCGCCTTGCTGGGCCAGCAGTTTGGCGATGGCTTCACCGATGCCACGGCTGGCGCCGGAGACGAAAGCGATTTTGCCGTCGAGGTCGAACAACTGAGTCTTGGACATGGGTTTCCCTTGTTGAAAGTCTTGTTATTGGCCCGGATCAGAGGCTGGATTTCTCGATGACCTGCAGGCTCATCTGCTCCAGCAGTTTGTTCATTTGAATGAACTGCGCGAAGCGTTTGTCCTGCGTCTGGCCATGGTAGAAGCGGTAGTAGATCTGCTGCACGATGCCGGCCAGGCGGAACAGGCCGTAGGTGTAGTAGAAGTCGAAATTGTCGATGCGGATGCCCGAGCGCTCGGCGTAGTAGTCGACGAATTCGCGGCGGGTCAGCATGCCCGGCGCATGGCTTGGCTGGCGGCGCATCAGTTGCACCGGTGCCGGGTCGCCGGCTTCGATCCAGTAGGCGAGGGTGTTGCCCAGGTCCATCAGCGGGTCGCCGAGGGTGGTCAGTTCCCAGTCGAGCACGCCGATGATCTGCATCGGATTGGCCGGGTCGAGGATGACGTTGTCAAAGCGATAGTCGTTGTGGACGATGCTCGAGGTCGGGTGGTCGGCCGGCATCTTGTCGTTGAGCCAGGCTTTGACTGCTTCCCAGTGCGGCGCGTCCGGGGTCAGGGCTTTTTCGTAGCGTTCGCTCCAGCCCTTGATCTGCCGCGCGACGTAGCCTTCGGGCTTGCCCAGATCGCCGAGGCCGCAGGCGTTGTAATCAACCCGATGCAGTTCGACGAAGCGGTCGATGAAGCTTTTGCACAGCGCTTCGGTTTTCGCCGAATCAAGGCCCAGTTCCGGCGGCAGTTCGGCGCGCAGGATGATGCCTTTGACCCGTTCCATCACATAAAACTCGGCGCCGATGACGGCCTCGTCAGTGCAATGCACGTAGGCCTTCGGGCAATACGGAAAGCCGTCGCGCAGTTGGTTGAGAATGCGGAACTCACGTCCCATGTCGTGGGCGGATTTGGCCTTGTGGCCAAACGGCGGACGGCGCAGAACGAATTCCTGCTCCGGGTATTCCAGCAGGTAGGTCAGGTTCGACGCGCCGCCGGGAAACTGGCTGATCTGCGGCGTGCCGGTCAGGCCGGGAATGTGCGCCTTGAGGTACGGATCGATCAGGCTGGCATCGAGTTCTTCGCCCGCGCGGATCCGGGTGGACTGGTCAGTAAGCGCCATGCTTATCCCTTCTGCTTATTTTGGAGGCCAGACATCATTGGCTAATCTAATGGCGCGCTCGGGTGCTCACAAGCGCGGGTCGGTCTTATAGGTTAGCGTGTTGCTTGATAATCAACTTTGAGAATGGGGCGAGCAGCGGCGCAGACCGAGGATCCTGCGCGCTTTAATGCACGCGCTGGTTACTGAGTTTTGGCGGCAGGGCGACAGGCGTCAGCACCGGTTGCCCGGAGAAAAACGCCATCAGGTTTTTGCCGACCAGTTCGACAGTGCCTTGCGTGGCTTCAGGGGAAAGCCCAGCGACGTGGGGAGTCAGCACAACGTTGCTGAGGTGTTTCAGGGCATCGGGCACTTCCGGTTCGTGATCGAACACATCCAGTGCAGCGCCGGCGATACGACGTTGTTCAAGTGCGGTGATCAGGTCTGCCGTTGCGATAACGCTGGCGCGGGCGATGTTGACGATAAATCCCTTGGGGCCGAGGGCATCGAGCACGGCTCGCGTCACCAGATGTTGAGTAGCAATGCCACCGGGCGTGGCAACGACCAGAAAGTCCGAGGCTCGCGCCAGATCGGTCGGTGTCGAGCAGAACGCATAAGCGACGTCGCTGCGCACCTGGCGGTTGTGGTAGCTGATCTGCATGTCGAAACCCAGCTCCGCACGCTTGGCAATCGCCATGCCCACGGCGCCCAGCCCGAGGATGCCCAGACGCTTGCCGGCCAGCGACGGGCGCATGATTTTCGGCCATTCACCGCGGCGCACGGCGGCATCGCAGCGCGGGATGTCGCGGACCAATGCCAGCAGCAATGCCATCGCATGATCGGCCACTGACGAGGCGTTGACTCCGGCGCCATTGGTGACGGTGATCCCGCGGTCGCTGGCCGCTTGCAGGTCGACCTGTTCATAACCTGCACCGATCACCGTGATTATTTTCAGGGCGGGCAGGGCGCTGATCTCTTGCGCAGTCAGGCCAAGTGGGCCACGAGTGAGCACGGCGTCGATGCGACTGCCATGGGTGGCGATGGCTTGCGCGCGTTCGGCTGGCGTTGGTGCAAGGATCAGGTGGAATCCCTGATGCTCAAGAATCGGCAGATAGTCATTGATCGTTTCAACCAGTACCAGAACGGTTGCGGGCATTGCGCGGCTCCTGTGATTGGCGGCGGGTGGGTCGCGAAAGTCGACTCAGAGTGCTGAATCCGCAGCGGCTTGGCAATCATTGCATTCACGCAGTGGTGCTTTGATTCTGGACGGGTTCGTGGAACAAGCAAGTACGCAGGCATGGCGCACGACCCATCAGCTGACGTATTGCGCAACACCATTACCGAACGACCAGTTCTCTTTCTTTACCTCTAGCAGATTGATGAACACATCCTCCAGGCGAATACCCAGTTGCGCATGCAGGCTCTCGGCAATGGTTTTGAACAGCAATTGTTTCTTTTCCACGCTGCGCCCTTCGCTGATGGTGATCTGGATGAACACCACGCCGTCGCTGCGCTGGATGCCGAGGTATTGCGGGTCATAAACGAAATGCTGGGCGTCATGCTCGTTGAGGATCTGGAAATTGTCGTGTTCGGGGACATCGATACAGCTGCGCAGGGCGGCGTAGATCTGTTCGCCGACGCGCCTGGCGAAAGTGGGGTCGGGGTTTTGCTGGATGTCGACGCGGACCAGTGGCATGGGAGGCTCCTTGGGTTATGGCTTCTCACACGCTAGATCAAGGTCAGGGTTCTGGCAGGTAATTGGTCTGGAATATTGCAAATTCCGTGTATGAGGCGGCTTACGTGACTCGCGGATTTTGCCTACGGGAATGGCAGATGCGTCTGCTGGTCAGCACCCGTATGGATGCGAAATCATCACGCCTCAGAGCAGCTTGCGCGATAGCTGCCACCAGCCAGGGAAGGCGAATGCTTCAAAACGACCGGGAAAACCTCGAACTGGACAAGCTGATGAATGAAATACGCAAGCTTGTGGCCGAGAGGAAAAAACTTGTGGCGGAAGAAAAAAAGATGAAATGGGAAACCTATTTCTACCCGGTTGCGGTAGTGGCCGGAATGTTGACCGCGACAGCGGCCTTGATCGGCCTTTCGCTCAAGTTATGAATGTGCGCGTTTCGCTCTATCCAACCCGTTACCCGCGAAAAAGGAAATCACCATGAGTACGTTCGACCGCCAAGCCATGATTGACCGTTCCGATCGAGAGCACGACGAGTACGTAGAAAGGTTACGCCTCAAGCAGCGAGGCGACATCGTTCCGATCCTCGCATTGCTGAGTCTTGCCTTGCTTTGCATGTCGTTTGGCTTTCTGGTCGCTCGATTGATCTGATCGTTCCGGCTGCGCACGGTGCCGGAAAAACTGCCAGAAAACGACATGCAGCGTAGCTGGAAACGGCAAAAATCATTCCGAAAACGACTCCCCATCGGTCTGCTCCGCACAACCATTCCTCAGCTAAGTCTTTGCTTGCATTGATTTATCACGGAGAATCGCGCCCCTGTTTCGGCCGGAGCATGTCTGTCGGTTTTTTCCGACGCGTCCTGACCGAGTGGCAAGTGACCGGAATGCGGAGATCCGACCGGATGAATGATCAGGCCAATAGCCTCGAAAAGCGCTTCGACGCAGCAGCACCCGCTGAACTTTCGAGCTGGAATCGCCAGGACACCACCTGGATGCTGGGACTGTTTGGGACGGCCATTGGCGCCGGCACCCTGTTTTTGCCGATCAACGCAGGATTGGGTGGCTTCTGGCCGCTGGTAATCCTCGCGCTGCTGGCCTTCCCGATGACGTTTTACGCGCACCGTGGCCTGACCCGTTTTGTGCTGTCCGGTCGCGAAGGCGCCGATATCACCGAAGTGGTCGAGCAGCATTTCGGTATCAAGGCCGGTGCCTTGATCACGCTGCTGTACTTCTTTGCCATCTTCCCGATCCTGCTGATCTACAGCGTCGGCCTGACCAACACGGTCGCCAGCTTCCTCCAACACCAACTGCACATCACGCCGCCACCGCGCGCGCTGCTGTCGTTCGTGCTGATTCTCGGCCTGCTGGCCGTGGTGCGTTGCGGTGAGCAGGCGATCGTCAAGGCCATGAGCCTGATGGTCTATCCGTTCATCGTCGCGCTGCTGTTCCTTGCCGTGTACCTGATTCCGCACTGGAACGGCGGCATCCTCGCCACCGCCTCGCAAGTGCCGGCGCCGTCAGCGCTGCTGCACACGCTGTGGCTGGCGATTACGGTGATGGTGTTCTCGTTCAACCATTCGCCGATCATCTCGGCGTTCGCGATGGACCAGAAGCGTCGTTACGGTGTGCACGCCGACGAGCGCAGCTCACAGATCCTCGCGCGCGCTCATGCATTGATGGTCATTTTGGTGCTGTTCTTCGTATTCAGTTGCGTGCTGACCCTGTCGCCAGAGCAACTGGCTGAGGCGAAAGAGCAGAATCTTTCGATCCTGTCGTACCTGGCCAACCACTTCAGCAACCCGACCATCGAGTTTGCGGCGCCGTTGATTGCGTTTGTGGCGATATCCAAGTCGTTCCTCGGTCATTACATCGGGGCCAGCGAAGGCCTCAAGGGCCTGATCGTCAAGAGCGGCAAACGTCCGGGCGCCAAGGCGCTGGATCGCATCGTGGCGGCGTTCATGCTGGTGATCTGCTGGATCGTCGCAACGCTTGATCCGAGCATCCTGGGCATGATCGAAACCGTCGGTGGGCCGGTGATTGCGGCAATCCTGTTCCTGATGCCGATGTACGCGATTCGCAAGGTGCCAGCGATGGCGCGCTATCGCGGTCAGGCGTCGAACGTGTTTGTTACGGCGGTGGGACTAGTGGCGATTTCGGCGCTGGTTTACAAGCTGGCTGTGTAATGACTGATCGTTCCCACGCTCTGCGTGGGAACGCCTCTTGTGACGCTCTGCGTCACGCTTGGGGACGCAGAGCGTCCGGGGCTGCATTCCCACGCGGAGCGTGGGAACGATCAAAAAAAACGCCGCTCATCTCACGATGGGCGGCGTTTTTTATTGCTTTGCAGCGTTAGGCTTGAACGACCGGGATCTTGGCGTTCGCAGCAGCTTCACGGAACTCGGCGATCTGGTCGAAGGACAGGTAGCGGTAGACATCGGCCGCCATGCTGTCGATCTTGCCAGCGTATTCCATGTACTCCTCGACGGTCGGCAGGCGACCCAGGATCGAAGCAACGGACGCCAGCTCGGCCGAGGCCAGGTAGACGTTCGCGCCGTCGCCCAGACGGTTCGGGAAGTTACGGGTCGACGTCGAGACCACGGTGCTGTTCGGCTCAACGCGTGCCTGGTTACCCATGCACAGCGAGCAGCCTGGCATTTCCATGCGAGCGCCGGCCTTGCCGTAGATGCCGTAGTAGCCTTCTTCGGTCAGTTGGTGAGCGTCCATCTTGGTCGGCGGCGACAGCCACAGACGGGTTGGCAGCTGACCCTTGACCTGATCCAGCAGTTTACCGGCAGCGCGGAAGTGACCGATGTTGGTCATGCACGAGCCGATGAACACTTCGTCGATCTTCTCGCCAGCAACGCTGGACAGCAGACGGGCGTCGTCCGGGTCGTTCGGCGCGCAGAGCACAGGCTCGTTGATCTCGGCCAGATCGATTTCGATGACTTCGGCGTATTCGGCGTCGGCATCGGCTTCCATCAGCTCAGGATTGGCGATCCAGGCTTCCATCGCTTGAGCGCGGCGTTCCAGGGTACGCGCATCGCCGTAGCCTTCGCCGATCATCCAGCGCAGCAGGGTGATGTTGGACTGCAGGTACTCGGTGATCGACTCTTTCGACAGCTTGATGGTGCAACCGGCAGCCGAACGTTCGGCCGAGGCGTCGGACAGTTCGAACGCCTGCTCCAGGGTCAGACCTTCCAGGCCTTCGATTTCCAGGATGCGGCCGGAGAAGGCGTTTTTCTTGCCTTTCTTCTCGACGGTCAGCAGACCGTTCTGGATAGCGAAGTACGGAATGGCATGAACCAGGTCACGCAGGGTGATGCCAGGTTTCATCTTGCCTTTGAAGCGCACCAGGATCGATTCCGGCATGTCCAGCGGCATGACGCCAGTGGCAGCGGCGAACGCGACCAGACCGGAACCGGCCGGGAACGAGATGCCCATCGGGAAACGGGTGTGCGAGTCACCACCGGTACCGACGGTGTCCGGCAGCAGCATGCGGTTCAGCCACGAGTGGATAATGCCGTCGCCCGGACGCAGGGAAACGCCGCCGCGGGTCATGATGAAGTCAGGCAGGGTGTGGTGGGTGGTCACGTCGATCGGCTTTGGATAAGCCGCGGTGTGGCAGAACGACTGCATCACCAGATCAGCGGAGAAGCCCAGGCACGCCAGGTCTTTCAGTTCGTCACGGGTCATGGGACCTGTGGTGTCCTGCGAACCCACGGTGGTCATCTTCGGTTCGCAGTAGGTGCCAGGACGCACGCCCTGGCCTTCTGCCAGACCGCAAGCCTTGCCGACCATTTTCTGCGCCAGGGTGAAACCCTTGGTGCTTTCAGCCGGAGCTTCAGGCTTCTTGAACAGATCGAACGCTGGCAGACCCAGTTCGGCGCGAGCCTTTTCGGTCAGACCACGGCCGATGATCAGCGGGATACGACCGCCGGCACGGACTTCGTCCAGCAGCACCGGGGTTTTCATTTCGAAAGTGGTGATGACTTCGTCGGTACCGTGCTTGCAGACTTTGCCAGCGTGCGGGTACAGATCGATCACGTCGCCCATGTTCATGTTCGACACGTCGAACTCGATCGGCAGGGCGCCGGCATCTTCCATGGTGTTGTAGAAGATCGGAGCGATCTTGCTGCCGAAGCAGAAACCGCCAGCGCGCTTGTTCGGTACGTACGGGATGTCGTCGCCGAAGAACCACAGCACCGAGTTGGTCGCCGATTTACGCGACGAACCGGTACCGACCACGTCACCGACGTAGGCGATCGGGAAGCCCTGGCCGCGCATTTCTTCGATCTGCTTCATCGGGCCGGTCTTGCCTTGCTCGTCCGGAACGATGCCGTCACGGGCCATTTTCAGCATGGCCAGGGCGTGCAGCGGGATGTCAGGACGCGACCAGGCGTCTGGCGCAGGGGAAAGGTCGTCGGTGTTGGTTTCGCCGGTGACCTTGAATACGCGCAGGCTGATCTTGTCGGCCAGAACAGGGCGCTTCTTGAACCACTCGCCGTCAGCCCAGGATTGCAGCACGGCCTTGGCGTGAACGTTGCCGTTCTTGGCTTTTTCAGCGACGTCGTGGAAGGCATCGAACATCAGCAGGGTGTGCTTGAGTTCTTCGGCGGCGACTGGCGCCAGCTCGGCATCGTCCAGCAGTTCAACGAGGGTGACGATGTTGTAGCCGCCCTGCATGGTGCCGAGCAGTTCTACAGCGCGTTTCTTGTCCAGCAGAGGGGAGGTGGCTTCGCCCTTGGCCAGGGCAGACAGGAAACCGGCCTTGACGTAAGCGGCTTCGTCCACTCCAGGTGGTACGCGATTGGTGATCAGGTCAACGAGGAAAGCTTCTTCGCCAGCCGGAGGGTTCTTCAGCAGCTCGATCAGGCCTGCTGTTTGTTCGGCGTTAAGCGGCTGGGGAACGATACCCAGGGCTGCACGCTCTTCGATATGTTTGCGGTAGGCTTCAAGCACAGTTATTACCCTCATCAGTGGTCCCAAATGGGTGTCCGGGACGCTCATCCCGAAATTGCCGTACTCATGCGCCTCACGACGTTGTGGGTCGTTCGGCCAGAATTACCGGCAATTCCTTACAGAAGCTGCTTTCAAAGTTTTACGCCTGCAGAACGGGGAGCTGATGAGGGTTGGCGTTGGGCTTTTCCCCGCTGGAAAAACCCTTCGCCAACACCGCTCTGAAGGAACGACTGTGCTCGTGACGCTTTGAAAACAGCTTCTAACGGACATTGGCGCCTTAAAAGGCTGGCTGATTCTACGGCAAAAAAAATTTAAAGGTAAGTCGCGCTCTATTGGACTTTCGTGGCAATCAGCGCGGCCGGAGCAAACCTGCGACGCTGGCGAGACCTTGCTGTTTGAGGGGTGATCAATGCCCGACAAAGGGCTAACATGCCGGCCTGTTCCGCGTTTCAGTGTTCTGCCCATTTATGCCCAATCAGACCATCAAGACCCCCTGCGTCGGCCTCTGCTCCACCGTTTACGGTGACCTGGTGTGCCGTGGCTGCAAGCGTTTCCACCACGAAGTGATCCATTGGAACGGGTACAACGAGGAGGAAAAGCGTGCGGTCTGGCTGCGTCTGGAGCAATTGCTGTCACAAGTGATGGCGAGCAAAGTCGAGATCTTCGATCCGGCGCGCCTGCGCGAGCAGCTCGAACAGCGCAAGATCCGCTTCGTACCGCATCAGTCGGAATATTGCTGGGCCTATCAGCTGATTGCCCGGGGCGCGCGGGTGATCATTAATCTTGAGGCGTACGGGATGGTATTGCTGCCGGAGTTCCGCGACTGGAACCTGCCGGAACTGCGCGATGCCATTGATCGGGAATTCTTCCTGCTGTCGGAAGCGCATTATCAGCGCTACATTGCCCCGGGCTTTCTGAAAGACGCCTTCGGCGCCTGAACAGCAAAAGATCGCAGCCTTCGGCAGCTCCTACATGGGAATGCGTTCTACCTGTAGGAGCTGCCGAAGGCTGCGATCTTTTGCTCTTAATGTTTCACGGCCAGTTCCACCAGATGATCCTCAACCTCCTGCGGCTTGAGCACCAGCACATCGCTTTCCAGCGTATCCAGCACCGCTTCAGCCGTATTGCCGATCAACGCGCCTGACAGACCGCTGCGCGCCACCGTGCCAATTACCGTTACCGCTGCCTGGAGCTTGTGCGCCATGAACGGGATCAGCACATCTGCCGGGCCTTCCTCAACGTGCAGGTGCTCGTCATCGACATCGAACTCCGCCTGAAACGCCCGGCACTGCTCGCGGTATTTGGCTTCTATGGTCGATTTCAGCTGAAACGTCGGGTCCGCCGCCGAGAGCATCGGCGACGGATGCGCGGTAATCACATGCAGATGCGCCTTGGCCAGACTGGCGATGTCATAACCGTGATCGATGATGGTGCTGTGCAGATGCCGATGCTCACCATCGGCATTGCCGACATCGACGGCAGCGAGAATCACTTTGTCTTTCCACGAACCGGCGGTTTTGACCAGCAGCACCGGGGTAGGGCAGTGGCGCAGGAGTTTCCAGTCGGCCGGGGTCAGCAGGGCCTTTTTCAGCGAGCTGTCGGGGAAGTGCTGTTTGATCACCAGGCCGCATCCCTCGGCCTGCTGCACATCGATGATGGTTTCGTGCAGGCTCTCGTTCCACGCCTGTTCGGTGGTCACGCTATAGCCTTCGGCGAGCAATGCAGCCTTGAGCACGCTGAGCAGGCCGGCGTGGTCATGCTTCTTGTCACACACCAGCAGATGCAGATGGGCCTGGGTGACACCGGCGATCAACTTGGCGCGCTTGAGCGCCAGGCTTTCTGCATGTTCAGGTTCGATGACCACCAGAATGCTGCGAATGGCTTGCATGAGCGGAGTCTCCAGCAAAGAAAAGGCACGGCGTTGCACAACTATAGTTGCTACCCGAACGTCTGCGACTTGATGCATATCAACAGCCGCCGCTGGTGGTCTGCGGGCAGGCCGGTATAATCGGCGCCCTTCGCTCGAACACCTTTACCGTGAGCCCCATGATCCTTCCCGAAATCCACGAATTCCTTGGCTGCCGCACGCCCGACGCCTGGGTCCAGGCGGCACTGGCCGACCAGGAAACCCTGCTGATCGATCACAAGAACTGCGAGTTCAAGGCCGCCAGCACGGCGCTGAGCCTGATAGCCAAGTACCACGCCCATGTCGACCTGATCAACATGATGTCGCGCCTGGCCCGGGAGGAACTGGTGCACCACGAGCAAGTCATGCGCATCATGAAGCGGCGCAAGATCGAGTTGCGTCAGCTGCATGCCGGCCGCTACGCCTCGGGCCTGCGCAAAGTGGTGCGCAGCCATGAGCCGGTGAAACTGGTCGACACGCTGGTGGTTGGCGCTTTCATCGAAGCACGCAGTTGCGAACGCTTTGAAGCATTGGTGCCGCATCTGGATGAAGAACTGGGCAAGTTCTATTTCGGTTTGCTGAAAAGCGAGGCGCGGCACTTTCAGGGTTATCTGAAACTGGCCTATCAGTATGGTGATGCCAAGGATGTCGCGCAGGTGATTGAGCGCGTCCGTGCGGCCGAGCAGGAACTGATCGAATCGCCGGACGAGGAATTCCGCTTCCACAGCGGTGTGCCGGTCGCCGCATGACTGGGTAGGAGCTGCCGAAGGCTGCGATCTTTTGACCTTGTTTTTAGAAATCAACATCAAAAGATCGCAGCCTTCGGCGGCTCCTACAGAGGTCTGCATTTCAAAAAGGACATCATTGCTTGATTGTAAAAAACTCTTAAGAGTATGAAACATCACCGAAACCGGCCCGAGTGGCCGGTTTTTGCTGTCTGCCGTCATCGCCTGTTCGATGAATGCCAGCATAATATCGGCCCTTCCACGTTTGGCTTGGCAACGGTTGTTATGGATAACCTGGGTTTCGGCAAAGTTCTGCTGGTCGAAGACGATGAGCGTCTCGCCGCACTGATCGCACACTTTCTAGAACAACACGGCTACGAGGTACGCACGGTGCATCGCGGTGATCTGGCCATGGCTGCGTTCCTGGAATTCAAGCCGAAAGTGCTGGTGCTCGACCTGATGTTGCCGGGGCAGAGCGGTTTGCAGGTCTGCCGGGAAATTCGCAGTGTCTCGGACACGCCGATCGTGATCCTTACGGCCAAGGAAGACGATCTCGATCACATTCTCGGTCTGGAGTCCGGCGCTGACGATTACGTGATCAAACCGATCAAACCGCCGGTATTGCTCGCGCGGCTGAGGGCGTTGCAACGGCGGCAGACGCCGGACACCAGCGTGGTCAGTTTCCTCGAGTTCGGGCAATTGAGCATCGACCGCAGTTGCCGTGAAGTGCGCCTGACCGGTGAGCTGATCGAGCTGACCACCATGGAGTTCGAATTGCTCTGGTTGCTCGCCAGCGCGGCGGGCAAGATTCTTTCCCGCGATGACATTCTCAATCGCATGCGCGGCATTGCCTTCGACGGCCTCAACCGCAGCGTCGACGTCTACATCAGCAAATTGCGCAACAAGCTCAAGGACAATCCCCGCGAGCCGGTGTGCATCAAGACCGTGTGGGGCAAGGGCTATCTGTTCAATCCATTCGCGTGGGAGCTGTAGATGCTGCGCTTGTTCCTCGGCCTGTTTCTGGTAATGACGGTAGGGCTGGTGCTGGCCTTGCAGGCGGTCGAGCACACCTTCAATGCGTTGCTCGACAGCCAGATGCAGGATTACAACCGTGAAGCCGTGCGTGGTCAGGCGTGGTCGCTGGTCGATCATCTGCAAGGCCGCCAGGGCTCCGAGCGTGAACAGAAACTCGATTCATTGCGTGCGCACTACGGTCTGTCGCTGAGTCTGGTCGAGGCCGATCAACTGGCCCTGACACCGCAGGAAAAAGCCGAGCTCGCGCGGAACCTGTTGGTGATCCGCGACGATTACACGCAGTTCATCAGCAACATTGATGGCGGCTCGCAGTTGCTCAGCATCAAGCTGCCGCCAGAGCCGAGCCTGATGCCGTTCTACATCACCGCGGCGTACATGATGCTCGCGGTGTTGATCGGCATCGTTCTGTTTTTTTGGGTGCGTCCACACTGGCGCGATCTGGAAAAGCTGCGGCTGGCGGCCGAGCGTTTCGGCGACAACGATCTGTCGGTGCGCATCCAGTTGTCGCGGCGCTCGAACATCCGCGATCTGGCCGAGCACTTCAATCTGATGGCGGCGCGCATCGAGGGCTTGATCGCCAACCAGCGCGAACTGACCAACGCGGTGTCTCACGAATTGCGCACACCGATTGCGCGGCTGTCGTTCGAACTTGATCAGCTCAAACAGCTACCGGACGCCAGCGAGAATCGCGAGCTGATCGCCGACATGTATGCCGACCTTGGTGAGCTGGAGGAGATGGTCTCGGAGCTGCTGACCTACGCCAGCCTCGAGCACGGCGCGACAGTGATCAAACGGGAGAATATTCACGCGGCCGATTGGCTAGACAGCGTCGTCGGCAGTGTGGCGCTTGAGGCCGAAGCAGTGGGCGTGCAGTTGTCGATCGCCGGTTGCCAGGTCGACACGGTAAGCATCGAACCGCGCTTCATGGCGCGGGCGGTGATCAACCTTTTGCGCAATGCCATTCGCTATGCCGAACAGCGCGTCGAGGTGTCGCTGCTGCGCAATGGCGATGACTATGAAGTGCGGGTGAGTGATGACGGCCCGGGTGTGCCGCTGGAGGGACGGGAGAAAATCTTCGAACCGTTTTCACGACTGGATGCCAGCCGGGATCGGCGTACTGGCGGTTTCGGGCTGGGCCTGGCGCTGGTGCGGCGGGTTTCCCAGTCCCATGGCGGGCAGGTTGAGGTTGGCGATTCGGTGTGGGGTGGAGCGCTGTTCAGAATGACCTGGGCGCATCTGGACTGATTGATATTGCGTGAATCGGCCCCTTCGCGAGCAGGCTCGCTCCCACAGGTGATCGCAATCCAAATGTGGGAGCGAGCCTGCTCGCGAAGGGCGCGGTATTTAGCGGGTCACGCCGAGTCGCTCATGCCACTGGGCGATCGATTCTTCGGGATATTCATCAAACTGCTGATCCTTCGGCTTCGCCTCCACCTCGACCCACGGCGCTTTCGAGCCGAGCATCAGGTGCGTGCGTTCCGGCGGCACCGGCAGCGGCGTATCGATTGCCGAGGCGAATGGATGAATCAGCCCCGGCCACTCCGGGCTGAACAGCCACAGGCCGCTGCCGCACAGCGAGCAGAAGTGACGCTCGGCGCTGCTGCGATGGGCGCGTTTATCGCCGTCGGCTTTCATTTTTGCGTGGTAGATATTGATGTTTTTGCGTCCGCGAACCTGGAGAGTGGTCGCGTCACCGCCAAGGTTGATCGCATAACCGCCGCCGCCCTGGGTCTTGCGGCAGATCGAGCAATAGCAGCGTTGATAGGGATAAGGATGGGCGCTGTCGAGGCTGAACGTGACTTCGCCGCAATGGCAGGAGCCTTCGAGGTGCATGGTGCTCTCCTGTGTCTGAATGGTCCGCTTCAGCCTAGAACATTTTGCGAAGCGCTTGCCGGTGTGATGCGACCGGCGGGCGCAGCGTCTAGCCCCAGTGTCCCCGCGATCCCATGGGGCGAGACTTTCGGAACCCGGCATGCAAGCGCTGTTGAACGAGATCCTTGACGCCGTCCGGCCCCTGATCGGGCAGGGCAGGGTCGCTGACTATATTCCCGCCCTCGGCACGGTGCCGGCCAACCAGTTGGGCATCGCCGTGTACAGTAACGATGGCGAAATGTATTGCGCCGGCGACGCTGAAACGCCGTTCTCGGTGCAGAGTATTTCCAAGGTGTTCAGCCTGGTGCAGGCCATCGATCACTCCGGCGAAGCGATCTGGGAACGGCTAGGCCACGAGCCGTCCGGCCAGCCGTTCAATTCGCTGGTGCAACTGGAATTCGAGCGCGGCCGCCCGCGTAACCCGTTCATCAACGCCGGGGCGCTGGTGATCTGCGACATCAACCAGTCGCGATTCGCTGCGCCGACACTGTCGATGCGCGACTTCGTCCGACGCCTGTCGGGCAACCCGCAGATCATGATCGACGGCAAGGTCGCCGACTCCGAATATCAGCATCGCGCGCGTAATGCGGCGATGGCCTATCTGATGCAGTCGTTCGGCAACTTCCACAACGATGTCGAAGCGGTGCTGCGCAGCTATTTCAGCCATTGCGCACTGCGGATGAATTGCATCGATCTGGCCCGAGCGTTCTGCTTTCTGGCCAATGACGGGTTCTGCAAGCACAGCGGCGAGCAGATCCTGACGCGCCGCCAGACCCAACAGGTCAACTCGATCATGGCCACCAGCGGTTTGTACGACGAGGCAGGCAATTTCGCCTATCGCGTCGGCCTGCCGGGCAAGAGCGGGGTCGGCGGCGGCATCGTTGCGGTGGTGCCGGGGCAGTTCAGCGTGTGCGTGTGGTCGCCCGAGCTGAATGCCGCCGGCAACTCGCTGGCGGGGATGGCGTCGCTGGAACTGCTGAGCTCGCGGATTGGCTGGTCCGTCTTCTGAAGACACACCACGATTTCCAGTGTGGGAGCGAGCCTGCTCGCGAAGAGGTCGGCACATTCAGCATCGATGTCGTCTGATCGGACGCTTTCGCGAGCAGGCTCGCTCCCACAGGGTGCAGTGTTGCTTTGCAGGATCGTGTTCTATACATTTTCCGGCCGCCCTCTGCATGGTGAATCCGCTTCATGTCTCTTGCGCTCGAACGTCTAGTCGCTGGCACGCCGATCCCTTTCGCTGGTAACCGCGTCACCGTGGTCAGCCCCGAACTGGCCGCGCGGTTTCAGCCCGGTGACCATCTGCTGGTCGAGCAGGTCAGTGGCGAGTTGTTGCTGATCCCCGTGGCCGATCAACAGGCCGCCTCGGTGGCAATCGAGCGTGCGGCTGCGGCATTCACAGCGTTGTCGGCGGTGTCCGATGAAGCCATCAGCCAGTTTTTCGATCTGTTCGCTCAGCGCCTGGAAAGTCCTGAATGCTGGACGCAGATCGAAGCCGCCAACCGCGCCGACATCGAACGGGCCAAGGCGCGCGGCCGCTCGACCACACGCTTGCTCGCTGATGAACGCATGCGCCGCGACATGATCGCCGGGCTGCGCGCGTGGCGTGATGCGCCACCGACCCGGGGCAAAGTGATCAGCAGTGTCGAGCACGACGGCTGGAAGGTGGAGCAAGTAGTCTCGCCGCTGGGCATCGTCGCGTTTGTCTTCGAAGGCCGGCCCAACGTATTTGCCGACGCCGCCGGGGTGTTGCGCACCGGTAATACGGCTGTGCTGCGTATCGGCAGCGATGCGTTGGGCACTGCGCAAGCCATCGTCACTCACGCCTTGAACCCGGCGCTGGCCGAAGCCGGTTTGCCGGTGGGGGCGGTGTCGTTGGTCGAAAGTGTCAATCATGCTGCCGGTTGGGCGATGTTTGCCGATCGGCGTCTGTCACTGGCGGTGGCGCGGGGCTCGGGCCGTGCGGTCAGTCAGTTGGGCAGCATTGCTCAGCAGGCCGGCACTCCCGTCAGCCTGCACGGCACCGGCGGCGCGTGGTTGATCGCCGACCGTGACGCCGACGCCACTCGCTTCGCGGCAGTGGTGCGCAACTCGCTGGACCGCAAGGTCTGCAACACCCTGAACGTCTGCCTGATTCAGCGCGAACGCGCCGATGAGCTGGTGCCGCTGTTCCTCGATGCCTTGAAAGACGCCGGTACTGCGCGCGGCCAAGGCTGCAAATTGCACATCGTCGCGGGCAGTGAAAGTTGCCTGCCAAGCGAATGGCAGAACGCAACGGTCGAGGTTTATCGGGCCGAGGGTTACCAGACCGAAGCGCTGGCCGAGTCTTTGCCCGAGTCGGACCTGGGCCGCGAGTGGGAATGGGAAGAAACCCCGGAAGTCAGCCTGATGATTGTCGACGATCTGGATCAGGCGATTGCGCTGTTCAACCGTTACAGCCCGCAATTCACCGTGTCGTTGATCAGCGAGGCGGCGGCGGTTCAGGAACGTTTCTACAACGCGGTGAACGCGCCGTTCGTAGGCAACGGCATTACCCGTTGGGTCGATGGCCAGTACGCGTTGAACAAGCCGGAACTGGGGCTTTCGAACTGGGAGAGCGGGCGCCTGTTTGCGCGCAGTGCGATTCTTTCCGGGGATGGCGTGTTTACCGTGCGCAGCCGGATGACTCAGGTTGATCTCACGGTGAAACGCTGATCTGTTGATCGTTCCCGTGCTCTGCGTGGGAATGCAGCCCGTGACGCTCCGCGTCACTGGACGCAGAGCGTCCCTTGAGGCGTTCCCACGCAGAGCGTGGGAACGATCACGGTGGGGAGTCAGGCAGCGTGGCTGGCTTGCGCGCTGATCGCGCAAGTCTCAGGTTGCTCGACCAGCGGCACAAAGGTGCGGCGATCGGAAGAGAGCGCGTCGATCGAACCGGTCTCGATGTCGTACACCCAGCCATGCAGATTCAGCCGCCCTTGCTCCTGGGCCAGGCGCACACTCGGGTGGGTCTGAATATTCGCCAATTGCGCGATCACGTTCTCGCGCACCATCGAACTCAATTTCGCCGCGTCGCTGCCATGCACGCGCGCTTCGTTCATCACCTTCGCCGACTCGGCATGCTGCAGCCAGCCGCTGACGGCGGGCAGGTGATCCATGCATTTGCACTGGGCAATCGCCGTCATTGCGCCGCAATCGGAGTGGCCGCAAATCACGATATCGGTCACCCCCAGTACCGCCACCGCATACTCCACCGTCGCCGAGACCCCGCCCGGATGCGGGCTGTAGGAGGGCACGATATTGCCGGCGTTACGGATCACGAACAGTTCGCCGGGCTCTTGCTGGGTCAGCAGCTCAGGCACCACGCGACTGTCGGAACAGGTGATGAACAGCGTGCCGGGTTGCTGAGTCGTGGCCAGATGTTTGAATAGTTCGCTGCGTTGCGGGAAGGCTTCGTTCTGGAATTTCAGGAAGCCGTCGATCAGGGCTTTCATGGGCGTGTGCTCGTGGCAGAAATGAGATGGTCCGCACGCAGGATGCGGGCCGGGCGCATCAGAACGGGCGCAGCGGCAGGAACTTGCCGTCGAGCGTCACCACCGCGCGGGAGCCGCCTTCCGGGTCTTCGACTTTCTTGATGTCCAGTTTGAAGTTGATCGCACTGATGATGCCGTCACCGAACTGCTCGTGAACCAGCGCTTTCAGCGTGGTGCCGTAGATCTGGATCATTTCGTAAAAACGGTAGATGGTCGGATCGGTCGGCACGCCGCTGAGGCTGCCGCGCAAAGGAATGATCTGCAGTGCGGCGACGTCATCGGCGCTGAGGTCGAGCTTGTCGCCGACCACTTGAGCAGCGTTTTCCGGCAGCGGATGCTGGCCGAGCAGGGCGGCGGTGACGTAGGCCAGGCTGAGGCCGGTGCCGTCAGCAAGATTCTGCCACGACAGATCTTTTTTCGCCTTGGCGTCGAGAACGCGGGTGGTCAGGGCCAGGCTGTTGTCGTTGTAGGCGTGGGACTGTTGCATGGTGTCACTCCTTTCAGGGGTTGGCTTGCTTGTGTGGAAACAATGTTGCGCCGGTTGATTCATAGCGTCCAAGACCGATATACAATGCTTCGCATAAGCCCTGCCTATAGATGGTGCCCTCATGCTGTTGCGACATTTGCGTTATTTGCTCGCCGTTGCCGATCACGGTGGCTTCACCCGCGCCGCCGAAGCGCTGCATGTGTCGCAGCCGACGTTGTCGCAGCAGATTAGGCAACTGGAAGAAACCCTCGGCGTGAGCCTGTTCGATCGCACCTCGCGCACGGTGAAGCCGACGGATGCAGGCGCGGCTTATATTGAATGCGCACGGCGCGTGCTGGTGGAGCTGGAGGCCGGGCAGCGCGCCTTGCACGACGTGAAGGACTTGTCCCGCGGCACGCTACGTCTGGCGATGACGCCGACGTTCATGGCGTATCTGGTCGGGCCACTGGTGCGCGACTACGGGGCACGGTTTCCCGGGATTCATCTGGAAGTGTTCGAACTGTCGATGGACGACATCGAGGCCGGGCTGGCGGATGACTCGCTGGATGTCGCGATCGCGTTTACCCCGGTGCGCAATGCCGATATCGAATGCATACCGGCGTTTACCGAGACGCTGGGGATCATGGTCGGGCCTGGGCATCCGCTCTATGACAGCTCTTCGGTGTTGACGCCGACAGAATTGGCTTCAATGGATTTCGCCTTGCTGGCGCCGGGCTTCATTACGCGGTTATTGGTGGATGAGTATTTCCGTGAGCACGGGATTACGCCGCAGGTGCGGATTGAAGTGAATTCGGTGAGTACGTTGCTGGAAGTGGTGCGGCATGCGCCGCTGGCGACCATGCTGCCCGAGGCGATTGCCAGCGAAGACCGCGCGTTGCGCCGCTTGCGGGTCGAAGGGGAGGCGCCGCAGCGGGGAGCGGCGTTGTTGCGGCGCAGGAATAATTATCACAGTGCGGCGGCGTTGGCGTTTGTTGATCTTGTTCTGCAAACGCGTACGACATGAACAAGACCTGTGGGAGCGAGCCTGCTCGCGAATGGGGTGTGTCAGACACTGATGTTTGCGCCTGAAGAGTGCATTCGCGAGCAGGCTCGCTCCCACAAAGTTGCAGGGTGAGTTCTGGATGTAAAAAGGGCCTGTTTCTTATCAATGCAGGCCCTTTTTTACTGAAGTGTTATTCAATACAACCGATCAATCACCCGAACTTCATTCTGATTCTGCATCGAATCCCACGCCTGTTTCAGCGTCTGCAGCACACTGCCGATGAAGTCCTTGTCGGCCGCAGCCTTCTTGCCGACATAACCGTGGCCGCGGCGGTACATCTTCAGGCGGGCCAGCAGGTTTTGGTGGTTGCGGTCGAATTCCTCTTCGCCAGCGTGAGGCGACAGGCAGTCGATGTGT
The DNA here is from genome assembly GCF_979253165.1 of Pseudomonas sp. AC083. Lineage (NCBI taxonomy): Bacteria > Pseudomonadati > Pseudomonadota > Gammaproteobacteria > Pseudomonadales > Pseudomonadaceae > Pseudomonas > Pseudomonas sp. AC083. Next base: position 525,483 of record NZ_CEEDDH010000002.1, read on the forward strand.
ACCTGGCCCGACTTGCTGATCCAGAGAATATGGCTGTCGTGGCTGTCTTTCTGCGCCGCGAACATACGCGCCAGTTCTTCGATAGTGGGTTGATTGTTCAGATTCATTGTTATGCCCCTTGACCAGTCTGGTGATCTTTCAAAGTTGGTTCGCTAATACAGGTAGCCCATCGGTTAGTTGATCCCTGGCACCGAAACCAGGACGTCAGCGCTCGCCCGTATGAAGTACGGGGTCATGCATCTGTTGCATGTAGTCGTGTTGAATAACTGCTACGCAATAGCGTCACAACGAGGAGAAGCAGCGAAAACCGGGAGGCTCCTTGACGACAATCCAGTGTCGGCCACAAGCGTCTTGAGAATTTTCGCCAGCGCTTCTCGTCCTTGTACTGGACGTTCAGGCCAGGTCAGCTTCTTCAATCTGCCTTGTGGGCAGCGTGTATCCGGAAAAAACAACTCGGCGGTCAGACGAGTTTGCTCAAGCATGTTACCAGTGCTCCCGATCGGGGAGCGTCTTCATCATGCAAAAGCAAAACGATGCCGTCAACAGTTTTGTAGTGATTATTTTCAAGCACTACATATTGTCGGACAAAGCTGTTTTGGAATGAGAAAAGGTCCGTTTCGACAAAGTCGAGAAGGGAACCGCGAGGGATTCAGCGAGTCGTCGGACGCGCCGTGCGTTTGCGCGTACCGGCGGCTTTGCTCGCCGTCGACTTGCGCTTTTTCTTCCACGGCGCTGCGGCTTTGCCGGCAGGCGGCGGGCCGCTGATGGTCAGGCTGAGGGCGGAGCAGCGGCTGACCTGCTTGCTCATCCACGCAGCCTGTTTGGTGACGAATTCTTCCAGACTCATCTCGCCGCTTTGCACCATGTCCAGCGCCTGTTCCCAGATCGCCGTAGTGCCAGGATCGGCGATCGCGCGCGGCACTGCATCGATCAGGCTGAACGCCGCAGGTGTCGCCGCCAGCGCCTTGCCGTTCTTCACCAGATAACCACGATCCAGCAGCCCTTGGATGATCGATGCGCGGGTAGCTTCGGTGCCGATGCCGGTGGTGTCCTTGAGTTTCTGTTTGAGCAGCGGATCCTCGACCAGTTTGGCGACGTTCTTCATCGCCTTGATCAGATCGCCTTCGGTGTAGGGTTTTGGCGGTTGCGTCCACAGATCCTTGAGATTCACTTTCGCCACAGCGCATTCGACGCCCTGGCTGAGGGTCGGCAAGGTTTGCGGCGCGGGGGCTTCGCGGCCCTTGGCCGGGGCCAATGCCTCTGGCAGTGCACGCTTCCAGCCCGCTTCGATGATCTGCTTGCCCACCGCGCGCAGGGCCTGCCCGTTGCAGTCGAAATCAGCCTGAGTGCGATCGTATTCGTGATTGGGCAGGAACTGCGCCAGGTAGCGCGCGCGAATCAGCGTGTACACCGCGCGATGCTTGCCGGTCAGACGTTCGAGGTTCTTCGCGGCGATGGTGGGGATGATGCCGTGGTGAGCGCTGACCTTGGCGTCATTCCAGGCCCTTGAGCGCCGCTGCGGTTCGAGAAAATCCTGCAACGCTTCAAGGCTCGTATCGGCCTGGCGCAACGCTATGAGGATCGACGGCGCCTCACCGTGCTGGCTCAACGGCAGAAAGCCGCAATCACTGCGCGGATAGGTGATGACTTTGTAGGTTTCGTAAAGGGCCTGGGCGATGTCGAGGGTTTCCTGGGCGCCGAGGCCAAGCTTTTTCGAGCAGACTTCCTGCAAGGTGCCGAGATCGAAGGGCAGGGGCGCCACTTCGCGCATGCGCTCGGTTTTCAGCTTGATCACCCGTGCGCTGTCTGCACTGCTGATCGCCGCCGCTGCTTGTTGCGCCAACGCCTGATTCAGGCAGCGATCCTGATCATCACAAACGTCTGATGGTGCGCGCCACTGTGCGGTAAACGTCGTGCCGTTGTGCAGCAAATCCATGTCGATTGCCCAGAACGGTACGGGCACGAAATCGGCGATGCTGCGGTCGCGGTCGACCACCAGTCGCAGGGTGGGCGTCTGCACTCGGCCCACAGGCAGCACGCCCTGATAACCCGACTGCCGGCCCAACAAGGTGAACAGTCGACTCATGTTCATGCCGATCAGCCAGTCCGCCCGTGAACGGCCCAGCGCCGAGTGATACAGGCTGAATGTTTCGGCTCCCGGTTTCAGCGCGGCCAAGGCCTTGCGAATCGATGCCTCGTCCAGCGCCGACAGCCACAAGCGGCGGATCGGCCCGCGATAGCGGCAGTGCTCGACCAGTTCCCGGGCGATCATCTCGCCTTCACGGTCGGCGTCGGTGGCGATGATCAGTTCGCTGGCCTCGCCAAGCAGACGCTTCACCGCTTTGTACTGGCTGGCGGTGCGCGGCTTGACGGTCATCTTCCACTTGTCCGGAATGATCGGCAGATCGGCCAGCACCCAGCGCTTGTAGCGCGCGTCGTAGGCATCCGGCGGCGCTGTTTCGAGCAAGTGGCCAATGCACCAGGTCACTGTGACGTCCGTCCCCAACCAGCAGCCGTCGCCGCGCCGTTTGGCGCCGAGCACGGCCGCAATGTCTTTGGCCTGGGAAGGTTTTTCACAGAGGTACAGCCGCATAGCTACCATCGCTGGTTGGTGTGTGGAGAGGGCACAGAATGGCGGGAGTTCGCGGCGGGAGCAACTTTTATCTGTATGGATATACAGATAAAAGCGTTGCAGGAGGTTTAGCCGTTCGGCCGTAATCCAGTCGAGCTGCGCAACCATCAGCTATACCTGAACCGGTCTCTTCGCTGTGCTCAGGAGAACCTCATGAAAAGCCCCAGTCCCGTGATCAGCCTGGAACAACTTGCCGGGTGCCTGCTGGTGAAATTCCACGGCATCCAGGTCGCCGCGTCCTCCCACGCGCTAATCCTCAACGAAGCCAACTATCCGCCGGTGTACTACATCCCGCGCGAAGACATCGACGAAAAATACTTCGCCCGCACCGACCACACCAGCTATTGCCCGTACAAGGGCGACGCCAACTATTTCAGCCTGCAAGTGCCCGGACATGAGGGTGCCAACGCGGTGTGGACGTACGAAAACCCGAAGGTCTCCGTCGCATCGATCCGCGACTACGTGGCCTTTTATCCGGACCAGGTGACATTCGAAGTGATCAAGGCGGACGCCTGAGCAAAAAAATGGCGAGAGAATCGCTTCCCTCGCCATTGTGTCAGCGGGTTTTTCAGTTCTTGTCGAGATCGATATTCTTCGTCTCACGCAGACAGATCATCCCTACCACCAGGCTCACCCCGGTGATCAGCACCGGATACCACAGCCCGTAGAAAATATCCCCGGTGTACACCACCAGCGCAAACGACACGGTGGGCAGGAAGCCGCCGAACCAGCCGTTGCCGATGTGATAGGGCAGCGACATCGAGGTGTAGCGAATGCGGGTCGGGAACAGTTCGACCATCAACGCGGCCAGCGGGCCGTAGCACATGGCCGAGATGATGATCAGCGCGACGATCAGGGCGACGATCATCGGTTTGTTGATCTGCTGCATATCGGCTTGTTGCGGGTAGCCGGCGAGGGTGATCGCGCCGCGCAGTGCCGCCTCATCGAAACCATCCAGCTTCACGTCGCCGACACTCACTTGCACGGCGCTGCCCGCAGGCGCTGCGACGCTGGAGTAGGGCAGGCCTTGTTTGACCAGGAAGGTCTTGACCTTGTCGCAGGGGCTGTCGAATTTAGCCTTGCCCACCGGATCGAACTGGAAGGTGCAAGTGGCGGGGTCGGCGAGGACGGTGATCGGCGCCTGACGGCTGGCCTGATCGATCGCCGGATTGGCGTAGTGGGCCAAGGACTTGAAGATCGGGAAGTACAGCGCGGTCGCCAGCAGCAGGCCGAGCATCAGCACCGGTTTACGCCCGACCTTGTCCGACAGCCAGCCGAAAAAGATGAAGAATGGGGCGCCGATCACCACACTGATGATCAGCAGACTGTTGGCCACCGCCGGGTCCATTTTCAGGAACTGGGTGAGGAAGAACAGCACATAGAACTGCGCAGCGTAAAAGGTCACCGCTTGCCCGGCGTTGATGCTGAACAGCGCGATCAGCACGACTTTGAGGTTTTCCCATTTGCCGAAGGATTCGCGGATCGGCGCCTTCGAGGTTTTGCCTTCTTCCTTCATTTTCAGGTAGGCCGGCGACTCGTGCAGGCTCAGGCGAATCCAGGTGGAAATACCCAGCAGCACGATCGACAGCAGAAACGGAATGCGCCAGCCCCAGACTTCAAACTGGTCGCCGGTGAAGTAGCGGCAACCGAGCACTACCAGCAGCGAGAGCAGCAGGCCGAGGGTCGCGGTGGATTGAATCCAACTGGTGTGGAAGCCGCGTTTGCCGATGGGCGCGTGCTCGGCCACGTAGGTCGCCGCACCACCGTATTCGCCACCGAGCGCCAGGCCCTGAAGCATGCGCAGCACCACCAGAATGATCGGCGCGGCGATGCCGATGCTGGCGTAGGTCGGCAGCAGGCCGACGCAGAACGTCGCCACGCCCATCAGAATGATCGTCGCCAGAAAGGTGTATTTGCGCCCGATCATGTCGCCCAGGCGGCCGAACACCAACGCGCCGAACGGCCGTACGATGAAGCCGGCGGCGAACGCCATGAGCGCGAAGATGAATGCCGTGGTGTCGTTGACCCCGGCGAAGAACTGCTTGCTGATCACCGCCGCGAGGGCGCCGTAGAGGAAGAAGTCATACCACTCGAACACCGTCCCGAGTGATGAGGCGAAGATGACTTTCTGCGTGGCGTTGCTGGTCTCGGCGCTGCCCGCAGCGTCCAGCGGCTGAACGTGTTCTGACATATCGGTATCCCTCACAGTGATTGTTTTTGTTGTTCCACTGGTGTTGCGTGTCCGGTAATGCGCGATGCCTTGAATCTAACGCGGTGTCCTGTAGGAGCTGCCGAAGGCTGCGATCTTTTGATCTTGTTTCAGATCTGGAAGAAACAAAGTCAAAAGATCGCAGCCTTCGGCAGCTCCTACCGGGTCTGAGCCAATTCCAGTTTTGGGGTGTTGCTCCTGGTGTTGGGTTTGAGCATGAGTTGTGCTGCCTTCTCGGCAATCATCAGCGTAGGCGAACAGGTATTGCCCGAGGTAATTCTTGGCATGATCGACGCATCGGCAACGCGCAGACCCGGCACGCCATGCACGCGCAATTGCGCATCGACCACTGCGTCACCGTCGTTGCCCATACGGCAGGTGCCGACCGGATGGAAAATCGTCGTGCCGATTTTCGCCGCCGCTTCATGCAGTTGTTCTTCGCTTTGCAAGCTGTCGCCGGGCAGGTATTCCACCGGTTTGAACGCTTGCAGGGCTGGGGCGCTGACGATGCGCCGGGTCAGGCGAATTGCATCGGCGGCCACGCGCAGATCTTCTGGATGGCTGAGGTAATTGGGCTGGATCAGCGGCGCCGCCTGCGGATCGGAGGAGCGAATCTCGATGCGCCCACGGCTCTGCGGGCGCAAGTCGCACACCGAGGCGGTGAACGCCGGGAAGCTGTGCAGCGGCTCGCCAAAGCGCTCCAGCGACAGCGGCTGCACGTGATATTGCAGGTTCGCCGAAGTCTGCTCAGGGCCGGAGCGGGCAAACGCGCCCAACTGGCTCGGTGCCATCGACAGCGGCCCGCTGCGGTCGTACAGATAACGCAGGCCCATGCCCATCTTGCCCCACACGCTGCCGGCGATCTGGTTCAGGGTGCGAGCGTTTTCCAGCTTGTAGATCAGGCGCAGTTGCAGGTGATCCTGCAGGTTGCCGCCGACGCCCGGCAGCTCATGAATCACGCCGATGCCCAAACGTTCGAGCAGCGGCCGCGGACCGATCCCGGAGCGCTGCAGAATGCTCGGCGAGCCGACCGAGCCGGCGCACAAGACAATCTCCTTGCGCGCCTTGAACTGTCTGGTCTGGCCTTCATGCTGCGCGCTGACTTTCGCCGCGCGGCCATTCTCCAGCAAGACACGATCAACCTCGACGCCGGTCAGCACAGTCAGGTTCGCCCGGCTGCGCAGCGGTTTCAAAAAGGCCTTGGCCGCGTTCCAGCGCACCCCGGCTTTCTGGTTGACCTGAAAGTAACCGCAGCCCTCGTTGTCGCCCTGGTTGAAGTCATTGATGCTGGCGATGCCGCTTTGCTCGGCAGCGCTGCGAAAGGCATCCAGAATCGGCCACGACAGGCGCTGCTGCTCGACCCGCCATTCACCCTGATCGCCATGAAATTCAGCGCCGCCGGCAAAGTGGTTTTCGCTCTGTTTGAACAGCGGCAGCACGTCTTTCCAGGCCCAGCCCGGATTGCCCGCCGCCGCCCAGCCGTCATAGTCGCCGGCCTGGCCGCGCATGTAGATCATGCCGTTGATCGACGAACAGCCGCCCAGCACCTTACCCCGCGGATAACTCAGCGCGCGGCCATTGAGACCCGGTTGTTGTTCGGTTTTGAAGCACCAGTCGGTGCGCGGGTTTCCGATGCAGAACAGGTAACCCACAGGAATGTGAATCCAGGCGTAGTTGTCGCGTCCGCCGGCTTCGAGCAGCAACACCCGTTGCTGTGGATCCGCTGAGAGCCGGTTGGCCAGCAAGCACCCGGCAGGGCCGGCGCCGACCACGATGTAGTCGAATTCATCCAGGGACGTCTGCATGCCCTGACCTCGCTTTTTGTTTTTATTGTCGGACACTCTAGTTGTTAGCTTTCGTTAAAAGAATGTTAGTTTTTGCGCAGCCGCTGTGCGTTTTCAAACAGCCCGAAGTGACGACAGCTGACAAGGACCTGCCATGTTCGACTGGAACGACCTGCGCTTTTTTCTCGAGCTGCAACGCAGCGGCCGCCTGCTCACCGCCGCGCGCCGGCTCAACACCACCCACGCGACGGTGGCGCGGCATATTGAATCGATCGAGAAAAGCCTCGGCACGGCGCTGTTCGTCCAGCACGCCCAAGGCTATGAAATGACCCCGGCGGGGGAGGCGCTGCTCAAGCACGCCGAAGCGATGGAAAACGTCGCGCTGCTGGCGCAGGAAGAAATCACCCAGTCCACCGCGCCGCTGGGCAAGATCCGCGTCGGCGTCACCGAAGGCCTCGGCATTAAGTTTCTCGCCAGTCGCATGATTGGCTTGTTCGAACGTTATCCGGGGCTGGAAGTGGAACTGGTCGCCGTGCCGCGCTTTGTCAGCATCCTCAACCGTGAAGCGGAGATCAGCATCCACCTCGAACGGCCGTCCGCCGACATGCTGGTCACGCGCAAGCTCACTGACTATCGGCTCGCGCTTTACGCCAGCCAAACCTACCTCGACAACGCACCGCCACTGCACAGCCGCGAAGACCTGGGCCGACATGCTTGGATCGGTTACGTTGACGACCTGCTGTTCAGTCAGGAACTGATGTTCCTCAACAGCTTCTGCCGCAGCCCGCGTGTGGTGTTTCACAGCACCAGCGTCATCGCCCAACAGGAAGCCGCTCGGTCAGGATTGGGCATTGCGGTGTTGCCTTGCTACATGGCCGCTTCCGACCCGGATCTGGTGGCGCTGTTGCCCGATGAAAGCATCGAGCGCAGCTACTGGATCAGCACCCGCCGGGAGCTGCACAAATCCGTGCGGCTGCGAGTGGTCTGGGATTATGTGGTGGGGTTGTGTGAGGCCGAGCAGGGCCTGTTGCGCGGTTAAACCTGCCGCATCCAAATCCCCCTGTGGGAGCGAGCCTGCTCGCGAAGGCAGTCTTTCAGCAACATCGATGCTGACGGAACCACCGCTTTCGCGAGCAGGCTCGCTCCCACAGGGTTATACACCGTGGCTGCTTTCGCGGATTGATAAATATATGGATATCCGTATATTCGTTATCCCGCATATGGCGAGCCGATCACCATGATCACCCCCACCGAAGTCTTCAAAAGCCTCGCCGACGAAACCCGCGTCCGCGCCATCCTGCTCATCGCCGAGCAAGGTGAACTCTGCGTTTGCGAGTTGATGTGTGCGCTCGACGACAGCCAGCCGAAAATCAGCCGCCATCTCGCGCAACTGCGCAGTAACGGTTTGCTGCTCGACCGCCGTCAGGGCCAGTGGGTGTATTACCGCCTCAATCCGGAACTGCCGGCATGGATCGGCGAAATCCTTCAGCTGACATCCAAGGCCAATGCCGATTGGCTCAAGGACAACGCCGCGCGCCTGCAAAACATGGATGGCCGTCCCGTGCGCGAACGCGCCTGCTGCTGAATCTTCCACTATCTACGGAGCGCATCGATGCGAGTCCTGTTCATGTGCACGGCCAATAGCTGCCGCAGCATTCTTTCCGAAGCCATGTTCAATCACCTGGCTCCCGCTGGTTTCCAAGCGGTGAGTGCCGGCAGTTTTCCCAAAGGCCAGATTCTGCCGCGCAGCCTGTCGACGCTGCAAAAGCACGGCATCGCCATCGACGGGTTGCACAGCAAAGGCAACGATGCCTTCGCAAACAACCCGCCGGATATCGTCATCACTGTCTGCGACAAAGCCGCCGGCGAAACCTGTCCGGTGTATTTCGGTCCGGCACTGAAAACGCATTGGGGACTGGAAGATCCGTCCGAAGTGCAGGGCGACGAGGCGGCAATCGACGCGGCATTCCAAGCCACTCTGATGCGCATCGGTGAACGCTGCCAAGCCTTCCTCGATCTGCCGTTTCACTCGCTCAGTCGCGAGCAACTGAAAGCCGAACTCGATCGCATCGGCACGCTGTAAGGAGGCTTCATGACAAATCATTTGCCCAACCTCGACGCCAGCCTGATCGACGCTGTTAAGCCATCGAATGTCGGCGAACACAAACCGCGCATCCTTCTGCTCTACGGCTCGACCCGCGAGCGCTCGTTCAGCCGTTTGCTGGTCGAGGAGGCCGCGCGCCTGCTCGAACACTTTGGCGCCGAAACGCGGATCTTCAACCCATCCGGTTTGCCATTGCCCGACGACGTCCCGGTCGACCATCCCAAGGTGCAGGAATTGCGCGATCTGGTGTTGTGGTCGGAAGGCCAGGTCTGGTGCTCGCCGGAACGCCACGGCGCGATGTCCGCCGTGTTCAAAGCGCAGATCGACTGGATCCCGCTGGAACTCGGCGCTGTGCGCCCGACCCAAGGCAAAACCCTGGCGGTGATGCAAGTCTGCGGCGGCTCGCAGTCGTTCAACGTGGTCAACCAACTTCGCGTCCTCGGCCGCTGGATGCGCATGTTCACCATCCCCAATCAGTCCTCTGTACCCAAGGCCTACATGGAGTTCGATGAAGAAGGGCGGATGAAACCCTCGCCGTTCTACGATCGGGTGGTGGATGTGATCGAGGAGTTGGTGAAGTTCACCGTGCTGCTGCGGGGGCAGCAGGCGCATCTGGTCGATCGTTATTCCGAGCGCAAGGAGAGTGCTGAACAGTTGATGGCGCGGGTGAATCAGCGGTCGATTTGACCCGCCATCCCCAGCCAGGCTCATTCCTTTTTGGGAGTGAGCCTGCTCGCACTGACGCTCCATGGCTGGCACACCGCCACGGCTTGCACCGCCCCCTCTCGACTGTCACTCTTCTGGCCGTTCTTCAAGGATCAGAAGGAATCAAGGATTGAGTGGCTACGTTCCAAACCCGCCGAAAAACTATCGCTACGAAGAAGCCAAACCCGTCGACATACACGCCCAGCATTGGGCCGAGTATGAGAAGCATGGGAAAGAGCCTGCGCGCGAGCCTGAGAAAATCGGGATTGCGTTGAGGATCGGGGTGTTCTTTGATGGCACGGGCAACAACGCGAACAACTCAGCTGCGGGGTTGTTGTGTGGGGCTCAGCATCCGATTGCGCCTGAGGATATTCCCGCCAGTTGCCAGCCTTATATGGGTGATCCGGATAGTAGTTATGGTAACGATGTCAGCAATGTGAAGAAGCTGAGCGACTTGTACTTCGCACCGCAGCAGGCCGAAGGTGATGGTCTTCAAAAACAAGCGTTTCGTATGATCTATGTCGAAGGGATCGGAACTCGAGCAGGAGAAGAGGACAGCACGTTCGGTGCGGGTAGCGGTCGAGGAGAAACAGGCGTAGCTGGTCGAGTTCAGCTGTCATTTACAGACATCAAACTACGTATCAAGGACGTTTTGGATAGCCATCCAAATAGCGAGATTACCTCGCTCACGTTTGACACTTTTGGCTTTAGCCGTGGCGCTGCTGCTGCTAGACACTTCGCGAACGAAATCGTACGGGGAAAACAAGGTCCGCTAGGTGATGTTCTGCGCAGTAACGCCCGAGCATTTAGCCGAACCTTCGTTGAACAGTACAACGGCAGTATCAGGATGGGATTCATTGGTCTTTTCGACACTGTGCCGTCGGTTGCAGGCTGGTCAAATCTGGGCAACGTAAAAAGCCCCATCGCGACGGGCATTAAGTTGTACCTCGACCGGCGTTTTTTTACAGATGTGATTCAACTCTCTGCTCGCGACGAGTGCCGAGCTAACTTCGCCTTGAGTCGCGTCAAAGCAGACCATTTGGAAATCACCCTGCCAGGTGCTCATTCCGACATCGGCGGCGGCTACCTTGATGAGGTCCAGGAGTGCGTGCTCGTAACTCCCATGCAGACACTTGAGGTCTCGCAGTTTACCGATGTCTCGACCACCTCGATCTACCTCGACGCGATGGCTATCAAAGACCAGTGGCTGGCGCAGGGTTGGCCTGCAGAGATGCTAGAAGTCGTCACCCCAAATGCATTGCTTCTGCCAATCGATAGACAGGATCGACTTGGTCCTCGCAAGAAACGTGTTTACGCAGCACTTCAACTCAAGCGCCCAGTGAGTGGCATGCTGTCCAGGGTATATCTTCGAGTGATGCTCCAGTTCGCAAAAGAAAAAGGGGTGAAGTTCAACGACATTCCAGACACCCCGGAATTGGCAGTGCCAGCGGAACTTCGTGCGCTATGCGATCGATTCCTGGCAGGTGATTACAGCACCACCCCGCAGGAGGAAAAACAACTGAGGCTGAAATACATTCACATGTCCGCAAACTGGAACCATCCCCTTGGGCGAAGGGATGGCAGTGGTATCCGTGCCGTCTACATCAATGCACCTACGGCCGACTCGATTCGCGTGCAGCATCCCCATGTACCTGACTGGACACTTTGGTAATGAAAATATTTATACCCTTGCTGTGCGCGCTGGTCATTGCCGGTTGCCAGTCTGCTGATCCACTCTCAGCCAAAAATGACCCGAAGTCCGAATGGTGGGAGCTGGCGTTCATTGAGCCGGCTTATATGAAGGTATGGGTAGAGAACAGTTCGGTGCAAGACATTAGAGGAAGGATTTTCTATAAAACCGGCGGCGGTACCGCTGCTGGGGGCGAGCCTGAAGATGGTACAGAGTCAGGCCGGGGGTGGACGGGTGGAGTAGGTGGCAGTGGGAAGAGAGTAGTGGGAGCCGATTTACCTGTTCGCATCTGGGTCCGTTGGCAATCAATCGTCGAACAGAAAACCTGGCAAGCGTGGGTAGACATTCCAGAGGAGGCCCGGCAGTTGATGGTGACGTCCGTTAATCAACGTTGCCCGATGACCCCGGACCAAGAGGCGAGATCCATGGCCTCGGTCTATCTGGGCCTGGCTCCCGGTGGTGTCGTACAAGTCTGGGTCAGAGACTCATGCCACCATCCTGTAAAAGTCGCCAGAGCACAGGCAGAGATCGAGCCTTTAGGACCGAGTCAGGGTAAGAACCAAGGACGCTACGCCTATCCCGTCAGCGAAAAGTCCAAGCGCTATATCGAGAAATTCGGCATTCCATACGGAAGTTGGTAAGCGCTGACGCCGTGAGTCGTCCACTGTGCCGCCGCGCGCAATGTCGATTCACGGCTGCCAGTGCACTGATCCGCTACCGGCTCTTTTGGTGAATAAACAACTCACCTCAAATCAAAACCTCAAACGCCGCACTCCCCAGCACCTCTCCATTAACCATCACCTGCACCCCATGTCGCCCGGCAAAATGCTTGCGCGTCGTAAAATCCTTGATGACTTGATTCCGTCGCACTACATCAGTCCCGAAACCCGCTAATGCCAGAGTCTTCAACTTGAAAACCTTCCTCGAAACCCCGCCATTCGCCTTCACATACTCAATCGCATAATCAATCACCAGCCTTTGCTCGTGCGCCACCATGGACTTCACCGTAAACGACAAAGTAATCGCTTCCCCCAACCTCACCACCGCCGGCTCGACCCGCACATCCAACAACTCAACCTCAGCCTTCGCCCCTGCGCCAATCACCGTCAGCGCGCGCACGTCGCCCTGTTTGATCAAACTGCGCAGCGCATGCTTGGCAATCCAGGCCGTGTGCTTGTTCTCCAGCGACCAACCTTCAATCGTGTCCAGCACCCACTCCGGATGCACCTTCGTCACGTCATTCAAATGATTTGCCACCGACTTGCGCACGTAAAAGCTCTCGTCCGCCTTCAATTGATCCAGTATCCCGGCGGCCAGCCGCGGATCAGCCTGCACCGCTTCCAGGCGGAACGACCACGGCAGGCGAGGGCGGCTGCCTTCGCTGGCTAGGCGTCGAACGTGGTGGTTTTCTTCGCGGGTCCACTCGTGCATCCGTTCCAGCGAGCGCTCGAGGTCGCTGCGCAAAAAGTAGCGGATGGCGAATTCGGAGGAGCCGAAGGTGGTGAAGTACTTCAGCGCGTCCATTGAGGTGTCGAACGCATGGGCGCCGTAGCTCGCGACGTAGTGTGGAAGGCACATGCTGACAAAGCCGCTGTTCAGCCTTGGTGCGAGTTCACGTAACACATGTAAGGAATCTTCGTAGTCCAGCGGCAGCACGGCATGCAGGCTTTCGCTGACACGCGCCATGCGTTGCATCACTGATAGTTCAGCGAGTCCGTCCTGGGCGTGTTTGAGAAAGGTCCTGGCCTTGAACGCCGGGTACACCGCGCTCATTTCGTCAGCGATGTGCTGCAAGCGCTCGGCGTTGAAGATTTCCTTTAACGCCGGGGCGGCGGTGTCGGTGGAGCTCATGATCAGTTCATCGGTGTGCTGATGAACGCATCGGTGCCTTCTGCGTAGGCGGTGTACTCGGCGATACGCGCAAAGCGTGCTGCGTCGATCTGATCGGGTACGACGAGTTCGGTGAAGCTCCAGGCAACCGCCAGGCTGATGCCGGTCTGGGCGAGGGAGCCGTCGACAGGCAAGTCACTGTGTTCAAGTTCTTTTTCCAGCGCGGTAAATGCGGCGGCGAGCTGGCTTTCGACGCGTTCGACCCACGGCTGATATTGAATGTCGGCCGGGCGCAGGTTGCGTTCGTAGTAGAGCTGCACGGCTTTTTCGCAGGCGGCGAGGCTCAGGCCGATCAGGCGCAGAGCCTGGGCGCGTTGTTTGAGATCGCTTGGCAGCAGGCTTTTGCCGGAGCTGGCTTCGAGGTAATCGAGGATGAGGGTCGAGTCCATCAGGACCACGCCGTCGTCGAGGATCAATGTGGGCGCCTTGACCACAGGGTTGATCTGCTGGAATCGTTCGAAGTGGCGGAACACCGAGACCGACTCGTGTTCGAGGTCGATTCCCAGGCATTTGGCGGAGATTGCTACGCGGCGCACATAGGGAGAGTCGAGCATGCCGATCAGTTTCATGACGCGTTCCTTCAAGTCGAACCGGTGGGAACGCATAACCTAGCCGAGAGAGAGGCAATTGTCAGTCGTCGAATCCGGCCTGCTCGTGAATTTCATCGACGTTCAAGCCCAGCCGATACGCCACTGCCACAAACAGCGCCTGGCACAAACACAGCGTTGCACTGAGCGAACGAAAGGCCAGCGCACTGCCTTCATTGACCAGCAACACGCTATTGGCAAGTTTCGCCAGTGGCGAAAGAGGGCTGTCGGTGATGATCAGGGCATTGGCGTTCTGCTGCTGTGCGAAGCGCAGGCAGTGTTGGGTTTCCTTGGCGTAGGGCACAAAACTGATGGCGATGACCAGGTCGTTGGCGCGCACGCTGCGCATTTGTTCGCGATAGCTGCCGCCGATGCCGGAAACCAGATGAATGCGCTTCTGCGTGTGCTGCAGGTTGTAAACCAGATAATCGGCGACGGCGAACGAACGGCGGACCCCGACAACGTAAATGTCGTCGGCATTGACGATGAGATCGACGGCTGTATCGAACGCCACCTCGTCCAGTTCGCGGCCCAAGCGTTCGATGCCCGAGAGCGTTGCGTCGATGCACTCGCGGGCCAGGTCGACGCTGTTGGCGGTCTGCGAGTTGTTGGCGATCAGGCTACGGATGCGTTGCTGATAGGTTTGCGCTGGTGTGGTTTTGTGCGTCCAGGCCTGGCGGAACAGCGCCTGCATCTCGCTGAAGCCGCTGAAACCGAAACGTTGCGAGAAACGCACAATGGCTGACGGATGCACTTCGCACTCGCGGGCGATGTCGCTGATGCGCTCGACCATGATTCGCTCGCTCTGCTGGCTGATGTAGCTGGCCACGCGTTTGAGCTGGCGCGGCAGGGCGTCGTACTCTTCGCTGATCATTTGCAGCAGGCGCTCGACGTTGACCGGCGCGCTGGCGAAAGAAATTTCGTCTGTGGCCGGCAGAGCGGGGCGGGGCATGGGCAGCATCCTTCAGGCGAGTTGAGCACGCGGTGGGCCTGATAATAGAAGGGCTGCGTAAGCTCTGCCGGGCTGAAACGATGCACCTAGCGAGAATAATCTCGGCTGTCGCTGGCGGGATGGTTAGCCGTTTGTCTTCTATATACAGCCGCTGGACTGAATTTCTTGCTATAAACGCACTCCGATGGCCGTGTGAAGCCTGTGTCAGAGCAGTTTCCAGGTCCTGTCGGACAAATTCCCTGTATTTACAGTTGCTGAGGTCTTGATCGGGCCTTAGACTGCCGCCCCTCGTAAATTGAGTGCCGGGTGGCGTTTGCAATAAAACGATGCCTTTTCGACGGCCGACACGGTTCGCCGAAACGCTCCCTTATTCGCCTTAATGCACGTTTTTTTATAGAGATATCAATGACAAAGGACAAGTTGCTGGCTATGCCGGCAGATGACTACATGAATGCAGAGCAACACGCTTTCTTCACTGAGCTGTTGCAGAACATGAAAGTCGAAACCCACGAGCGCATTGAGCAAAATCGTATCGCCATCGAAAGCCTGGACACCCCGGCTGACCCGGCGGACGCGGCTTCGGTTGAAGAAGAGCGCACTTGGCTGGTCAACGCGATCGATCGCGACCAGCGCATGCTGCCGCAACTGGAACAAGCCCTTGAGCGCATCAAGGACGACAGCTTTGGCTGGTGCGACGACAGCGGCGAGGCCATCGGCCTGAAGCGCCTGCTGATCAGCCCGACCACCAAGTACTGCATCGAAGCTCAAGAGCGTCACGAGCAGATCGACAAGCACCAGCGTCAGGCCTGATTCTGTGAGGTGACCCTTTTAAAAGGGAGCGCCTTGAAAAGATCGCAGCCTTCAGCAGCTTCTACATGGAGTTGCGGGAGGCTGCGATCTTTGTTTTTGCTCGTCTGCGCCATTTCCCCCGTCGTTCCATTGACCTGCCACAGACCCCACGACTAATGGACCATGGATAATGGCGTTGTAGTGGCGTTTAATGCAGTCACAACAATGAGAACAAACGTGGGGTGATCAAGATGACGAGAGATGGATCTCTGGTTGCGGCGCTGCCTGCACCAGTGCTTTTGCCGAAAAACCGCTGGATCGCGCCGACCCTGCAAAGCATCGCCCTGATGCTGTTGCTCGCCGGCATGGCCGTGGCCGAATGGTCGCTGTACCTCGGCATGCCGCTGGCGATGCTGATTGTCTGGCTGCCGCGTCTGCGTTCGCGCAGCGCTCCTGTTGCTGCCTCGGTCGATAGTGCGAGCGCATTGTCCGCACTGACCCGCGATCTTTCCTACATCACCAGTCACAACGCACTGTCAGCCGCCGGCGTGGCGTTCTCGGTCAAGGCGCTGGCGAACAAACTCGAATCGCAACTCGACGCGGCGGCGCAGATCGTCAGCAACGCCGAAGTGATGATCGCCACCGAGCAGGCGACTTCACAGCTCAGTCGCGACGCGCTGGATGCCGCCAGCGAAGCGCATCACAGCAGCGCGGCGGGGCGCAGCGAACTGCTCGACTCGATTTCGCGCATGCGGCAACTCAGTCAGCGCGCCAATGCCAGTCGCGAATTGATCGAGGCCTTGAGTGTGCGCAGCGACGACATACAGCGGGTGACGCTGGTGATTCAGTCGATTGCCAGCCAAACCAATCTGTTGGCGTTGAACGCAGCGATTGAAGCGGCCCGGGCCGGTGAGCATGGTCGCGGTTTCGCTGTGGTCGCCGACGAGGTGCGCGGACTGGCCGCGCGTACGGCGGCGGCCACGGGTGAGGTCGGTGAGATGGTCGCTGACATTCAGCAACGCACCGCGCAAGTGGTGGCGCAGATTCGCGAGTTGTCGAGCGATCTGCACACCGGCGTCGAACAGGTCGAGCACACCGGTCAGCATCTGGAGAACATCGCGCGACTTGCCGCCGGAGTGGAAACCCAGGTCAGCGAAATCGCCCGTGGCGCGCAAACCAATCGCGAGCAGCTTGATGCGCTGTTCAGCGCGATTGAGCAAATGCGTAGCGATCTGGCGATCAGCGATCAGCAGACCCGCCGCCTCGCCGAGGCCGCTGTGCAGATGGAAGGACAGGCGGAAACCATCAGCGAACGCCTGGCCGAGGTCGGCCTGGATGACTATCACCAGCGCATTTATGACTTGGCGCGCGAAGGTGCGAGCCAGATCGCGGCGCGCTTCGAGGCGGATGTCGAGCAGGGGCGGATCAGCCTGGATGACCTGTTCGATCGCAGCTACCAGCTGATTTCGGGCACCGAACCAGCCAAATTTCAAACCCGCTTTGATCGATACACCGATCAGGTCTTGCCGGCGATCCAAGAACCTTTATTGGCGCGTCATGAAGGGCTGGTTTTTGCGATTGCCTGCACGCAGCAGGGTTATGTACCGACGCACAACCAGGCATTCAGCCAGCCATTGACCGGCGATGTGCAGGTCGACACGGTAAATAATCGCACCAAACGCAAATTCGCTGACCGCACCGGTATCCGCTGCGGCAGCCATCAGCAACCGGTGCTGTTGCAGACTTACACGCGCGATACGGGTGAGCTGATGCATGATTTATCGGTGCCGATCATGATCAAGGGCCGACACTGGGGCGGCTTGCGTCTGGGCTATAAACCTGAGAATCCGCGCTGAGATTATTACCGGTGACGCAATGAATCTGTGCACGGCGGTTGCTGTTTCCCCTCGACGGAAAGCATTAATCTGACGACTTAGTTAGGTAGCTAATTATTTCGGAGGGCGCATGCAGTGCAGGGTAGACGTGGCAGTGATGATCGGCAGCGGTGTTCCGGCCGGCTTACGTGCGATGGGGCGCAGTGTTTGCTGGGTAGTTTTGCTCAACGGGGAGCGACGCGGCACAGCCTTCGCCAGTCGCGATGAAGCGGAGGAGTGCAAGGCTGCGTGGGTCGAACAATTGAACATCGAGCCCGGCGACAGCCTGCACTGATCGTACTTACTTGCCGCGATGCAAACGTACGTTCAGCTCATCGACGATCGGCGCTTCTTCGCCATCGGCCCGCAGCCATTCCTTGAGTAATTGCGCCTGCTGGGGTGACCAGAAGTCGGCATCGATGAGTTTAGTTTCCGGATCCAGCGGATGTGCTTCGACAAAGTCATTGATCGACGCTTCATCGGAAGGAAGGCCCAGCTGTTCGAAAAGGGTGGTCAGGTTAAGCTCGGTTGGCAGTTCCATCATCTACTCCTGGGTTGGTGCCGGTACGGCTTGTTCGTTCACTCCCTTATCAGAGGCAGGCGCTGGCGCGGAGTTCGATTTTTGATTCAAGCGAGCGGGCGAGGGCGCAGGCTTCGTTGTGATTGCCACGGAAACCTCTGACACGTCCCGTGGATATCTCCTTGATGTGAAAGAACGCAATACCCGCTGGCACCACTTGAAAGTGTGGGGTTCGATGATTGTTAGAAGATGTCGGAAGGTTGTCGAGGTCGGCAACCTTCATCGTCAGAGGTGTGTTGATTCGCGCGTCGGCCGACGTGGCAAAATGAGTCAAAGTGCACATATGAAGTCCTTTTCATCAGTCGGCCGGGATTTAACGGCCGTTGCGGGTAGTCGTAAGGAGCATCGCTGCTCTAGAATCGCCAGTACCTGTTGACGACCGGGCTTATCTAAAGCAATTTTTCGCCAGCGATATGTCGGAAAAGTGCTTTTTTTCGTGAGAAATTTCCCTGAAGTTCGTAGTCAGATCTTGCTCCAGTCGCACTTGAGGCTTTTTCCTTCAAGCTTTGCCGATTTCGGGGCGGGTTCCGCTAATGACAATCCAGTAGTCTACGAACCTCGCGATCAAGAGCGCTTCGCTCGCTTCGGGTTTTTGAGTGATTTTGCAGTTTTCATCGGCATTGCCGTTTTTTGCCGTGCGTGTTTTCCGCTGCACGGTTTTTCAAATGTGGGGATGTTTCTTTGGCAGTCAGTAACCTCGATATGCATGCTTTGTTCGTGCTGGGTGATTTGCGTGCAAAGCTGGTCAAGCAATTCCAATCACGTTTTGTTTACATCACCGAGCAAAACGCCGAAGGCATTTACATCGCCGAAATCGATACCGAAAGTGCATTGGTAGTCGATGACAAACCGGGGCTCAAGCTCAAGGTCGGCGACCATTTCATCGCGTCAGTGTTGCCCAGCCGTGAAGGCGGCAAGATGGACATTCGTTTTCGCGACATCAAACTCACGGTTTACGGCTTGGGCGACTACGCATTTGTCAGTACGGCCGACGGTCACGCGATTCTGTTCAAGGAAGGTCATAGCGTCGTCACGGTGTTCGCCGCCAATGAACAATTGCAGGAAGGCCTGACCAAAACCTTGAAAGCCGTCACCGCCAAGGCTGCCAAATGGCGCAAAGGTGAACTGATTTCCTTCAAGGCCAGCGAGTGAGCCGCGCGCACTTCCATTCGCAAAATCTCGACAGCGCACGCGAAGACGCTCAGCGCCTGTTCGCCCGCAAGGCCGAACTGCAAGGTGCCTGGCTGAGTTGGGTGGCGTCGCAGCTCTACGCATTGCAACCGGCGGCATACGCCAGCATGGTCAGACGTGAGCTGCAAAGCCTGCAGGAAAAGTCTGAAACGTAACCTCGCACGCAGCGGACCCCGGAAAAAGCAGGAACCTCGGCTAAAGTCAGTTGACTGAGTCATTCAGAGGCTTGCGTTTCTGTCAGGCCAACTGCCATTGCTGTGAACAGCACGAGGTGTGATGCATGAACGGATTTCGACGGTTACTGGCCGCCAGCGTGGCCACCTTTGGTTTGCTGACGTCAGCGCAATCGCTGCAGGCGGCACAGGCGCCGATCCACTTTGCCGACCTGAACTGGGAAAGCGGCAGCCTGATCACCGAGGTGCTGCGGGTGATCGTCGAGAAAGGCTACGGCTTGCCGACCGATACCTTGCCGGGTACCACTATTACTCTCGAGACCGCGCTGGCCAATAATGACATCCAGGTGATTGGCGAGGAGTGGGCCGGGCGCAGTCCGGTCTGGGTCAAGGCCGAAGCCGAGGGCAAGGTCGTCGGTTTGGGCGATACGGTAAAGGGTGCCACTGAAGGCTGGTGGGTGCCGGAATACGTGATCAAGGGCGATCCGGCCAAAGGCATCAAGCCACTGGCGCCGGATCTGCGCAGTGTCACTGATCTGAAGAAATACAAGGACGTGTTCAAGGACCCGGAAAGCCCGGGCAAAGGGCGTTTCCTCAACAGCCCGATCGGCTGGACGTCGGAAGTGGTCAACAAGCAGAAGCTCACGGCGTATGGCTTGCAGGACGACTACACCAACTTCCGCAGCGGTTCCGGCGCTGCGCTGGATGCCGAGATCAGCTCTTCGATCCGTCGCGGCAAACCGGTGCTGTTCTATTACTGGTCGCCGACGCCACTGCTTGGCAAATTCAAACTGGTGCAACTGGAAGAGCCGCCGTTCGATGCCGAGGCGTGGAAGACGCTGACAGACGCCGATAATCCCAATCCGAAACCAACCCGCTCGCTGGCATCGAAACTGTCGATTGGCGTGTCTACGCCGTTTCAAAAGCAGAACCCGCAAATTGCCGAATTCTTCAGCAAGGTCGATTTTCCCATCGAGCCACTGAACAAGGCATTGGCGGATATGAGTGACAAGCACACCGCGCCTCGTGAGGCGGCGGTCGCGTTCATGAAGGCGCATCCGGATGTGTGGCAGGCGTGGCTGCCCAAGGATGTGGCCGACAAGGTGACGGCTGATCTGAAATAACGCGGTCAACGCCGTGCACCGCCGACCGGTCGTGCACGGCCAAAAAATCCGACTACGATGGTTTGTTCAAATCCCTTTGAAGGATTTCAACCATGACCTTTGTGTTGGCTCAATGGCTGGTGACTGTGTTCGCGGCAATCGGCCTGATGCATGTGTATTGGGCGTTGGGTGGGCAATGGGCGGCTGCGGTGGTGGTGCCGCAGGTGCCGGTGTCGGGCTTCGTCGCCACGGTACGCCCGGCCTTCAAGCCCTCAGGCTGGCTGACGCTGGCAGTCGCCGCTGCGCTGCTGATAATTGCGGCGCTGGTTTGTATGCGGGTCGGTTGGGGCGTGCCGGCGGTGCAGCACAAGGCACTGCAATGGGTGATCAGCGCGATCGCGTTGCTGATGTTCGCTCGGGCGATCGGTGATTCGAATCTGGTCGGGTTCTTCAAGGAAGTGAAGGATTCGCGATTTGCGCGGCTGGATACCTGGGTGTATTCGCCGTTGTGTGCGCTGCTGGGGGCGGGGTTGTTGGCAGTCGCGTGGGTTTGAGCCGATCCGGAATTGGCGACGCCCCGACTGGCCTCTTCGCGAGCAGGCTCGCTCCCACAATCGAGGGCGCGTTCCTACTGTAGCGATGGCGCCATCACAGGCGCCACAAAATCATCAGTTACCACTTTCAGTCTGACGACTGCTCACCTCGGCCGGCACATCATCCCCGGCCATACGTTTGCGGAACAACGCCGCCCGCGCCAGCAGCAGGGTGGTCACCGGCACGGTGATCGCCAACAGAATCGGAATCAGCCAGGCATGCACCACTGGCCCGGACTTCAGCGCTGAAAAGCAAATGATCGACGCCAGTGCCACACACCAGGCACCGATTGTCGAGGCCAGCGCTGGCGGGTGCATACGCTGGAAGTAATCCTTCATGCGCAGCAATCCGGTTGCGCCCAGCAGGGTAAACACGCCGCTGAGCACCAGCAGCACCGCCACCGGAATCTCGACCCATAAAGACAATTCGGTATTCATTCGATCACCTCGCCACGCAGCAGGAATTTTGCCAGGGCAAACGAGCCGACGAAGCCGAACAGCGCGATCAGCAGCGCCGCTTCGAAGTAGGTATCACTGGCGTAACGAATGCCCAGGGTCAGCATCATCAGCATCGCGACGATATACAGGTAATCCAGCGCCAGTACCCGATCCTGAGCTGACGGGCCTTTGAAAAGGCGCACCAGGGTCAGCGCCATCGCCACGCAGTACAGAAACAGCGTCAGCAGAATCGCATTCGACAGCAATGGGCTCATTCGAAAATCTCCATCAACGGTCGCTCGTAAGTGCTTTTGAAGTGCTCGATGAACTGCGCTTCGTCGTGCAGATCCCAGACGTGCAGCAACAGAACGCTGCGGTCCAGCGCCAGTTCCGACCATACAGTACCGGGCACCACGGTGCAGATCATCGCCAGTGCCGCCAGACCGTGGGCATCGCGCAAGTCCAGAGGCACCTTGATAAAGCATGAGTTGGGCGGACGACGTCCGGCGTTGACTACGCCCCAGGCGACGATCAGGTTGGACATGATGACGTCGCGGCCGACCAGGAAGAACAGACGCAGGATGGCCATGGGGTTGCGGATGCGCGCACGTTTCGGCCGCAATTTGCGCATCATCAGCGGCGCGGCGAAACCCAGCGCGGCACCGAGTAGCAGATTGCCCGGGCTGACGGACAGGTTCAGGGTCAGCCACAGAATCCACAGGGCCAGCGATAACCACGGAGCCGGGAACAGTCGATTCATGGCTGCACCTCGAGCATGTCGGCTCTGGCTTGCGGGCTCGGCACCGCCCGAGTGCCTAGAACTGCGAACACATATTGCTGCGGATTGTTCAGCGCATCGGCCGTGGCCTGGGTGTAGCGCAGCAGCGGTTCAGCCTTGAACGTAAGCGCAATGCTCAGCCCGAGCAGCAGGAAAATCGGCGCGCATTCGAGTTTGCGCAGCAATGGCGAGGGGCGCTCTTCCGGCGTCCAGAAGCGCTGAATGCCGAGGCGGGAGAAGGCCATCAGCGAGGCCAGACCGGTCAGGATCAACAGGGCCAGCAATCCCCATGCGCCGGGAGACAGCGGCGCCGCAGTGCCAAGTCCCAACGGGTTGAGCAATGCCCCGATCAGGCTGAGCTTGCCGATGAACCCGGACAGCGGTGGCATGCCGATGATCAACAGCGCGCAGGCAATAAAGCTCAAACCGAGAAACGCCATGGTCCAGGGGATGACTTGGCCGACCACGGCTTTCTGCTCGTCGTCGAGGTTGATGCCCTTGGGCGGTTGCAGGGATTCCTGCGGACGCGGCAGCAGTTCGCTTTCGTCCTCGAGGGGAATCTCGTTGGCCGAGCGCGAGCGCTCGATCAGTTCGGCGAGCATGAATAATGCGCTCAGCGCCAGGGTCGAGCTGACCAGATAGAACAGCGCAGCGCCGATCAGGTTCGGCTGGGCAAAGCCGATCGCCGAGAGCAGGATCCCTGCCGACACCAGAATGCTCAGGCTGGCCATGCGCTCCAGGCGTTGCGCGGCGATAATCGCCAGCCCTGCGCAAGCCATGGTCGCCATGCCGCCGTAAATCAGCCAGTCGCCGCCGAAGAATGCCGAGGCGCCGGCCTGACCAGAAAACAGCAGGGTCCACAGGCGCAGGAGGGTGTAGACGCCGACCTTGGTCATGATCGCAAACATCGCCGCCACCGGCGCGCTGGCCGAGGAATAGGCCGGCACCAGCCAGAAATTCAGCGGCCACATGCCAGCCTTGGCCAGAAACGCTACCGCAAGAATTCCCGCGCCAGCATGCAGCAGGCCACGATCGGCTTCCGGCACCAGCGGGATCTTCATCGCCAGATCGGCCATGTTCAGCGTGCCGGTCACCCCGTAGATCAACGCAGCGCCGATCAAAAACAGTGACGATGCCAGCAGGTTGATCGAAATGTAATGTAACCCCGACGACACCCGCGCCCGGCCCGAGCCGTGCAGCAACAAGCCGTAGGATGCGGCGAGCAACACTTCGAAGAACACGAACAGGTTGAACAGATCCGCCGTCAGGAACGCGCCATACAGGCCCATCAATTGAATCTGGAACAGTGCGTGGAAACTCGACCCGGCACCGTCCCAGCGGGCCATGGCAAACAGCAGGGCGCTGACGCCGATGATTCCGGTCAGCACCAGCATCAGTGCCGACAGGCGATCAACCACCAGAACGATGCCGAAAGGTGCCTGCCAGTTGCCCGGCAGGTACACGCCAATGGATCCGGGCACGCCGGTGGTCTGCGTCCATTGCAGCAGCATCACTGAAATGAACAGGCCGAGGAGGCTGGAGAACAGATTGATTTTCGCCTTCAGCGGCCGGTGCTTTTCGCCCAGCATCAGCATGATCGCAGCCGTCAGCAGCGGCAGCAGGATCGGTGCAGCGATCAGGTGAGTCATCGCCATCATTCTTTAGGCTCCCGGCCGTCGACGTGGTCGGTGCCGGTCAAGCCGCGCGAGGCGAGCAATACGACGAGAAACAGCGCGGTCATGGCGAAGCTGATGACGATCGCCGTCAGTACCAGCGCCTGGGGCAGCGGGTCGGTGTAATGCAGCAAGTCCTGGGTCACGCCGTCCTTGATCACCGGTTCCTTGCCGATGAACAGGCTGCCCATGCTGAAAATGAAGAGGTTGACTGCATATGACAGCAGGCACAGGCCCATGACCACCTGAAAGGTTCGCGGGCGCAGGATCAGCCAGACCCCGGACGCGGCGAGAATGCCGATGGCGATTGCGATGACTTCTTCCATCAGACGGCTCCTTTGCTGGCGACGGACTTGGGCAGCGATGCAGTCTTGTGACCACGCACCGATTGGTGGGCGAGGGCGGTGAGGATCAACAACGTCGATCCCACCACCACGGCGTACACGCCGATGTCGAAGAACAGCGCACTGGCGATATGGATATCACCGAGCAACGGCACGCTGATGTGCCAGGTGTGAGTGGTGAGGAACGGATAACCGGCGAGCAGCGCACCGAGACCGGTGGCAGTGGCGAACAGCAGCCCGGTGCCCATCCAGCGCAATGGCCGCAGGCTCATTTGCGCCTCGACCCACTGGGTGCCGGCAACCATGTATTGCAGGATAAAGGCCACCGACATCACCAGCCCGGCGACAAAACCGCCGCCCGGCTGATTGTGCCCGCGCATGAACAGATAGAACGACACCACCAGCGCGACAGGCAGCAGCAGGCGCACCAGTACCGCCGGCACCATCATGAAACCGAGCGCGGTGTCGCTGGCCGAACGCGGGTTGACCAGATCGGTGACCACGTCGGGCGCGAGCAGACGTTGCTGGGCCGGCAACTGCAGGCTTTCCTTCGGCGGACGGAAGCGGCGCAGCAGGGCGAACACGGTGAGCGCCACGGCGACCAATACGGTGATTTCGCCGAGCGTGTCGAAACCACGGAAGTCCACCAGCATCACGTTGACCACGTTGCTGCCGCCGCCCTCGGGCAGGGCGCGGCTGAGGTAGAACGAGGAAATATGGTTCGGCGTTTGCCGGGTGAGCATGGCGTAGGACAGCAGCGCCATCCCCGCACCGACCGCAATCGACAGCAGCAAGTCGCGCAGACGCCGAATCCGCGCCTTGCGCAGGCTGCTCGGCAATGGTGAGACCTCTTCGATGCGTCGCGGCAACCAGCGCAGGCCAAGCAGGATCAACACCGTGGTCACCACTTCGACTGCCAGTTGCGTCAGCGCCAGATCAGGCGCCGAGAACCAGACGAAGGTTACGCAGGTCATCAAGCCACAGACGCTGACCATCGTCAGGGCGGCGAGACGGTGATATTTGGCCTGCCAGGCGGCGCCGAGTGCACAGGCGATCGCCAGCAGCCACAGGGTCACGAAGACAATGGATCCGGGGATTTTCGGCCGGTCGCCCCAGGTCAGCGTGCTGTGCAGCATCGGGATCAGACCGGCGAGCACCGCAGCCGAAACCATCAGGAACAGCTGCATCTGCAAGCGCTTGGTGCCCAGTCGCCGCTCGACGCGCCGGGCGATGCGCATCATTACGACCAGACTGCGCTCGAACAAACGCTTGCCGTTGAAGCGGCCCACCAGCGGCGGGTACTTGAAACGGCCCAGCTTGAACTGCTTGCGCAGCAGCAGATAGAGGAGGATGCCGCCGGACATGGCGATCAGGCTCATGATCATCGGCGCGTTCAAGCCGTGCCAGATGGCCAGGCTGTATTCCGGCAACTCCCCGCCAACTACGGGCAGCGCTGCAGCGGCGAGCAGTGGCCCGACGATCTGCGCCGGGAAAATCCCCACCAGCAGGCAAGTGAAGACCAGCAACTCGACGGGTGCGCGCATCCAGCGTGGCGGCTCGTGCGGCGTGTGCGGCAGGTCAGTGGCGGTGGGGCCGAAGAACACGTCGACGGTGAAACGCAGGGAGTAGGCCACGCTGAACATGCCGGCGATGGTCGCGACGATCGGCAGACTGGTTTCGACCCACGCGGTGGCGTTGATGAACACGGTTTCGGCGAAGAACATTTCTTTCGACAGGAAACCGTTGAGCAGCGGCACGCCGGCCATTGAGGCGCTGGCGACCATGGCCAGTGTTGCCGTATAGGGAATCAGCTTGATCAGACCGCTGAGTTTGCGAATGTCACGGGTACCGCTTTCGTGGTCAATGATGCCGGCGGCCATGAACAGCGAAGCTTTGAACGTCGCGTGATTGAGAATGTGAAACACCGCCGCCACTGCGGCCAGTGAACTGTTCAGGCCCAGGAGCAAAGTGATCAGGCCGAGATGGCTGATGGTCGAGTAGGCCAGCAAGCCTTTGAGATCGTTCTGGAACATCGCGCAGTACGCGCCGAGCAACAGCGTACAGGCGCCCGCTCCGCTGACGATGTAGAACCATTCCTCACTGCCGGACAGCGACGGCCACAGACGTGCCAAAAGGAAAACTCCGGCCTTGACCATGGTCGCCGAGTGCAGATAGGCCGAGACGGGCGTCGGTGCCGCCATCGCGTGGGGCAGCCAGAAGTGAAACGGGAATTGCGCGCTTTTGCTCAGCGCGCCGATCAGGATGAGTGGCAGAAGAACGGGGTAGAGGGCATGTGCGCGAATCAGATCGCCGGCGGCCAGGACCTTGTCCAGGTCATAGCTGCCGACGACATGGCCGAGAATCATGACCCCGGCCAGCAGACATAACCCGCCAGCACCGGTGACCATCAGCGCCATATAAGCACCGCGCCGCGCATCGGCGCGGTGGTGCCAGTAGCCGATCAGCAGGAACGAGAAGAGGCTGGTCAATTCCCAGAAGAACACGATCTGAATCAGGTTGCCGGAGATCACCAGCCCGAGCATGGCGCCCATGAACGCCAGGAAAAATGCGAAAAAGCGCGGCACCGGGTCGTCCGGCGACATGTAGTAACGGGCATATAAAGAGACAAGTGTGCCGATGCCGAGCACCAGCATCGAGAACAGCCAGGCGAAGCCGTCCATACGCAGAATGAAGTTCAGCCCGAGGCTGGGCAACCACATGAATTCTTCGCGGATCACGCCGCCGTGGGCGATTTGCGGGTACAGCATCGCGACCTGAACGGTGCCGATCAAAGCGACCAGACCCGCCAGCAGCGATTCGGCATTGCGCGCATTGTGCGGCAGCACCGCTGCCAGACAGCTGCCGATGAACGGCAGAAGCAGTAGAACTATCAGGGACATAGGCTTCTAATCTGCGGAAGTTTGTGAAGCATCATACGTGCCAGCTCCCTGATCACCAAACGCGAGGATGTCTCAGAATCCTACAAAGTAGTCTGGAATTTTGTGTTTGGCGTTGTTTCCGCTTGGTCAGACAACCGCAGAATCCAATTGCAAGGATGAAATTTCACTCAAAGGCGGCGTTTGGTTATCGACCGTTCATCGGGAAAAGCTCTTTACCTGTAATTTCTGACAGTAGACGACCTTTTGTAATGCCGTTGTACTTGAGTTGCACCGAGGTGCATTGAACTGCCAGCCGGACGAGCGCTGGCCATACCAGGTACAAGGAGAGTTGGAAGATGCATATTCAAACAGAAGGGAAACGTACACTAAAAAAAGACCAATTGGAGCCGCCCCTCTTTTCTGAAGCAGTCGGGACTGTTATTTCCCGGGCAAAAATCAAGAATGGCGCTACGTTCGTGGTTCCTCCTATTTCTCAGGCAAAAGTCGGGGACATTCTCGACATCTATTCCGATACAGAAACAGGGCTCTGGACGTCTCGTCTGCACCTCGGTGAGTTGCATCTGGGCAAGCCCTTGGAATTCAGAGTCCTGGCGTTTCACTTTGATGAAACTGATTGGGCAGATGCGTATTACGTGTTGACCCAAGGAGGCGCACCGTTTGTCTCTGAAACGAGCAAGTATGAAGTGACGGATTGATTTGGAGTAGTCGGGTCGGTACCTCACTGTGAATTGTGAACGCACCGGCCTGGCAGTTTGTACTGGGGCTGGTTTTGTGCCAGGCGTACACTTTCAGTCCCTACTGACCTCAGCTTCCTGGCCCTGATCCACGTCGGATGACACATCCTTACCCTTGGTCTTCAACTCACTGACTATCACCGCCGCAACAATCAATCCTGCGCCCACCAGCGCAATTGCCGGCAAGCGCTCCCCGGCAATCCGTCCGACAATCCCGGCCCACACCGGTTCACCCGCATAGATCAACGTCGCCCGAGTCGGCGAAACACTCTTCTGTGCCCAGTTCATCGCTACCTGAATCGCCGCACTCGCTGCGCCCAGGCCCAAAGCCGTCGCCAGCAACAACCAGGAAAAATCCGGAATCACTTCACCTGTCGGGACTACCAGCAAGAACGACAGCACCGCCGTCACCGCCAGTTGCACCACCGTCACTCGCCGCACATCCACCTGCCCGGCGAAAGTGCTGATCAAAATGATTTCAGCAGCAATCGCAACGGCGCTGATCAATGTCGCAATTTCTCCGGGACTGAAATTCAGCGCCGCCCCTGAAGGACCCGACAACAACATCAAACCGGTAAACGCCAGCATGATCCCGATACTTGGCATCAACCCCGGACGCCGTCCCAGCACCAGCCATTGCAGCAGCGGCACAAACGGCACGTACAGCGCGGTAATGAACGCCGACTGACTGCTCGGAATGCTTTGCAACCCGACCGTCTGCAAGCCATAACCAAGCATGATCGCTACACCGATGAACGACCCTGCCTTGACTTCGAACAAGGTCAACTCGCGCAAGTGCCGCCAGGAAAACATCGCCACGATCGCCGCCGCTGCGGCGAAGCGCAGGCCGACGAAAAACATCGGGCCGCTGACCGTCATGGCATGTTGCACAATCAGAAACGTGCCGCCCCAGATCATGGTAATCAGCACCAGCACGCACTCGGCTTTGCTGAAGCGGGAGAAGCGGATTCGGGACGCAGAATTGTTTGGCGACATCATGACCTTGCGCACATTAAAAGGGAGGCCGCACAATGCCGCCAACGTTGCGCAGTATACTGCCCAGCCCCACCGAGTGAGCAATATAGTGCACAAAGATTTGACTCAGCGAGCCTCCGTTCTGCAACACGTCAGCCAGAACGTTCGACGCCTGCGCCATGCTGCGGATATGAGCCAGACCGCACTGGCGGAAAAATCCGGGGTGAGCCGACGGATGCTGGTGGCGATCGAGGCAGGCGAGAAGAATGTCAGCCTGACCACGCTTGATCGCGTCGCCGAAGCGCTTGACGTTGCCTTCAGTGATCTGATCCAAGCGCACGATGCGCGCGATCCGAGCCGGATCAATGAAGTTGCCTGGGCGGGCACGATTCCCGGCAGCAGAGCCGTGCTACTGTCCAAAGCCACCGCGAGCCGCGAAGTCGAGCAATGGGAGTGGTGCCTGCAACCGGGCGAGGTCTACCCGTCGCAACCGGATGCCGATGGCTGGAGCGAGCAGATTTACGTATTTGAAGGATGCCTGACACTGATGCTCGGCGATCAGGCGCAGCACATCAATAAAGGAGAGTTTTTCATGTTCGCCAGCAATCAACCGCATGCCTACCGCAACGATGGCGATGTGGCTGCGCGGTTCGTGCGTAATGTGGTGATCTGAATGGAGCAGCCTGCGGACATCCTGATCATCGGCGGCGGCCTCAGTGGCACCATGCTGGCGGTGCAATTGTTACGCCTGCCTGGACAACGAAGAATTGCGATCATCGAGCCGCGTGCGGAACTGGGACGTGGCGAGGCTTACAGCGCCGTCGAGTTGGGACATACGCTGAACGGCAACGCGGCGCGGATGAGCGTCGACCCGGATAATGCTGATGATCTGACGCAGTGGCTGACCGCGCATATTGCCGGCGGCGGCTGGCCGGAATCGGCTGAGCAGGACGTGCCGGTCAGTGAGCTGTTTCCGCCGCGTGGCCTGTTCGGGGTCTATGTGCAACAGCGCCTGGCCGAAGCCAGGGCCGTGGGTGGCCTGCAAGGTTCGACCGTTAAACATATATGTGCTGAAGCCGTCGACCTGCAAATCGATTCCGCTTCAGCGCAGCTCACCTTGAGCGATGGCCAGACTCTGCGTGGATCGCTGGCAGTGCTGGCCACCGGCATGTTTCCCGCCGCTCGCACGCCGCAGACGCAGTCCAGTGGCCTTAACGCCGCAGCGCTCGATCCGTGGGATGTGGCTGCCATGCGCGAACTCGACCCGCAGTCCACCGTGCTGATCATTGGCTCCGGGCTGACGATGGTTGATGCCGTGGTGTCGCTCGAGCAGGCCGGGCATCGCGGGCCGATCGAGGTGTTCTCCCGGCATGGCCTGCTCCCGCACGTGCGCCGTCAACCGCCGGCCTGGGTGGACTTTCTGGCAGCAGATCACAGCATCCGTACGCCCCGCCAGTTGGTGCGCGAATTGCGACGGCACTGTCGCGACGCACTCGCCCAAGGCATCGACTGGCAGGCGCCGCTGGATACGGTTCGCGCGCACATCGCGCGGTTGTGGAGCCAGGCGACTGACCTGCAGCGTCGACAATTCGTACGGCACGTGCGGCCATGGTGGGAGAGTCATCACCATCGTTCGCCGCCGCTGAGTGCCGAGTTGATCGAGCGGCTGCAGAAGGAAGGGCGCTTGCGCATTCATGCAGCGTCGTTCAAGGGCATTGAGCCCGGCGCGGGCGATGCTGTGACCATTCGCATCCGTCCGCGGGGTGAGACTGAAACATCTACAGTGAGCGGTGCGGCGCTGATCAACTCCAGCGGTATCGAATACGACTGGCGGCGAGTCGCACGACCGTTGCCGCAGCAATTGCTGGCGCGGGGACTGGTGCAGCCGGGGCCTTTGGCGTTGGGTATCGAAGCAGTGGACGGTGCAGTGGTGGATGCCGATGGGCAGGTAAGTGCTCGGTTGTTCGCCATGGGCCCGCCGTTGCGCGGGATGTGGTGGGAGAGTACGGCGGTGACGGATGTGGCGGCGCAGGCTAAAGCGTTGGCTGGGCGGTTGGTTGATAGCCTGAGAGATTGATGTGTTCTCTTGGGCCTCTTGGCGAGCAGGCTCGCTCCCACAAGGGGATTGAGGTTGTGGATGCAATTTGCGCCACACCACAAATACTGTGGGAGCGAGCTTGCTCGCGAAAGCGTCATCTGATTCAACGTCTCTGTGAATGAAAGACCGCTATCGCTGGCAAGCCAGCTCCCACATTGGGTTTTTGTGACGGCTTGAGACTATGCGACGACCTGGTAGCAAGGCACATACGCCGCGCCGCCCGGCAACTTCATCCGGTGCTGGGCGACGAAGGCTTTGAGCAGCGCATCAAGCGGCTGCATGATCGCCGCATCACCGCGGATCTGATATGGCCCGTGCTCTTCGATCAGGCGAATGCCTTTGTCCTTGACGTTACCGGCGACGATCCCGGAAAACGCCCGACGCAGATTGGCCGCCAGTTCATGCGGTGGCTGGTCGCGATGCAGTTTCAGGTTGGCCATGTTTTCGTGGGTTGGATCGAACGGGCGCTGGAAGCCTTCATCGATCTTCAACAGCCAGTTGAAATGGAACGCGTCGTTACGCTCGCGGCGGAACTGCTTCACCGCTTTCAGGCCTTGAGTCATCTGCCGCGCCACTTCGGCCGGATCATCGATGATGATCTCGTAATGCTGCTTCGCCGCTTCGCCGAGGGTCGCGACGACAAACGCATCCAGCTGTTCCAGATACGGCGCGGCATGCTTCGGCCCGGTGAGGATGACCGGGAAGGGCAGGCCTGCGTTGTCCGGGTGCATCAGGATGCCGAGCAGGTACAGGAACTCTTCGGCCGTACCGGCGCCGCCCGGGAAAATGATGATGCCGTGGCCGACACGGACGAAGGCTTCCAGACGCTTTTCGATGTCCGGCAGGATCACCAGCTCATTGACGATCGGGTTCGGCGCTTCGGCGGCGATGATGCCAGGCTCGGTCAGGCCGAGGTAGCGACCGCCGTGAATGCGTTGTTTGGCATGGGCAATGGTCGCGCCTTTCATCGGGCCTTTCATCACGCCAGGGCCGCAACCGGTGCAGATGTCGAGGCTGCGCAGGCCCAGTTCGTGGCCGACTTTCTTGGTGTATTTGTATTCTTCGGTATTGATCGAGTGGCCGCCCCAGCACACCACGATTTTCGGCTCGACGCCCGGGCGCAGGGTGCGCGCGTTGCGCAGCAGGTGGAATACGTAGTCGCTGATGCCTTGGGAATTGCTCAGGTCGATGCGCTGACTGTCGAGTTCGTTCTCGGTGTAGACGATGTCGCGCAGGGCGCTGAAGAGCATTTCGCGGGTGCTGGCGATCATCTCGCCGTCGACGAACGCGTCGGCCGGAGCGTTCAGCAGCTCCAGGCGTACACCGCGATCCTGTTGGTGAATGCGGATTTCGAAGTCCTTGTAGGCTTCGAGGATGGTCTTGGCATTGTCGACATGCGCGCCGGTGTTGAGGATGGCCAGGGCGCACTGGCGGAAGAGGGTATAGGTGCTGCCGGATCCGGCTTCGCTCAGTTGCTGGACTTCACGTTGAGAAAGGGTTTCCAGACTGCCTTTCGGGCTGACCGAGGCATTGATTACGTGTCGTTGGGTCATGCAGTGATCCTTAAAACGATGTCATCCACAACGCAGCGGATGGCATCCGAATAGTGTGTATCCATTAATGAAGATGGCACGATCTGCGTTATACCGCCATGTCCCGTTGGACTTTGAAAAGATGAAAAGGAGCCCCAGCATAGCTAAAACCCGGTGCGATGCGATAATGCGCTGGCGAGTTTTCTCCGTTGCGCGTTTTGCCACTCAAGGAAGTCATTTTCGATGTTCGAGATTCAGCCGATGGACCCCGCTACCTTTCGTCAGCAGACCCGCCGCAGCACGATCATCATCGCCGTGCTGTTTCTGCTGCTGGCCATGCTGTTTTCGTCGGTAGCGGTGGCAGTGTTCGGTGAACCCGACGGGGATAACCTGCGTTTCAATGTCGGCGGCGTATTCGTGGCGTTTCTGCTGACGGCGGCGCTGTTGCGCGGACGTTTCTGGCATCAGACCTGGATAGCCCCGGCGGTGTACAGCTGGCGCCTCAAGCGCAATCTGATGAGCATCACCAATGTCATGCATCAGGTGACAGAGGCGGTGCAGAACAACGATCCGACGGCGATGAAGGTGTTGCGTTTCTATCACCTCGGATTGCTGCAAATGCATGAGCTGGACGGCAACTCCAGCGATCATGGACAACTGCGTGATGAAGTCGAACAGCACAAGGCGCGGATGCAGGCGCAGGGACTTGATTCTGACCAGCCACGCTTCGATCCGCAGTGGCTGGAAACGTTGAAACCGGCCTCGCGTTAAAACGGAATGCGCCGGGCCCGGCGCAGTTTCCACGAGCGCAGCAGTCGTGCGTACACCAACAGGTTGACCGCCAGCACCACGCTGCCGAGGGCCAGTTGAATCTGCGGCGTCAGACCGGCCGGGTAGATGATCGGCCAGATGTAATGCTCAATGAAGCCGCCGGCGTATTCGGTCTGCCCGGCCGCGTGGCGCATGAGGTTTTCCCAATAGGTCAACGGACAAGTCAGGTGCAATACCTCGACCGCTACGCCCCAGGCAGCCGCCGGCAAGTGCAACCACATCAATCGTGGCCAGCGCAGCACCAGCAGCCCGCCGAACAGTACGAACAAGATGAAACACAAGTGAAACAGCACCAGCCCGTCGGCGGCGATTCGGTACAGCATGGCGTCTTCCTGACGTAAGGGGAGATGGCGCTATGGTACGCCGCGCGGGACAAAATGCGTTGGTGAATCTGGGCGCGCAAAAGTGTTCTACCCTTTAACGATCATCAACTGTTCTGAAGTGAGGTGCACATGGCAACTGAGCAAACGCGTGCGGAAGATGATGAGCCAACGGAAGAAGAAATCGAGCGGCAAAAGAGGCAGGAAAAAACCTGGAAGCACGATGACAGCCGCGAGCTGTCGGACCGCGATCAGGAGCGTCCGCTGAAACCTTGAACAACCCATACGAAGAGCCCCGCAGCAGCGGGGCTCTTCGCGTTTCAGAGGTCTGCCAGCTGCGTGAAGTCCGGGTAGGTCGCGCGATACCCCAACGTTCGATCGATCCACGCATTGAGCTCATTGACCATCACCGGCGGATGACCGGGGTAACCTTCGAGGGTGCTGCGCAGGGTGCGTTCGATATCGGGCACGCTGTGCAGGTTTCGGGTCTTGATGTAATGGCCGATAAAACAGTCGAGTTCCAGGCGTTCTGTCTTGGACAGATGGACACACTTCAGGCCGCTGACCTGTTTGATTGCAAAATCGTCGCTCACTTATTTCTCTGCAAGGCTTGAAAGTTGTTGATGGATTCCTGATTTCTTTGACTCTTTGGTCAACTGGTATACCAATCGGAAAGGCGGCGCGCATGCTATCCGCAGCGCGGGAAAATGTATGTATGACTGTCGAAATGTCTGACAGGCGGTTGATTCGCTCAAACGGCTGTTTTACGGGGGATGTATCGCGGTTGAAACACTTCTTGTAACGCAGGGGACTCAGTGGCGGCGTTGCTTGATTAACGCAAGAATGGCCGGATTATTTAGTCGACTCGTTCTATCAATTGCGCACCCTGATTACGCGTATTGCCGACCGCTTTGCCGACTTTGTACCATTCGAAGGCCTCACTGGGCTCGCCTTCAAACAGCAGCATCTGCTCGGCGCGTTCCAGCGGCGTAGCCGGATCAAGCCATTCCCGAGCCCG
Source organism: Pseudomonas sp. AC083 (assembly GCF_979253165.1). Classification (NCBI taxonomy): domain Bacteria; kingdom Pseudomonadati; phylum Pseudomonadota; class Gammaproteobacteria; order Pseudomonadales; family Pseudomonadaceae; genus Pseudomonas; species Pseudomonas sp. AC083. The sequence goes on from NZ_CEEDDH010000002.1 coordinate 559,980, forward strand.
CGTCGAATCGAAGACCACCGGGCGGCGATCGTGAATATCGAGGAGGCCGCCCAGGCTGTCAGCGGTGATGATGACGAACCCGTCGTCCTCCCTCGGCGCAACCCCCGGTGCCGGAAACTGGCCGATACCGGCACAGAAAACCGGAGCCTGATCCGCCCGACGAATCAACCAGGGCTGTCGGGATTTTTCCCCGCTATCAACCCATTCAAACCAATTGTCGACCGGCACGATCAGCCGCTGCCGCCAGATCGCCCGGAAGAACGCGCCGTGGGCGACTTTCTCTACCCGAGCGTTGATAGGCGGGGCACGATCCCTGGCCCAATGCGGCCGCCAGCCCCAGCGCAGATTGTCGGCATGAATGGCCTGTTCGTGCTGATGCAGAACCGCCAGCGCAGTGGTGGGCGCTGCGTTGTAGCGATTGAGCGGCGCATCGCCAACGTGATTGATCAACGCATCGGGGATGCTGAGCACCGCGACGAAATCGTGAATCCCACGGTACTGCGTGAGTCTTCCGCACATGGCTGAAATCTCCTTGAGGAAATTTGAGTCTAGTCGGACATGCCGATGTGCCTGGCCGATGACGCACTGGAACCAGCACCGGAACCAAACCCTGTGTACCTTATCCAACCTGCGCTCGCGGATAGCCGCGCAGGGATGGACAAAGGCGAGGGAGTTTTGCCATTCGACAACACGACGGCCTCGGCCTCAGGGCAAGACATGACATCCGGATGCAAACTTCTTTGTGTTGCGCTCATCGCGCTCGGTCTGGCCGGTTGTATCGCCGCCCCGATCGACATGACCACGCAAACCGAAACGCGCCTGATGGCCCAGGCCCCCGTACGTTTTCTCCTGACCTTCGACGATGGCCCCAGCGCTTCAGGATGGTGGAATCCCACGGCGACGGTGCTCGACAGCCTCAAAAGCAATCCGCTGCAGGCAGACATCAAAGCCGTGTTTTTCGTGCAGACCCGAGCACCCAGGGCAGGCAACAGCGAGATCGGTCGCAGCCTGATGCGTCGTGAACACGCCGAGGGGCATATTCTCGCTTTCCACACTGCGACTCACTGGCACACCAACCATCGCTCGCTCGACCCGCGAGAGCTGGAGCAATCGCTGACCGATGGCAGCGCTGACATCGCCGCTATCACCGGGGTGCAGCCCCAGCTGTTGCGCCCGCCGTTCTGGAACTACGACAAGCGCACATTTGCGGCCTATCAAAAACACGGCTTGCATGTCTTGCTCACGGACATGAGTGCCAACGACGGCAAGATCTGGGGCTTCAACGCCAGCCCTCGGCGTCGGGCGAACATGCTGCGGCAGTTATCGGAAGTGCGCGAGCGCATCGCCGTGGGTCAATTGCCGACCGTGGATGGCGTGATCCCGGTCGTGGTGACGTTCCATGACCTCAATCGCTACACCGCGCGCCACACTCGCGAATATCTGCAGATTCTGCTCGATAGCGCGGCGGCGACCGGGGTCAGACTGGCGGACAAGCCGTTCTACGACAATCAGGCCGCACTGGAAAAAGCTGCGTTGGCGCGTACGGTTCAGCAAAGCGCTGAGCCGGTGAATCTGCCCGGAATGTGGAACTGGATCTGGGATCACGACGCGCATTGAATGGCATGAGTGAGTTGTGATCGGCTTGGCATTCTCGAGCGGGCAGTAAACACACCGTGGGTCTATGCTCGATGGATCGATTCTCCGCCTGCGAGGCGCCCGTCCATGCTTGCCATTGCCGATATTTGCCGGATCGTCGAGTCAGGCTTCCCCACGTTCAAGTGTGATTGCACACCAACCGGACAAGGTCTGTTGCGGATCAAGGTGTATGAGCCGGGCAGTGGGCGTGTCGAGTTGTTGCTTGACGGCGTTTCTCCCGAGCATCTGGTGACGATTCGCGATATTTCCAATTTCATCGGTGAGTTGCGAACGGAAATCAGCGCCGGTCGCAGGGCGTTCGCCGGCTGATTGTCATAAACGCCGTTGAAAGGCCTGCACGATGCGCCTTGTCGCTTCATTGGTTTCAAGATTGTGCACGGCATCGAGCGGGTACCAGATGCAATCGACGATTTCGTTCTGCGGGCGCACATCGTCGAGGTTGACCACCGAAGCCTCGTACACATGATGCCGCGTACTGCCCGCCTGGAAATCCATCAGGTACAGGACGTCCTCAGCATTGAGCCCGGTTTCCTCCTGCAACTCGCGCACGGCTGCCGCCGCACGGGTTTCCCCGGGTTCGACCTTGCCGCCGGGCAATGACCAATGATGGCGGGGTTTGCGTACCAGGAGGATATGGCGATCCTGTTCGCAAATGACGGTGGCGCGTACTTTCATGATTGCCCTGTTGATGCGTGTCATAAAACTGTAATCAATCTGCAATATTCGAGCCGCAAGCGGATTTAAAGGTTCCCTCTTGATTCGGAGCCATTTGCGTAGCAAAAAGTGCCAGTGAATTGACATGTGCCAGGGCGAATCCGGTTTACACCGCAGCGGGGAGCGGGTGTAAGGTAAGTCCGTACATCGAAAACACCGTTGACGAAATGGAGGTGCTCATGAGCATTCCAATGCTGAACAAGCTGCACATGAACGGTTATGACGTGCTCAGCGTGAACAACGGCCCATGGCGGGTTTGCACTCAGGGCGACCGGTTGGCGTCATTCACCAGCAGGGAGGAAGCGATGGCCTATGCGGCGGCGCTTCCTGGTTACAAGCAACGCGCCAAGCGGGTGCAAAGCCAGAACGTGAGTTGACGCGTTATAACGAAAGAGCCCCGGTTTCGACCGGGGCTTCTGTTTGGATCAGAACTCAGTGCACCTTGATTCGGCTGATGGTCCGGGCTTTTACCTCCTTGGCATAGATCTGCAATCTCTCTTCGTCGTTTTGCAGGATTTCGCAAGACCGCAATACAGTCTGGGCGTCTGCCTCATTGCCGGATTTGCGCAATTGTTCGGCAATGCGCTTGAGATCGACCGCCGACCACCTCAGGTCAGAGGCCACGCTTTGCAAATCCCGTTGAAGTTCGTGTTCGTATTCATTGAGCCGCATGATCACCTCCAGAACATTCTCGGTAGAAAAGAGTAGTCGCATTTTTCCACATGGGGCCAGGCCATCTGACGCCCGGCTGAACCGATGTAAAAAATTGTCCAAACCCAGGTAACGACGGGGTGCCACGATGGATGTGCACGCAGTTAAACGGTACATTCACGTTTTTTCGGAACAGGTAAACAGCATGCGCGTATGGATCGGCACTTTGGCACTGGCCCTGTTGACGGGTTGCTCGTTACCAGCATCGCTGGTGCCAGGCGAGCCCAACCTCAGCAAGACCAGTGACAAGCCTCCCAAGGAATATGCCGCGTGTTTGTTACCGTTGTGGCAGAAGGACGTGGCCAAGACTTCGCAGACGTCGATTTCCAACGGCTACCGGATTACCGCGCCGAGCATTATCACGGCGGATGAGATTCTCGATATCGTCAAATACAAGGACGGCAGCAAAGTGTCTCTCTACCAGGGGCCGCCGTGGGCCAAGTCCGGATCGCTGCGCCAATCGGTGCGTGACTGCCTGTAACCGGGCGCCCGGATCTTAAAAAAGGCAGACACCGAAGTTCGGTGTCTGCCTTTTTTCATTGGATGGAGACTCCAGCCAAACGCTCGCAATGAGCTGTGACAGTTGCCCGCGAGGCGCAGCAGGATCCTTGACTAGGCTTTGAATGTCGACCCGTGACGGGATCGGCATGACTGAAAGGAGTCTCGGATCATGGATGATCTGGTCAAGGACATCATTCCGCTGTTGCAGTATCTAATCCCAGGTTTTCTATCGACCTGGATCTTCTATTCACTTACGGCATTCAAGCGACCGGATACGTTCGGCCAGATCGTGCAGGCGCTGATATTCACATTTGTGATTCAGGGCGCGGTGTTGGCGGTGGGCAACCTCTGTTTGTGGATTGGCTCGAAGGGTTTTTCTCTAGGACACTGGGACGGCCGGGCGCAGACGCTTTGGGCATTTATGTTTTCGCTGATGCTGGGATTGTTTGCCTGTTATCTGGCGACAAGTGACAAGTTGCACCGCTGGTTGCGCAGGCGAAATGTAACGAAACAATCTTCTTTCCCCAGTGAATGGTTCTGCGCTTTCGCCCAACATGAGCGCTTTATAACCCTGCATTTAAACGATGAAAGGCGCGTATTTGGCTGGCCGGTCGAGTGGCCACGGGAATCATCCAATGGTCAGTTCGTGATGAAATATCCGCGTTGGCTCACGGATGATGGCCAACCAGCATCTATTGGCGCGGAGTTTTTGTTGATAGATTCCGCGAAAGTCAAATGGGTCGAGTTCAGCCCAGTATCAGAGGGATCAACATGCCAACTGCCAGAGCACCACAACCCATGCCAAAGCATTTAGAGCGACTCTTTGTCGGGCCGGACGGAAAAATGCTGGACGTGCCCTTGATCAAAGGCCCCAGTGCGCCGCCGCCTCTGAAACCACGGTCTAGACGATAAACTTCTTCAGCCCCAACCCTGCACCACCGCCCGGCGAATCGCCTCCAGCAACATCGCGAACGCCGGGTTGTCATTGTTCTCCCGCCAGATCAGATGCAATTCGCTTTGCACCCCTTCGCCCAGATCGATCTCGCGAAACACCACATTCCTGAACACCACGCTGGTCGCGCAACGCGGTACCAGCGCCAGACCCATGCCAGCGTTGACCAGCGCCAGAATCGTCAGCGACGAGCCCAGCCACTGCACGTAATCCGGCGCCACCCGCGCTGAACGCAGAGTGCCGGTCAACAGTTCGTTGAACGGCGGATAGGCTTCATGGGAGTACATCAGGAACGGTTGTTTATCCAGATCAGCCACTGACACCTCAGCTGCATTGGCCAACCGATGCCCGCTCGGCACCGCCAGCACAAACGGTTCGCGCACCAGGCATTCGGTGGCATAGCCCGGTTCCTGCAATGGCGCCCGGGCGATGCCCAGGTCGATACGACGAGCGCGCAATGCCTCGTGCTGCTGATAGGTATTCATCTCTGCCAGATCGATTTTTACCTGAGGCTGTTTAAGTCGCGCTTCGGCGATCACCTTGGGCAGAAATTCATATACCGCGCTGCCGACGAACGCGATGTTCACCGAGCCAATGTCGCCCTCGGCAAACCGGCGTGCGGTGATCGCTGCTTGCTGGGCGCGCTCCAGCAGATTCTGCGCTTCAACGAAAAACGCCCGGCCCGCCGCCGTCAGCGCAACGCTTCGGGTGCTGCGGGTAAACAATTCGACGCCAAGGTGATGCTCCAGCAGCTGAATCTGCCGACTCAGCGGCGGCTGGGTGATGTTCAGGCGCTCGGCGGCGCGGCGAAAGTTGAGTTCGGTGGCGACCGTGGTGAAACAGCGCAGTTGGGTGAGCTCGAACATTGATCTAATCCGGGTATTAATCGAATGCCTGTTTAGATTAGACGGGATCAATGCGCGACGTCCATGATCGGCTCATTGCTTCAAGTCATCCCTAAAAAAACAAGATCGGGAGTCGCCCCTTGAAAATCCTTCAGAGTCCGCCGGACATCTCGGTGCTCGCCCGCGCCGCCGCCAAGGTCAAACGCCACGTGCTGCCGCTGTTCGTGGTGATGTTCATCGTTAATTACATCGATCGGGTCAATATCGGTTTCGTGCGCAGTCATCTGGAGACCGATCTGGGTATTGGCGCAGCGGCTTATGGACTTGGCGCCGGACTGTTTTTCATCGGTTATGCGCTGTTCGAAGTGCCGTCGAACATGCTGTTGCAGCGCTACGGCGCGCGGGTCTGGCTGACGCGGATCATGTTCACCTGGGGCGCTGCGGCCATGGCCATGGCCTTTGTTCAGGGCGAAACCAGCTTCTACGTACTGCGCTTTATTCTTGGCGCGGCTGAGGCCGGGTTCTTCCCGGGGATCATTTACTACTTCACCCAGTGGCTGCCAGCGTCCGAGCGCGGCAAAACCATGGCGGTGTTTCTCAGCGGCTCGGCGATTGCCTCGGTCATTTCCGGCCCGGTGTCCGGTGCGCTGTTGCATATCAGCGGATTGGGCATGCACGGCTGGCAGTGGATGTTTCTGATCGAAGGCGCAGCGTCGGTGGTGCTGTGTGCTTTCGTCTGGTTCTGGCTGCAATCGCACCCGCGTCAAGCCAAGTGGCTGAGCGAGGAAGAGCGGGACGCACTGGTCGCGGCGATTGCCGAGGAGCAGCGCGCTCGCGAAGCGGTACAAGTCGCCAAGCCGTCGATGTTCAAGCTGTTGGCTGACCGGCAGATCGCGCTGTTCTGCTTCATCTATTTCTCCATTGCCCTGACCATTTATGGCGCGACGTTCTGGTTGCCGAGCATGATCAAGAAGATGGGTAACCTGGGAGATTTCCAGGTCGGACTGCTCAATTCGATTCCGTGGATCATCTCGATTGTCGCCATGTATGGCTTCGCAGCGATGGCCGGCAAATGGAAATTCCAGCAAGCCTGGGTCGCGCTGACCCTGGTGATCGCCGCCATCGGTATGTTCATGTCAACCATCGGCGGCCCGGTGTTTGCCTTCGTCGCCATCTGCTTTGCCGCCATCGGCTTCAAAGCGGCATCGGCGCTGTTCTGGCCGATTCCGCAAAGCTATCTGGACGCGCGCATCGCTGCGGCGGTGATCGCGCTGATCAATTCCATCGGCAACCTGGGCGGCTTCGTCGCGCCGACCGCGTTCGGCATTCTCGAACAAACCACCGGCTCCATCGAGGGCGGCCTGTATGGCCTGGCGGCGACATCGCTGATCGCCGCCGTGGTGATCTTCTTCGCCCGCACGGCGCCTGGCTCCAAATGTAAAACCCCGGCAAAGCCAAGTGACGAAGCCGCCGCTGTGGTGCCGGCTCGTCCGGCTGCGAGCCACTGAATCGATTGTTGATCTGTCAGGAGCGTTATCTTGAAAATCACCCGTGTCAGCGTCACCCCGATTGCCTTCCGCGATCCGCCACTGCTCAACGCCAGTGGCATCCACGAACCTTTTGCCCTGCGCTCGATCATCGAGATTGAAAGTGACAACGGCTACATCGGCCTCGGCGAAAGCTACGGCGATGCCCCGGCGCTGGCGATCCAGCAACAATTGCAGAGCCAATTGATCGGTCTTGATCCGTTCAACCTCAATCAGTTGCGCGCGATCGTGCAGGCCACCGTGGCGGCGAATAAACCCGCCAGCGTCGCTGGCGCCGAACTGGCCCCCGGTTCCCACGCCAGCAAAGCGGTGAGCAATGCCTACTCGGCATTCGAAGTAGCGTTTCTTGATTTGCAGGCGCACTACCTGAACGTGCCGCTGGTGGACCTGCTCGGCGGGGCGATCCGCGATGAAGTGCCGTTCAGCGCTTACCTGTTTTTCAAGTACGCCGAGCATATCGACTCGCCCTACAAGCCGGACAACTGGGGCGAGGCGCTGAGCGAGCAGCAGATCGTCGCGCAGGCAGGACGAATGATCGAAGCGTACGGATTCAAGAGCATCAAGCTCAAGGCCGGCACCTTGCCGCCGGAGCATGAAGTGGCTTGCATCAAGGCACTGAAAAAAGCCTTTCCGGGATTGCCGCTGCGCATCGACCCGAACGGCAACTGGTCGCTGGAGACGGCGATTCGCATGGCCGAACTGCTCGGCGATGACCTGCAGTATTACGAAGACCCAACGCCGGGCCTTGATGGCATGGCTGAACTGCACAAACGCACCGGTCTGCCCTTGGCGACCAATATGGTCGTCACTGATTTCGACGAGTTCCGCCGCAGCGTTGCGTTGAACAGCGTGCAGATCGTCCTCGCCGACCACCATTACTGGGGTGGCCTGCGGGATACGCAGACGCTGGCGAAAATGTGCGACGTGTTCGGCCTCGGCGTGTCGATGCATTCCAACTCGCACCTGGGCATCAGCCTGATGGCCATGGCGCACGTTGCGGCGGCAGTGCCGAATCTGGATTACGCCTGCGACACCCACTACCCGTGGCAGGAGCCGGACGAGGAAGTGATCAAGGGCGGCAAGCTGCCGATTGTCGATGGCTGCGTGAAGATCACCCGTGCGCCGGGGTTGGGTTTGGAACTGGATCACGAGCAACTGGCCAAGCTGCATGACCAGTACCTGACGTGCGGGATTCGCCAGAGGGATGATGTGCGGCAGATGCAGCGGTACAAGGCGGATTGGCGGGCGGTCAAGCCGAGGTTTTAAGGTCGTTGCGACTGGCCTCTTCGCGAGCAGGCTCGCTCCCACACTTGGCATACATTTCCCTGTGGGAGCGAGCCTGCTCGCGAATGGCCGCGACGCGATCCTTCAGAGGGTATCAATCAGCCAATCCCTGAACGCCTTCAACGAAGGCAAATTCTCATTGCGCGGCGGATACACCAGGTAATAGCTGCGTCGGCTGGTAATCGGCTCGCCCAGTTGCAGCAAATCGCCCTTGAGCAATTCCTCCTCGACCAGAATACGCGGCACCAGGCCGACGCCGATATTGGCGCGTACTGCCTGAATCAAGTGCGAGGTCATTTCGAAGCTCGGCCCGATCCGCATGCTGCGATGCGGCAGCTGGTGATGGCTGAACCATTCCGCCCATGCCTGGGCATTGCTGCTGACGTTGAGCAGCAACTGCCCGGCCATGTGCCGCTCGGCCTCGTCGCGTTCATTCGCCGACAGCTGCGCGCTGGCAATCGCCACCAATTCTTCGGTGTGCAGGGGCAGGGCGGTCAGGCCTGACCACTCACCGCCGCCGACGCAGATGGCGGCGTCGATTTCGCTGGTGTCGAAATCGATGGTTTCGATCCGCGAATGCAGGTGCACGGTCATGCCCGGGTGCGCCGTGTAGAAATCCTTCAACCGTGGCAGCAGCCATTTCGAACCGAAGGTTGGCAGCGTCGCCAGGCGCAGGCTATGGATGCCCGAACCAAACGCCATCGCCTGCAAGGTTGCGCTGCGAATCTGTCCGAGGGCTTCGCTGAGCTCGCGCTGATACATGCGCCCGACATCCGTCAGCACCACCTGCCGGCCTTCGCGGCTGAACAAGCGCATGCCCAGCATCTTCTCGAGAATCTGTACCTGGCGACTGACCGCGCTCTGTGTCAGTGACAGCTCATGGGCGGCGCGGGTGTAGCTTTCGTGGCGAGCGGCGGCCTCGAAAGCCAGCAGCAGCGACATGGACGGTGTGAGGGTGCGCGGATTCATTCGTAAAACTCATCGATAGCGGGTCGAAATTACGCTTGTTCCATGGCTGGCAAGCAATGAACATGGGCGCAATCAGATGGCGGATCCTGAAGCAATCATTCATTGCGCACAACTGTTCACCGCCACACAGCCCGATTTGACCGAGATGACCCGACCGATGATTGCCCAGCTGTCGCCTGCCAAAGCCCTGACCGGCGATTACCAACAATTCCTCGTCGCCCTGAAGGACAGCGGCTTTCGCGGTGAAATCAGCGCTGATTACGCCAGCCGCGTGGTGCTCGCGACCGACAACTCGATCTATCAGCGCTTGCCGCAAGCGGCGGTGTTTCCGCTGGACGCCGAAGACGTTGCACGTGTGGCGCGGCTGATTGCCGAACCGGCGTACGAGAAAGTGGTGATCTCCCCGCGTGGCGGTGGCACCGGCACCAACGGTCAATCGCTGACGGACGGCATCGTCGTCGACCTGTCGCGGCACATGAATCGCATTCTGGAAATCAATGTTGAACAACGCTGGGTGCGGGTGCAGGCCGGGGTGGTCAAGGACCAGCTCAACGCCGCGCTGAAATCCGCCGGGCTGTTTTTTGCTCCGGAACTGTCGACCTCGAACCGCGCCACGGTCGGCGGCATGATCAACACCGACGCCAGCGGCCAGGGCAGTTGCACCTACGGCAAAACCCGCGACCATGTGCTGGAACTGGAGATGATCCTGCGCGGCGGCGAGCGTCTGCACGGCCTGCCGCTGGCCGAGGATGAGCTTGCAGCGCAGTGCGCCCGCGATGATCGCGTCGGCGAAGTCTATCGTTGTGCGCGGCAGATCATTGATGAACAGGGCGAGCTGATCAAGGCACGCTTTCCGGATCTCAACCGCTGCCTGACCGGTTATGACCTGGCGCATCTGCGCGAGGCCGATCAGCGCTTCAACCTCAACAGCGTGCTGTGTGGCGCTGAGGGCTCGCTGGGCTTCGTCGTCGAAGCGCGGTTGAACGTGCTGCCGATTCCCAAGCACACCATGCTGGTCAACATCCGCTACGCCGGGTTCATGGATGCCTTGCGCGATGCGCGGGCGTTGATGGCGCTCAAGCCGTTGTCGATCGAAACCGTCGATTCCAAGGTGTTGCTGCTGGCGATGCAGGACATCGTCTGGCACGGCGTTGCCGAATATTTTCCCGAAAACCCTGAGCGACCGACTCTGGGCATCAATCTGGTCGAGTTCTGCGGTGACGATCCCGAAGACCTGCAGCGCCGCGTCGAAGCGTTCCTCGAACATCTGCAAAACGACCGCACGGTGGAGCGCCTGGGGCATACGCTGGCGATCGGTCAGGCAGCGGTGAACAAGGTCTATGGCATGCGCAAACGGGCGGTGGGCCTGCTCGGCAACGTCGCCGGTGAAGCCCGCCCGCAGCCTTTCGTTGAAGACACCGCCGTGCCGCCGCAGCATTTGGCCGAATACATCGCCGAACTGCGCGACCTGCTCGACAGCCACGGTTTGCAGTACGGCATGTTCGGCCATGTCGACGCCGGCGTACTGCACGTGCGGCCGATCCTCGACATGAAAGACCCGCAGCAAGCGGCCCTGGTACGCCCGGTGTCCGATGGCGTAGCGGCGCTGACCCAGCGCTACGGCGGTCTGCTCTGGGGCGAGCATGGCAAGGGCCTGCGTTCGGAGTACGCGCCGGCATTCTTCGGCGAGTTGTACCCGGCGCTGCAAGCCTTGAAAGCCGCGTTCGACCCATTCAACCAGTTCAACCCGGGCAAAATCGCTACGCCGGCCAACAGCGGCGCAGCACTGCTGAAGATCGACGAAGTGACCCTGCGCGGCGAGCTGGATCGGCAGATCGACGAAAAAGTCTGGCAAAGCTACGGCGCCGCCATGCACTGCAATGGCAACGGCGCCTGCTACAACTTCGATCCTGATGACGCCATGTGCCCGTCGTGGAAAGCCACCCGCGAACGCGCGCAATCGCCCAAGGGCCGCGCTTCGCTGATTCGGGAATGGCTGCGGTTGCAGGGCGAGGCGGGCGTCGATGTGCTCTCGGACGCAATCCGTAAACCGGCGTTTTTCAGCACGCTGTGGCGGCGCTGGCGCAACGGTCGCGATCCATCGGCGGATTTTTCCCATGAGGTGTACGACGCCATGGCCGGTTGTCTGGCCTGCAAATCCTGCGCGGGGCAGTGCCCGGTGAAGGTCAACGTGCCGGAATTCCGCTCGCGTTTTCTCGAGCTGTATCACAGTCGTTATCTGCGTCCGGCGCGGGACTATCTGATTGCCTCGCTGGAATACACCATTCCCTACATGGCGCGGATTCCGGCGCTGTACAACGGTTTGATGGGCGCGGGCTGGGTGCGCAGTGCGCTGTCGCGGATCGGTGGCATGGTCGATGTGCCGTTGCTCAGCCGTTTCGATTTCCAAGCGGCGATGCGCCGTTGGCAGGTGCAGCCAGCAACGGTTGCAACGCTGTCGTCACTGACCTCAGAGCAACGCGAACGCAGCGTGGTCATCGTGCAGGACGCCTTCACCCGCTACTTCGAAGCGCCGCTGCTGGCTGATCTGGTCGAGCTGATTTCGCGTCTGGGTTATCAGGTCTATCTCGCGCCGTTCAGCGCCAACGGCAAACCGCTGCATGTGCAGGGCTTTCTCTCGGCGTTCAATCGCGCGGCGTTGCGCAACGCTGGGCAATTGCAGGCGCTGGCGCAGACCGGCGTGCCGTTGCTGGGGCTGGATCCGGCGATGACTCTGGTCTATCGCCAGGAATACCTGAAAGTACCGGGCCTGAATGAATGTCCTGAAGTGGCCCTGGTGCAGGAGTGGTTACTCAAGGTCATGCCGGAGCGGACGCCTGAGGCTCAGCCCAAAGCATTCCGTCTGCTCGCCCATTGCACGGAGAAAACCAACGCGCCGGCCGCGACCCGCCAGTGGGAAGAGGTCTTCGAACGTGCCGGTCTGAAGCTGGCCACGCAGGCTACCGGTTGCTGCGGCATGTCCGGCACCTACGGCCACGAAGCACGCAATCGCCAGACCTCGGCAATCATTTACGAGCAATCGTGGGCGCGTCAGGTGCAGGCTCCGGCGGAGCAGGGCGAGGCGTTGGCGACCGGCTACTCCTGCCGCAGCCAGGTCAAGCGCCAGTCGGATCAGGCGCTGCGCCATCCGTTGCAGGTGCTGCTCCAGACGCTGCGTCGCTGACCGTGTCGCTGGTGTCCCTGTCCCAGATCAGGCGTGGGTCGAAACTCATCGCCGCGAGCATGGTGAACACCACGACCAGGCCGAAGAACAGGATGCCCGGTCGTGGCTCGATATCGCCCAGCGCCTGGAACTTCACCAGCGCCGCGACCAGCGCGACCACCAGCACATCGAGCATCGACCAGTAGCCGATCAGTTCGACGAAGCGGTACAGCTTCGAACGCTCCCTGCGCGCCCAATCGCTGTTGCGCTGCACGGTGACCAGCAGCAAAGTCAGGGCGACGAACTTGACCCCCGGCACCGCGATGCTGGCGATGAAAATGATCAGGGCGATGTCCCACGCTCCGGCCTCCCAGAACTCCAGCACGCCACTCATGATCGTGCTGTCGGCGCCGTTGCCGAGCATCACCGTATTCATCACCGGCAGCAGATTGGCGGGAACATAAAACGCCAGCGCGGCGAGCATGTACGCCCAGGTGCGCGTCAGCGAATTGGTCTTGCGCCGATGCAACGGCGCATCACAGCGCGGGCATTCGTGGGGCTCGTCGGTCATGTCACAGGCCAAACCACAGCTGTGGCACAGGCACAGGTTGAGTTCGCTGGCGGTCGGTGGACGCTTCATAAAATGTCCCAGAGTTCACGGATGTCACGGCCGGCAATGCGGATCATCATCAGGCTCAGCACCGCCAGGGCGAACAGGCCGATCCCCGGCAGCACATCGAGCAAGCCGGCGAGTTTGAACACCGCGACCATCGCCCCCAGCAGACACACCTCGAGCATGCTCCACGGGCGCAGGGTTTCCAGCCAGCGCATGCACAGATTGAACCCCGGTGCGCGACGCAGGCCGAGGGCAAAACTCAACACCCAGACCAGCAACACCAACTGAAATGCCGGGGCGATGATGATTGCGATCGCCGCGACCATGGCGATAAAGGTGATCGGCCCCTGGCTCAGCGCGAGCACCGAATCCCATAGGGTTGCGCTGTTTTTCATGCCTTTGAGGCTGATGCTCATCACCGGATAGAAATTGGCGAACAGCCACAGCATCGCGGCCGTGAACGTCAGGGCCAGACGCTGCTCGATGGTCAGGCCATTGAAGCGCTGCAGCACGCCACCGCAGCGCACGCACAGGGTTTTCTGGTGTTTGGCGAGCACGACTTTCTCGTACACGCAATCACAGTGCTCGCAGATGATCAGGTGTTCGGTGTTGACCATGGACAGCGCTCAAGGACAGGGCAGACCTGTTCACTATAGAAGGCTGGCGCTGAGGGGCAACCTCGATGGTGGATGTTTGGGTTTTGTTTTTTTGATGTTATAAGGTAACGCAAAATTCGAGGGCGGCGTTGTGGCTGTCCGGTGTTATTCCTCTCGATTGCGAAAGCCCCATGACTCCTGTGCTTCCCCGTTCTGCCCCATTGACGACTGGCCGGCTGCTATCCATTGATGCGCTCAGAGGCCTGGTGATCCTGTTCATGCTGCTCGATCACGTACGTGAAACCTTCCTGTTGCACCGACAGGTCTCCGATCCGATGGACATCGCCAGCACCGAGCCGGCGCTGTTTTTCAGCCGCACATTGGCGCATTTATGTGCGCCGGTATTTGTCTTGCTGACCGGCCTGTCGGCATGGCTGTACGGCGAAAAATACGCCGGCAAAGCCGATGTCAGCGCGTTTCTGTTCAAGCGCGGATTGTTCCTGGTGGCGCTGGAATTCACTTTGGTCAACTTCGCCTGGACCTTCCAGTTGCCGCCGAGCGTGATTTACCTGCAAGTGATCTGGGCGATCGGCCTGAGCATGATCGCTCTGGCATTACTGGTCTGGTTGCCACGTGCGCTGCTGCTGACGCTGAGCGTGGCGATCATCGCCGGGCACAACCTGCTCGACGCGGTGCATTTCCCGGTTGAGTCGGCGATGCATGTGCCTTGGGCGATTCTGCATGATCGAGGCTGGATCGAGATCAGCGAAACCCTGCGCCTGCGCACCTCGTACCCGCTGCTGCCGTGGATTGGTGTAATCGGTCTGGGCTATGCGCTGGGGCCGTGGTTTGCTCGGGGCATGGACGCGGCGGTGCGTCAGCGTCGTTTGCTGATTGCCGGGGTCGCTGGTTTGCTGGGATTTGTGGTGCTGCGCTTGATTAACGGCTACGGCGAAAAACCGTGGGCGATCAGCGATTCGCTGGTACAGACGCTGATGAGTTTTTTCAACATCACCAAATACCCGCCGTCGCTGCTGTTTCTCGCGCTGACTGTGAGTACGGGTCTGTTGCTGTTGCTCGCCTTTGAGCGCGTGCAGAGTCGCCGCTGGATTGGCTGGCTGACGGTGTTCGGCTCGGCACCGATGTTTTTCTATCTGCTGCACTTGTATGTGTTGAAGGTGTTGTACCTGATCGGTGTAGCGCTGTTGGGGCTGAATCAGGGCAACTATTTCGGCTTTTCGACGGTGACGGCGGTGTGGTTGGCAGCGGTGGTTCTTGCCGTGGTGCTGTTCCCGGCGGTGCGCTGGTTTTCTGCATTGAAAGCGCGGCGGCGAGACATCAACTGGCTGAAGTATCTGTAAATCGAAGCAGAGCTTGTGGGAGTCGTGCCCCAAACCATTTGCGCAGCCGTGCCCCTGTGGGAGCGAGCCTGCTCGCGAAGAGGTGTGTCAGTCGATGCATCGGTGACTGACAGGACGCTTTCGCGAGCAGCCTCGCTCCCAGGGGTTTTTAGGCACCCGGCTTATTTACGATCCAGCCACACAGTCTGCGCGTTGCAGAATTCCCGTACGCCAAAGTGCGACAGCTCACGACCGAAGCCGCTCTTCTTCACGCCGCCGAAGGTTACACGAGGATCGCTCGCCGAGTAGCCGTTGATGAACACGCCACCGGTTTCCAGTTCACTGGTCAGTTGCTCAGCCAGCGCCACGTTCGCGGTGTAGATAGTCGCGGTCAGGCCGAAATCGCTGTCGTTGGCCAAGGCTACGGCGTGTGCGCAATCGCGGGCGGTGATGATCGAAGCGACCGGGCCGAACAGCTCTTGCTTGAACGACGTCATGCGGTCGGTGACATCGGCCAGTACCGTCGGCTCATAGTAGTTGCCCGAACCCTCAACCTTGCTGCCGCCGAGCAGCAGCGTCGCGCCTTCCTCCAGCGTGTCACGCACTTGCTGATCAAGTTCATCACGCAGATCGAAGCGCGCCATCGGCCCGACGTAAGTGTCAGCGTTGAGCGGGTCGCCCATCTTCAACTGGCGTGTCGCTTCAACGAACTTGCGGGTGAATTCCTCGACCACACCTTGTTCGATGATCAGACGTTTGGCAGCCGCGCAGACCTGGCCGGAATTCTGATAGCGACCGACCACCGCCGCGTGCACCGCCTCATCCAGATCAGCATCGTTGAGCACGATGAACGGATCGGAACCGCCGAGTTCCAGCACACACTTCTTCAATGCCGCACCGGCCTGAGCACCGATGGCCATGCCGGCGCGGACGCTGCCGGTCAGGGTCACGGCGGCGATGCGCGAATCGGCGATGGCGCTGGAAACGCCTTCCGGGGTGACGTTGATCACCTCAAACACGCCATCGGGAAAACCGGCGCGGACGAACGCATCGCGCAGCAGGTAAGCGCTGCCCATCACGTTAGGCGCATGCTTGAGCACGTAAGTGTTGCCAGCGATCAGCGTCGGCACTGCGCCGCGCAGCACTTGCCAGATCGGGAAGTTCCACGGCATCACCGCCAGAATCGGCCCCAACGGACGATACTCGATACGCGCCTTGCCGCCTTCAACCTGGGTGGCTTCGGCGTCGAGCATGGCCGGGCCGTGTTCGGCGTACCACTCGCAGAGCTTGGCGCATTTCTCGATTTCGCCACGGGCCTGGGCGATCGGCTTGCCCATTTCCCGGGTGATCATGGTTGCCATGGCTTCTGAGGTTTCACGCAGCGCGCCGGCGAGTGCGGTCAAAAGACGCGAACGGTCCTGCAGCGGCTTGCGCTTCCACTTGCCGAAAGCGAAGGCAGCGCGAGTCAGTGCCGCATCAAGGGCAGCGGCGGATTCAAACGCGTATTGCCCGATCTGCTCGCCGGTGGCGGGGTTGATCGAGATGGCGTGGGTCTGGCTGGAAATCTGGCTCATTGACGTTGTCCTGTAGGTTCGTCGGATGGGCTTAGAGTAGGGTGGCGTTGGTTTTCTGGAAACTGAATAATAGAGAGCGTTTCTTTCACGATTGGAGAATGACTGTGGATCTGGTGCAACTGGAAATCTTCAAGGCCGTGGCCGAGCACGGCAGCATCAGCGCTGCCGCCACGCAGATTCATCGCGTGCCGTCGAACCTGACTACGCGGATCAAACAGTTGGAGCAGGACCTCGGCGTCGATCTGTTTATCCGTGAGAAAAGCCGTCTGCGCCTGTCGCCGGCCGGGTGGAGTTTTCTCGAGTACACGCGGCGCATTCTCGATCTGGTGCAGGAAGCCCGCGCTACGGTGGCAGGCGAAGAACCCCAGGGCGCGTTCCCCTTGGGCTCGCTGGAAAGTACCGCAGCGGTGCGTATTCCCGAACTCCTGGCGGCGTACAACCAGCAGCACCCGAAGGTCGACCTCGACCTCTCGACCGGGCCATCGGGGACAATGATCGACGGCGTGCTGTCCGGGCGTCTGGCTGCCGCATTCGTCGACGGCACGGTGCTGCATCCGGCCCTGGAAGGTGTGCCGGCGTTCGAGGAGGAAATGGTCATCATCGCGCCGCTCAATCATTCACCGGTCGAACGTGCGGCGGACGTTAACGGCGAGAATATCTATGCCTTCCGTTCCAACTGTTCCTACCGTCACCATTTTGAAAAATGGTTCAGCACCGACGCTGCCGTACCCGGCAAGATCTTCGAAATGGAGTCCTACCACGGCATGCTCGCCTGCGTCAGCGCCGGTGCCGGCCTGGCACTGATGCCGCGAAAAATGCTGCAGAGCATGCCCGGCAGCGCGACGGTCAGCGTCTGGCCGCTGACGGCGGACTTCCGCTATCTGACCACTTGGCTGGTGTGGCGCCGGGGCACGGTGTCGCGCAGTCTGAGCATGTTCGTGCGTTTGCTTGAAGAGCGTGGCGTGGTGCGTGAGCAAGCTTGATCGAACGCATCTTTACGGCGTGCCATTGCGCCCGTACAAACGATAACCGTCGCGCTGATTCAAGCGATCGTAATAGGCGCGCACCGCAGCCAGATTCCCGTGATCGAGCGGCGTTTCAAACCAGCGATTGACCGACAGCCCGATCGGAATGTCCGCCAGGGAAAACTGCTCGCCACTGACGTAAGCGCCAGTCTTCTCCAGTTGGCGGTCGAGGATTTGCATGTTGCGCATCCAGTCCCGGCAGCCGGCGGCCAGGGCATCGCCGTCCTGATAATCCGGCGACTTGCGCACCAGCGCCATCAGCGGGTACGACCACGAGCGATTCAGCTCCGAGGCCTGCCAATCGATCCACTGATCGACCCGCGCGCGGGCGATGGGCTCAACCGGATATAAATGCGCACCGCCGTAACGCGTCGCCAGATAACGAATGATGGTGTTGGATTCCCAGAGAGTGAAATCGCCGTCCTGGATCACCGGCACCATGGCGCAGGGATTGAGCGCGAGAAACTCCGGCGTGTTCGGCGACTGGAAGCCCGAACCCCAGTCTTCGCGCTCGAACGGGATGCCCAGTTCGGCACAGGTCCACAGCACTTTGCGCACGTTGATCGATGAGGCTTTGCCGAGTATTCGCAGCATGGGATTTCCTTTTCCGGGTAGTGGACGCAGAAAAAATACCATAGCGCAAAACACAAGGCCCGCATCGCGCGGGCCTTGGTTCATCAGCATCTGACTACGGCGTGTGCCGGGCGGGATTACCGATTGAGGAACGCCAGCAGATCCTCATTCAACGCCTGCGCGTGGGTCACGGCGAACCCGTGCGGCGCGCCGGCGTAAACCTTCAACTCGGCGCCTTTGATTTGCGCGGCCGCCTGCTTGCCGGTGGTTTCGAAGGGCACGATCTGGTCGCCGTCGCCATGGATCACCAGGGTCGGCACGTCGATCTTGGCCATGTCCGGGCGGAAGTCGGTTTCCGAGAACGCGGTCACGCAGTCGACGGTGCCCTTGAGCGATGCCATCAACGCGATGTTCAGGGTTTGCGTGAGCACGCCGTCAGAGACTTTCTGGCCCTGATTGGTGCCGTAGAACGGGGCGTTGAAGTCGGCGATGAACTGCGCGCGATCTTTCAGCAGGCCAGCCTTGATGCCGTCGAACACCGATTTGTCGACGCCGTCGGCAAAATCGGCTTTCTTGCCGAACAGCGGCGTGACCGCACCGAGCAATACCAGACCGGCAACACGCTCGCTGCCGTGGCGGGCGATGTAGCGGCTGACGTCGCCGCCACCCATCGAGAAGCCGACCAGGGTCACGTCACGCAGGTCCAGATGATTGATCAGGCCGGCGATGTCATCGGCGAAAGTGTCGTAGTCGTAGCCGGTCCATGGTTGATCGGAGCGACCGAAACCACGGCGGTCGAAGGCGATGGTGCGGTAGCCGCGACTGCTCAGGTATTCCATCTGGTATTCCCACATGTCGGCATCCAGCGGCCAGCCGTGGCTGAACAGCACGGGCTTGCCGCTGCCCCAGTCCTTGTAATAGATCTCGGTGCCGTCTTGGGTCTTGAAGGTGCTCATGCAAACTCCTTGTGATCGTGTGTGGCAAGAATAGATGCCGAATGGGCAACGGCCACTATCCGCGCAAAATGCGAAAGGCACTTGTACGCAAGTGCTGGTTTGGTGGGAGGAAAGAGTCGTACGTTGCGCGATGAGTATTTCACTTCGACATTACAGAATTGAAAAAGGGCGAACTCCGGTCGGAGTCGCCCTTTTTTCAATGCTGAGAGATGGACAGGCTCCTAGCGAAACGCCGGCACCACATGCTTGATAAACAACTCCAGCGATTTCTTCTTCTCTTCATGCGGCAGGCTGTTATCACACCAGAAGCTGAACTCATCCACCCCCAGTTCCTGGTAGTACTTGATCCGCGGAATGATTTCTTCCGGCGTACCAATCATCGCCGTCTTGTGCAGACTCTCCAGTTCAAACTCCGGACGTCCGGCAAACTTCTCTTCCGGACTCGGCGCAAGGAAGCCGTTGACTGGTGTTTGCTTGTTGCCAAACCACGCATCGAAAGTGCGGTAGAAACGTGAGATGGCTTTGGCGCCGACTTTCCAGCCGTCCGGGTTATCAGCGGTGTGCACGTGGGTGTGGCGCAGCACCATCAGTTGTGGGCGCGGCATGTCAGGGTTGTTGTCCAGCGCGGTCTGGAATTTGTTTTTCAGGTCGAGGACTTCTTCGTCGCCTTTCATCAGTGGCGTGACCATGACGTTGCAGCCGTTGGCCACGGCGAAGTTGTGCGAGTCGGGGTCGCGGGCGGCGATCCACATGGGTGGGTTCGGCTTCTGGATCGGCTTCGGCACGCTGGTGGAGGTGGGGAATTTCCAGATGTCACCGTCGTGGGCGTAGTCGCCTTGCCACAGGGCGCGGACCACCGGGACCATTTCGCGCAGGGCCTGGCCACCGCTCGAGGCGGGCATGCCGCCGGCCATGCGGTCGAATTCAACTTGATAGGCGCCGCGCGCGAGACCGACTTCCATGCGGCCGTTGCTGATCACGTCGAGCAGGGCGCATTCGCCGGCGACGCGCAGCGGGTGCCAGAACGGCGCGATGATGGTGCCGGCGCCGAGGTGGATGGTCGTGGTTTTCGCTGCGAGGTAGGCCAGCAGCGGCATCGGGCTTGGGGAGATGGTGTATTCCATGGCGTGGTGTTCGCCGATCCACACGGTGCTGAAACCGCCAGCCTCGGCCATCAGGGTCAGTTCGGTCAGGTCTTCGAACAGTTGGCGGTGGCTGACGCTTTCGTCCCAGCGTTCCATGTGTACGAACAGGGAAAATTTCATGACGCTACCTCGAGTCTTTTGTAATTGGCCGGTCGTGTGCGGGCCTGTCGAACTGACGTGAACGCGTTGCGCTCGCGAGTCTTCTCACCATTCAAGCACGCCTTCGAGGACGGCTGTTCGGTTGATTGAATATTGGTATACCATAATACGGAATATCCGCAAAATATTTCTGACCGACACTTCGAACAAGGAAGGCGCAAGCAATGAACATAAAACAAAAACTGACTCTGGCGTTTGCGGTAATCGCCAGCCTGCCGGTGTTACTGGTGGCAGCGCTGATCATCCTCAATGTTCGCGAGGGCGCGCGCGACACCTTTACCGATAGCACCGGGCGCGAAGTGCGTCAGGTGGAAAACGCGATGCAGCTGTTTTTCGAGGGCATCAGCCAGAACGTTGCTTATTTGGCCGAGCATCCGCAACTGCAGAGCATCGACACCAGCCTTAAACGCTACCTGAGCAGCGACGCTGCGCAAGTGCCGATGGGGCCGCAGGATCAACAGCTGTTCAAACTGTTCGACGGTCTGGCTAAGGCGCATCCGGCCTACACCTATCTGTCCGTCGGCACCGAGCAGGGCGGTTACCTGTTCTGGCCGGGCGATGCGAAGTTGGCGAACTACGATCCGCGCACCCGCCCCTGGTACACCACCGCGATGGCCAATCCCGGCAAAACCCTACGCACCGAGGCCTATTATTGGGCGGCGGATGACGTGGTGCTGGTGAGCACTGTGCGCAGTTTCAACAACCAGTTGGGCAGCAATGCTGGCGTGGTCAATATCGATGTGTCGCTCAAGCAATTGACCGATCTGGTCAAGCAGATCCGCCTCGGCGAGAGCGGTTATCTGATGTTGATGGAAGCCAACAACACCGTGCTGGTCGACCCGAGCGATCCGGCGCACAACTTCAAGAAACTCAGCGATCTCGGCGACGGTTATCAGCAACTGGCCGAGGCGGGCAAAGGCCTGGTCGAGGTGCAACTGGCCGGGGAGGATTACATGGCGCTGGTCTGGCCCTCGCAGGCGTTGGGCTGGCGGTTTGTCGGGCTGGTGAAGGCCAGCGAAGTGATGGCCGGGGCGACTCGTTTGACTTGGCTGATCGGCGCGATCGCTGTGGTTTGCGCATTGTTGTTTGCAATGGCCGGCGCGTGGTTTGCCGGGTTGATGGTCAAGCCGATTCGTGGTGTCGCCAGCGGACTCGAAGGCATTGCCCAGGGCGAGGGCGATCTGACTGCGCGACTGGAAGTACGTGGGCAGGATGAAACCGCGCAACTGGCGGGCTGGTTCAACCAGTTTCTTGAAGCGATTCGTACGTTGATTCAGCGCATCGGCCAGGCAGCGGGGCAGATTCACAGCAGCTCTGGCAGCGCCACCGAAGTCTCGGCGGAAATGGCCGACGTCGCTTCGCGTCAGCGTGAGGCGGTGGACATGGTGTCGACCGCATTCCACGAAATGGTCGCCACCTCCAACGAGGTCGCCCGCTCGTGCAGCCAAGCGGCCGACTCAGCAGACAACGGTCAGCGTCAGGCACACACCGGGCAGCAGCAGATCGACGCAGCGGTGAGTAACGTCGGGCGTTTGAGCCAGGAGATCGGCCACAGTGCCGAGTCGATGCAGCAACTGGAGCAGGACAGCAACGACATCCAGTCGATCCTCGGCACCATCCGCTCGATTGCCGAGCAGACCAATCTGCTCGCGCTCAACGCCGCCATCGAAGCCGCGCGCGCCGGTGAACAGGGCAGGGGCTTTGCCGTGGTCGCCGATGAAGTCCGGGCGCTGGCCAAACGCACCTCGGATTCCACCGGTGAGATTGACGCACTGCTCGGCAATCTGGCGCGGCGCACCCACCAGATGGGCAAGCAGATGCACGCCAGCCTTGAGGTATCGCAGGAAACCGTGGTGTCGATCAACGAGGCGCGGGCGAGTTTTGAAATGATCCGTGAATCGGTCGACGTGATCCGCGACATGAACACGCAGATCGCCACAGCGGCGGAAGAACAGCATCAAGTGGCGGAGGACATCAATCGGCACATCAGCCAGATTCATGGCGATGCGCAGTTGGTGGCGAGCCTGGCGGATTCGACTCGGCAGGATGCGCAGAATCTGACGGCGTTGTCGCAGACGTTGAATCAGTTGGTGAGCCGGTTTAGGACCTGACACGGTCGCCCAGGCAACACCAAAACCTGTGGGAGCGAGCCTGCTCGCGAAGGCGTCGGGTCAGTCAAAAATGTAACAACTGACCCATCGCTTTCGCGAGCAGGCTCGCTCCCAAATGGGATATCCGAGATCTGGTGAAATCACGCCACAACCGGTAACGCACCCATCTTGCCGTGGCAATACACCAGCGGTCCGGCGACTTGCTCGGGGACGATCAGGTTCTTCACCGCGCCGACCATGATCGCGTGGTCGCCACCTTCGTATTCACGCCACAACTCGCACTCGATCACCGCCGTGGCATTGGCGAGGATTGGGTTGCCCAGTTCGCTCAATGTCCACTCGATGCCCTGCGCCTTGTCCTTGCCTTTGCGGGCGAAGGCATAGGCTTCGCTTTGCTGCACGCTGGACAACAGATGAATCGCAAAGCGTTTGTTCTTGATCAGCACTGGGTAAGAGTCGGAGCTGTAATTGGGGCAGAACAGCACCAGCGCCGGATCCATCGACAGCGAGCTGAACGCGCTGGCGGTCAGGCCGACGATCTGACCGTCGTCGTCCAGCGTGGTGATGACGGTGACGCCGGACGGGAACGAGCCCATGACTTGTTTGTAAATGGCAGCATCGATCATTGGGTGGTCCTCGGGTGGTGTGACGCGGTTTTTATGATTTGTAGGTCTGATGGTATACCGTAATACATATCTTGCAAGAGCTTTTCTGGTGAACCGATAAACGTGCCACTTTCGTCGGAAAGGCAATGTTTACGGGGCGTTCAGCTAGCCGTGCAGGGGTGGGATCAGCGAGGATAGCGGATCAGACAGCGACAGAATCAGCGGATCAGGCTTGTGCAAAGTTTGGAATACCATAATATGGTCTGCATCTGAGGGGCGACCCAAGAGTCCTCCCGGTTTGGCTTCATACAAAGATAAAAACAGACAAACTCGAGTTCATGCATATGTCCCAGATGTCCCGGCAAGATCCGTTGATCGAGAATCATACGGTCGATTACGTCCCACTCGCGGAACGCCACGGGAAGGCCCGCGATCTGTTCACTCTTTGGTTCAGCACCAACATCGCGCCACTGCCCATCGTCACCGGCGCCATGGTGGTCCAAGTGTTCCATCTGAATCTGTTCTGGGGGCTGCTGGCGATTGCGCTGGGGCACATGATCGGCGGCGTGGTGATCGCGCTGGCCTCGGCGCAGGGTCCGCGCATGGGCATTCCGCAAATGGTCCAGAGTCGCGGTCAGTTCGGTCGTTATGGAGCTCTGCTGATCGTGTTCTTCGCGGCGCTCATCTACATCGGTTTCTTCATTTCCAACATCGTGCTGGCCGGCAAATCCATCGTCGGCATTGCGCCGTCTGTGCCAGCGCCGCTGAGCATTCTGATCGGCGCGCTGGCTGCTACGGCGATCGGTGTGATCGGCTACAACTTCATCCACACCCTCAACCGCATCGGCACCTGGGTGATGGGCGGCGCATTGCTCACAGGCTTCATCTACATCTTCGCCCATGACTTGCCAGCGGACTTCCTGACGCGCGGCAGTTTCAATCTCTCCGGCTGGCTGGCGACGGTGTCGCTGGGGATCATCTGGCAGATCAGCTTCTCGCCGTACGTCTCCGACTATTCGCGTTATCTGCCAGCAGACATCGGTATCGCCAAACCCTTCTGGGCGACGTATTTGGGCGCGACGCTGGGCACGATTCTCTCGTTCAGTTTTGGCGCGGTGGCGGTACTGGCGACGCCGGAAGGCACTGAAGCGATGGCTGCGGTCAAGCAGTCCACCGGTTGGCTGGGGCCGATTCTGATGGTGCTGTTTCTGCTCAACATCATCAGCCACAACGCGCTCAATCTGTATGGCGCGGTGTTGTCGATCATCACCTCGATCCAGACTTTCGCCAGCCAATGGACGCCGAGCATCAAAGTGCGCGTGGTGCTGTCGAGCGTGATCCTGGCCGGATGCTGCGTGGTCGCCCTCGGTGCTTCGGCGGATTTCATTTCCGAATTCATCGGCCTGATTCTGGCGCTGTTGCTGGTGCTGGTGCCGTGGGCGTCGATCAACCTGATCGACTTCTACCTGATCAAGCGCGGCAACTACGACATCGTCTCGATCTTCCGCGCCGACGGTGGCATCTACGGGCGCTTCAACCTGCACGCGATCATTGCCTACTTCATCGGCATCATCGTGCAGCTGCCGTTTGCCAACACCTCGCTGTACGTCGGGCCATACGCCAATCTGGTGGAAGGTGCCGACCTGTCGTGGCTGGTTGGCCTGGTGGTAACGGTGCCGCTGTATTACTGCCTCGCGACTCGCGGGCAGGCGCAGCAGAGCAGGGCGGCGAGACTCGGCTATACCGACTGATCCCAACGGCAACACAGCAATGCCCGGCCCAGCGCCGGGCATTTTTGTTTGCGCATTTCAGCGGTCAAGCAAATTGGCCATATCGATCCCCTTTTGGCCTGCCGCCTACTGTCATCGCGCTACGCTGTCAGCAAGAATCGAAACCATAACAACAGGCTCGACCTTTTTTGCCCTTGGCTATCGTTACAGCCACTGCCGTGTACAGAACATAAAAACCATCGATCTCACGTCGCATTCGGGGAAACAACCATGGTCACGATCAAACGCATTCTGGGCGCCACCGTGTGTGGCCTGACGCTGCTGGCCAGCGCCGTCCAGGCCGAGCAGCGCGAACTGCGGGTGTACAACTGGGCGGATTACATTCTGCCGTCAGTGCCCAAGGACTTCGCCGAGCAAAGCAAGATCAAAGTGACCTGGGACACCTTCGACACCAACGAATCCCTGGAAGCGAAACTGCTCACCGGCAACTCCGGTTACGACCTGGTGGTGCCGTCCAATCAGTTCATCGAAACCCAGATCAAGGCCGGCGTGTTCCAGAAACTCGACAAGTCAAAATTGCCGAACTGGCAGCACCAGGATCCGGCCCTGCTCAAATTGCTCGACGCCAACGACCCCGGCAACCAGTACGGCGTGCCGTACATGTACGGCACCGTGCTGATCGGCTTCAACCCGGCCAAGGTCAAGGCCGCCCTGGGCGAAAATGCGCCGGTGGACAGTTGGGATCTGGTGTTCAAGCCCGAGAACATGGAAAAGCTCAAGGCCTGCGGCGTGGCGATGCTCGATTCGCCGTCGGAAATCCTGCCGCTTGCCCTGCATTACCTCGGCCTCGACCCGAACAGCCAGAACCCGGCGGACTATGAAAAGGCCAAGGCCTTGATGATGAAGATTCGCCCGTACGTGACCTATTTCAACTCGGCCAAATACATGACCGACATCGCCAACGGCGACATCTGCGTGGCGATCGGTTATTCCGGCAGCTTCTACCAGTTCGGCAATCGCGCCAAAGAGGCGGGCAACGGTGTGGTGGTCGACTGGCGTTTGCCGAAGGAGGGCGCGCCGATCTGGTTCGACACCTTCGCTATTCCAAAAAGCGCGAAGAATGTCGCCGAGGCCCACGAATTCCTCAACCACTTGCTTGATCCGAAAGTGATCGCACCGATCAGTGATTTCCTCGGTTACCCGAATGCCAACAAGGACTCGATGCCGCTGGTCAACAAGGACATCACCGACAACCCCAACTTGACCCCGACCAGCGAAGCGCTGAAAACCCTGTATGTGGTACAGCCGTTGCCGCAGAAAATGGAACGGGTGCGGACGCGGGTGTGGACCAGTATCAAATCCGATAAATAAGAGCACCGCACTTCAAATGTGGGAGCGAGCCCGCTCGCGAAAGCGGGGTGTCATTCAACTCCTATGTTGAATGATCCGGCGTATTCGCGAGCAGGCTCGCTCCCACAGGTGGGGGTGGGTTGTGTCATTCGGTGCGGCGTTCTGCCTCGCGGCTAGTCACCAGGCTCAACAGCACCGACCCGAGAATCACCGTCCCGACGATTGCCAGCGACCATTCCACCGGCATGTGGAACCACGGCATCAGCACCATCTTGCCGCCGATGAACACCAGTACGATCGCCAGCCCGTATTTGAGCAGGTGAAAGCGGTCAGCCATGTCCGCCAGCAGGAAGTACAGCGCGCGCAGGCCCATGATTGCGAAGATGTTCGAGGTGAAGACAATGAACGGGTCGGTGGTCACGGCGAAGATCGCCGGAATGCTGTCGACGGCGAACATCAGGTCGCTGGCCTCGATCAGCACCAGCACCAGAAACATCGGTGTCGCCCAGCGCACGCCGTTCTGCAGGATGAAAAACTTCTCGCCATGAAAGCCACTGGTGATGCGCATATGCCCGCGCACCCAGCGCAATAACGGATTCTTTTCCAGATCCGGTTGATGATCAGCGAACACCAGCATCTTGATCCCGGTGATGATCAGGAATACACCGAAGGCATACAGCAGCCATTCGAACTGCGACACCAGCCACACCCCGGCAAAAATCATGATCGCGCGCATGACGATCGCGCCGAGCACGCCGTACAGCAGCACTCGTCGTTGCAATTCCGGTGGCACGGCGAAGTAGCTGAAGATCATCACGAAGACGAACATGTTGTCGATCGACAGCGACTGCTCGATCAGATAGCCGGTGAGGAATTCCAGGGTTTTCTGCCGGGCGATTTCACCGCCGAATTCACCGTGCAGATACCACCAGAGCAACCCGGCGAAGCTCAGCGCCAACAGGCACCAGGCAATCACCCAGGCCGACGCTTCCCGCACCGACACCCGGTGCGCCTTGCGCCCGCCGAAGACAAACAGGTCCAGGGCCAGCATGGCCAGAACGAAGATGATGAAGGCACCCCACATCCAGGGTTCGCCGATATTGATGTTCGTGGCAGGCATGGCACGCTCCCTGTCTTTTTATTTGCAGCAAGCGCATCCCCTGTGGGAGCGAGCCTGCTCGCGAATGCGATGGAACAGTGAAGTTGAGGTTGCTGACCCACCGCGTTCGCGAGCAGGCTCGCTCCCACAGGGATCATCTTCTCTTCTCGATCAAAGTCAGACGGGGCCATGCTAGCGACGGATCTGGGGCAAAGAAAAATCGTTTATTTCTGACTGACAGTTCGGCAAAAACGAAGTGTCAGCGGAAAAACTCTCCCGGCGTTTCGCCGAACTGCTGACGAAACGCGGCAATGAACGCCGAGGTCGAGTCGTATCCGCAGGCCAGCGCAACATCCGTCACACGCTCACCTTTCTCAAGCGGCGTCAGTGCCCCGAGCAGGCGCAGGCGTTGACGCCAGGCGCGGAAGGTCAGGCCGGTGTCGCGCAAAAACAGGCGGGTCAGAGTCTTTTCGGTGACACCGAATTTTTCGCTCCAGTGGCTCAGGGTGGTCTGCTGTTCCGGGTGTTGCTCCAGGCTCTGGTAGATCTGCTTCAGGCGCGGGTCTTGCGGCAGCGGCAGCATCAAGTCGATGGTCGGCGCGTCGGCCAATTGATCAAGGATCACCTGGGCCAAGCGTCCGTCAGGGCCGCTTTCGTCGTATTCCACTGGCACCTGACTGAAGGCGCGAATCAACTCCCTGAGCAAATCGCTGACGCCGAGCACATGGCAATGTTCAGCCGCCCAACCGGTGACGCTGCTATCGATGTACAGGCTGCGCATTTCCGTATGCGGTGCGCTGAACACCCGGTGCGGCACGCCCGCCGGAATCCACACCGCACGCTCCGGCGGCGCGACGAATCGGCCGGCGCTGGTCTGCACTTCGAGCACACCCTGAATCGCGTAGGACAACTGCACCCACGGATGACTGTGGCGGCGGGTGAGGGCGCGATTGGGCAGCGATTCGGTGCGTCCATACACCGGGCGCGGCAGGCTGGGCAGCCCGGGAACACTGCGGCGAACGCTTTTGCTATGTCCTTTAGGCGGCATCTTGCGGCTCTTCGGCGTTAGTCGGTAATTGCCAGTCACGTTAGAGTCGTCGGTACGCACTGGCAACCCCCGGATGAATCTCATGACGCGCCCACGTTTTCTGCCCGATAACTTCACGCTGACCTTGATCGGCGTCGTCCTGCTGGCCAGCTTCCTGCCGGCCAGCGGCCAGGTCGCGGTCGGCTTCGGCTGGCTGACCAACATCGCCATCGCCCTGCTGTTTTTCCTGCACGGCGCCAAGCTGTCGCGCGAATCGATCATCGCCGGCGCCGGCCACTGGCGTCTGCATCTGCTGGTGTTCGGCCTGACCTTCGTACTGTTCCCGATCCTCGGCCTGGCGCTGAAACCGCTGTTGTCACCACTGATCGGTGATCAGCTGTACATGGGCATGCTCTACCTCTGCGCGTTGCCCGCCACCGTGCAGTCGGCGATCGCGTTCACTTCGCTGGCGCGAGGCAATATTCCGGCGGCGATCTGCAGTGCGGCGGCGTCCAGCCTGTTCGGGATTTTCCTTACACCGCTGCTGGTGACGCTGCTGCTCAACGTGCACGGGGACGGCGGTTCGACCCTCGATGCGATCGTCAAAATCAGTGTGCAATTGCTCCTGCCATTCATTGCCGGGCAGATCGCCCGCCGCTGGATCGGCGCGTGGGTCGGGCGCAACAAGAACTGGCTGAAATTCGTTGATCAGGGCTCGATTCTGCTGGTGGTGTACGGCGCATTCAGCGAAGCCGTAAACGAAGGCATCTGGCAGCAGATTCCGTTGTTCGAATTGCTCGGCCTGGTGGTGGTCTGCTGCATTCTGCTGGCGCTGGTTTTACTGGCCTCGACCTTTTTGGGCAAAGCCTTCGGCTTCAATCAGGAAGACCGCATCACCATCCTGTTCTGCGGTTCGAAAAAGAGCCTGGCCACCGGCGTGCCGATGGCGCAGGTACTGTTTGCCGGCAGCACCATCGGCGTGCTGATTCTGCCGCTGATGTTGTTCCATCAGATTCAGCTGATGGTCTGCGCGGTATTGGCTCAGCGGTACGCGAAACGGCCGGAGTCGGTGCCGGATCTGATGGCGCAGGTTGACCCGTAAAAACGCTTCACAGCCCCGAGTACTTGACCGCCGCTGCTGCCCGCGTAGGAACGTCCAGCGTGCGCAGCAACGAAGACACATGGATGCGCACCGTGAACGGTGAAATATCCAGTTCACGGGCGATTTCCTTGTTGGTCTTGCCTTGCGCGATCAACCGCAGCACGTCCTGCTGACGCGGGGTCAGCGTCGTCGCGGTTTCCAGCGGCAAGAGGCCGGACGGCGCCGACTTCACCAACACCTCGCCTTCACGGATCGCCAGAATCGCCTGGCCGATTTCATCCGGCGCAATGTTCTTGCCGATAAAACCGTCAATGCCCGCCGCCATGACTTCACTGATCAGCGCTTGATCGTCGACCATCGACACCACAATCAGCGTGGTGCGTGGCAACTGTCGGCGCAAGTCGGCGAGTTGAGTGATGCAGGTCAGTCCGGGAAAGCGCAGATCGAGCATCAGCGTGTCGGGCTCGTTGCCCTCTGACAGTAGCTTGAGCACAGCGTCGAAGTCGCCGGCCTCGCAGGTATCCGCATCGGGCAGCAAGCGCTGCACGGTGCGCAGCATTGCCTCGCGAAACAGTGGGTGATCGTCGGCTATGATGATCCGGCACGTCATGATGCGACCCTCCCTGGGTCAGGCGTGATTCAAGGCCTGCACCTTAACACTGGACGCGAAGGTTGCCTGTAGGCTGCTTCCGAAACTGCAATCGCTGCACAAGGACGTTTCCCATGAAGTTCGAGAAAAACACCGAACTCGACCAAGCCAATCTGCGCATCATCATCGCCGCCATCGCGGTGGTTTACATGGTCGTACTGGTCTTTTTGCCGGGCCATCGCTTCGAGACCTACCTGCCGGTCATCACCTACATCAGCCTGTTCCTGCTGGCGTCGATCGTATTTCGCCAGGCCATTGCGCGTTGGCCGGGGCATTATCCAGCCCGGCGGATTTTTGCCATGGCCCACGATTACACCGGCACCTGTTTCGGGCTGGTGATCGGCGGCGAAGCGGCGTTGCCACTGTACGCGGTGATGGTCTGGGTCAATCTCGGCAATGGTATGCGCTACGGCTCGCGCTACTTGGCGATTGCCACCGGGCTGGCGCTGGTGGCGCTGCTGGTGGTCTATCGTCTGACCCCGTATTGGCAGGCGCAGCCGTTCATGGTGTTGATGCTGCTGATCACCAGCACGGTGATTCCGTTCTATGCACACTTGCTGTTGGAGCGCACACGCAAGGCGTCGGAAGAAGCGGTGGCGGCGAATCTGGAGAAATCGCGGTTTCTGGCGCAGGCCAGTCACGACTTGCGTCAGCCAATTCACTCCATCGGACTGTTTACCGCGTGCCTGCGGGAGTCGCGCTTGGGTGATGAGGAGCGGCGGTTGGTCGACAACATCGACCGCTCACTGCTCAACGTCTCGCAGTTGTTCCGCTCGATCCTCGACCTGTACACCCTCGATAACGGCCGGGTCGAAGCAAAAATGCAGACGCTGAACCTCGGAGAATGGCTCGCGGAACTGGTCCGCCAACACCAGGAGGCAGCCCGTTGGGCGGGTGTCGAGCTGCGGCTGCGACCGCGCAACCACTGGGTCAGAACCGACCCGGCGCTGCTGGCGACGATGGTGCAGAACGTGCTCTCCAATTGCTTCAAATACGGCGCGCAGCGGCCCGTGCTGATCGGCGTGCGTAAACGTGAGGCAGGGGTGGCCATCGTCATCTACGACTGCGGCAACGGCATTGCCGAAGAGCATTTGCACAAGGTCTTCGAGGAGTTTTATCGCGTGCGGCAAGTGCGCGACAAAGACGTCGAAGGCGTGGGGCTGGGCCTGTCGATCATCAAGCGTCTTGGTGAACTGATCGATGTGCACGTTGCTCTGCGTTCACAGTTGGGGCGCGGCACAGCTGTGACGCTTGCGGGGTTGCCGATCGTGGCGGCGCCGCAGTCACCGGTGGTTCGCAGTGAAGCGCGGCAGGTGGGTTTGTTGACCGGGCTGAAGGTGTGTCTGGTCGAGGATGACCGCAACGTGCTGCTGGCGACTTCGGCGTTGCTTGAACGCTGGGGCTGCGTGGTGCAGGGCGAGTGGTCGGCTGAAGATCTGGTCACCGACTGCGACATCATCGTCGCCGACTATGACCTCGGCACCCATGCCACGGGTATCGAATGCATTGATGAAGTGCGCAGGCGGCGCGGTTGGGCGGTGCCGGCAATGATCATCACCGGGCACGACGTCGAGAAGATTCAGGCTGCCTTGCACGATCGACAGATTGCGATTCTGTCGAAGCCTGTGCGGCCGGCCGAGTTACGCGCGACGTTGCGCACCCTGCGTGATCGACAAGGCGAAGCGGTTGAACAGATGCTGTAAAAGCCGATGTAAACGGGCGGCTCAGGAGCTCGCCCGTTATTTCGAGGCGATTATTGTGGGCTGTTGAACTGGTCGGAATAGCTGCCGGTCATCAGCGCCGATGCCACGCGATCAGAACCGACTCCGACCCGGGAGTAGGCCACTCGGTTGACGCCGGTGCGGTCGGCCCCATCCGCTGCCAATGCTCCGGCACCGACACGATCAGCTCCATCGGCAGCCACCGCGCCAGCACCGACACGATCAGCGCCATCTGCAGCCACCGCACCGGCACCGACACGATCAGCGCCATCGGCAGCCACAGCGCCTGCACCGACGCGATCAGCACCATCGGCAGCCACCGCGCCGGCACCGACGCGATCAGCACCATCGGCAGCCACCGCGCCGGCACCGACGCGATCAGCGCCATCGGCAGCCACCGCGCCGGCACCGACACGATCAGCGCCATCGGCAGCCACCGCGCCGGCACCGACACGATCAGCACCATCGGCAGCCACTGCCCCAGCACCAACACGATCACCCCCATCCGAAGCCAACGCCTGCGGTTCCGCCGCCAAGACATTCGGCACCACAGCGCTGGCCGCTACCGCAAGAAGCACGCCTGACAACAACTTGTATTTCATGGTTTTCTCCACGACCCAGCAGCCAGAATGCGATGAGATGTCGTCCGTTGCGTATGCCCGGCGCAGTTACTCATTGGCTTGGGTTTTACCTGGTTGGCGAAAGGCACGGGCACACCGAGCGGCGTGCGGGTGTCGAGATAATCCTGATCGAGCCGATTGAGTATAGGATCGGCCTCGGGAACTGCCACGGCGGGGAGATCGACGGACAAAAAAAGACGAAGCCCGCATTGCGCGGGCTTCTTGGTGTGGAGCTGTTTACATTCTTGCCAGTGCCTGAGCCAGATCGGCACGCAAGTCTTCAACGTCCTCAACCCCAACTGACAACCGCACTGATCAGAGCCTTCAGCCACGACGTAGTTGAGCAATTCGCCAATCAACCACAGGCGTTCGACTCACTGGCTCGGCTCAAGCTAATTGGTGAGCGCAGGCCGAAGGCCGGAAACGTTTGGGATTGAAGCCCGAAAGGGTGAAACGGGCCGGCTGTTTGGCCTGGCTCAACGCGCACCGCGAAAGTCCGGCCCGCAGGGAACGTCAGATGGCAGGATCGGCAGTAAGCCATCACTGATCGCATGCGACCATTGCAACGATGGCCTCAGCGACTTGAAGCACGAAGCTTGACACCTGTTTCCGGTCCCGCTGGCCGCTGAGATTAAACGCCTTCAATCCGGTGAGTGACCTTCCATTTTTCGGCAAAAGCTTTGCCTTGCTCGATTTGTTCGGGTGTCATTTTTTTAGAATATTCTTCTAATCTTTCCCGATTATACTCTTTATCAGACTCATCATTATCTAAGCCTGCTAAAAGCAACGTAAGGCCATAAGCCTTCACCATATCAAATGGAAAGCCATAGTAATTTGGATTACTTGCATACTCTCGAGCAAGCAAACCGACGCCGTTGCTGTCACCCGCCTTCGCAGACTCCTCTAGCCAATACCGGGAAATTGATAGGTCTCCGTTATCTTCATAAATGGAGGCTGCATAGGCAATCATTGCTTTTGGATAGCCATTTTCAGCCGCTCGCTTATACCACTTGTTGATTTCCTTGCGGCGCTGCCCAAACCACCAAAAAAATCCATCACCAGCTGAATAACTCTCGGCAAGCTGATATTGTGCGAATGAGTACCCTCCCTCTGCTGATTTAATCAGCATATTAAAGTCAGAATTGCCTACGTATAACAAATAGGCAGCTTCCATGTCACCGGAAGCAATTTTTTCTCGCGCAATCTTCTCAAATTCTGATTTCCACTCGCGCTGAGTTTTATCTCCCTTCGGGCAGTTCTCAACGATCGTGCATAATTTATCTCCATCATCAAGAGCCAGACGAAGTAGGGAGTTAAAATTTCCTTGATTAGCAGAATGTACTAGCCATTCGCGAGTATCTTCCACCCTGTGGTTTTTTGCATAACGAAGCTCATCCTGTAGATGAAACCACTCTCCTACAACATCCGACTTAGCTACCCAATCATTTAGTTCGCCTAGTTGTTGCAAATCATTTGAAGCAAATTTCTCCATTAAAGTTTTTCTGTACTCTTGATCCCATTCACCTCGGCTTTTTTCCCCTTTGGGACAAAATGAAGCAATAACACACAGCTTGACGTTGTGAGATAACTGATATAGGGAGAATAAATTGCCTTGATTGGCAGAGGCCACGAACCACTTTACAGATTCTTTCGAGTCTAGCGCTTTACTAAGTTCCATTTGGCGAAGTTGTTGCGCCAAATAAAATTGTGCTTCTGCATCGCCAGCCTCGGCGGCAATGCGCAATTCACGCTCTGCATTTTTCTCTTGTTTATATAGTGAAATGCCGCGTTCCTTGGCTGCCTGCTGCTCCTGTGAAAACACTGCCGATGCGGTGACTGAGTTAAATAAAAAAAGTAAACTTAAAATCGATTTAATTAGATTTTTATAATGATTCATTTTCTTCCCTGTGTAATTAACAAGCGAGCGCCGTATTCCATATGCTGTATGACACCAAGCTGCGAAATGAGGTGGGCGAATGTTGCGACACTTGTGTTGTCGAGTTTGCGCAGCAGCACGGAGCTCTTCATTCGGCAGACTTGATGCCATTTTCAAGAAGACTTGTATGACAATAAAAACGAAAGATCGAAAGGCCACGGGGGGGGGGCCGTGTGGCGAGGGTATTTATCCCCGTTGGGCTGCGATGCAGCCCCCTTCAAAGAGTCACATTTTAGCCAAAGCCTGCGTCAAATCTTCCCGCAAATCCTCAACATCCTCAACCCCCACCGACAACCGCACCAGCCCATCGCCAATCCCCAGTTTTGCGCGGGTTTCCGGCGGAATCGTCGCGTGGGTCATGATCGCCGGATGTTCGATCAGGCTCTCCACGCCACCCAGACTTTCCGCCAGTGCAAAGATCTGCACGTTCTCGAGAAAGCGCCGTGCGCCGGCCAGATCGCTGTTCAGATCAACAGAAATCATCCCGCCAAAACCGCGCATTTGCCGCTTGGCCAGTTCGTGCTGCGGGTGCGACTCAAGGCCCGGATAGTAGACGCGTTTGACCTGCGGTTGCTTTTCGAGCCACTGCGCCAGGTCCAGGGCGTTGCTGCAGTGACGTTCCATGCGCAGCGCCAAAGTCTTCACCCCGCGCAAGGTGAGGAATGCATCGAACGGCCCGGAAATTGCGCCGACGGCGTTTTGCAGGAAGCCGAGTTTTTCCGCCAGTTCGGCGTTCTGCCCGACCACGGCAATGCCGCCGATCACGTCGGAGTGGCCGTTGAGGTATTTGGTGGTCGAGTGCAGGACGATGTCGAAACCCAACTCCAGTGGGCGCTGGATGTAGGGGCTGGCGAAGGTGTTGTCGGCCACGCAGATGATCCCGCGCGCGCGGCAGATGCGCGCGATCGCGGCCAGATCCGACAGGCTCAGCAGCGGGTTGGTCGGGGTTTCGACCATGACCATGCGCGTGTCGTCCTGTAGCGACGCTTCGAACGCCGACAGGTCGGTCAGGTCGACGAAGCTGAAACGGTGCCCGGCACTGCGCTGGCGGACCTTGTCGAACAGGCGGAATGTGCCGCCGTACAAGTCATTGCCGGAGACGATGTGTGAGCCGGCGTCGAGCAGTTCCAATACCGTGGAAATCGCCGCCAGCCCTGAGGCGAAAGCGAATGCGCGGGTGCCGCCTTCGAGGTCGGCGACGCAGCGCTCCAGGGCGAAGCGCGTCGGGTTGTGCGAGCGGCCGTAGTCGAACCCCTTGTGCACGCCGGGGCTGTCTTGCAGGTAGGTGGAGTTGGCGTAGATCGGCGGCATCAGCGCGCCGGTGGTCGGGTCCGGCTCTTGCCCGGCGTGGATCACCCGGGTGGCGAAGCCTTGGGATTTATCGTCGTGCTGATTCATGCAAGGGATCTCCGTAATTGGTTGAGCATGTCGGTGCGGGTAATCAGGCCATGGAAGCCGGAACCGTCAGCGATGATCGCGACGAGGCCACGGCTGAGCACCGCTTCCAGCTCGGCCAGGCTCGCAGCCGGGGCGAGGGTTTGCAGTTTGTCGGTCATCACACTCGACACCGACTGGCTGAAACGTGCGGCGTCTTCGTGGACGCCGAGGAGGATGTCGGACTCGTCGATCACTCCCACTAGTTGTTTGCCTTCGACCAGCACCGGCAGTTGCGAAACGTCCGCCAGACGCATGCGCTGGAAGGCCGTGAGCAGGGTGTCGTCCGGGCCGACGCTGATCACCCGGCCGTCCTCGAAACGCCGTGCGATCAAATCGCGCAGATCGCCGTAGCCCTTGCGCTGCAACAGGCCCTGATCGGTCATCCACTGGTCGTTGTAGACCTTCGACAGGTAGCGCGTGCCGGTGTCGCAGACGAAACTGACCACGCGTTTCGGCTCGGTCTGCTCGCGGCAATAACGCAGCGCGGCAGCGAACAGGGTGCCGGTCGATGAGCCGCCGAGAATGCCCTCGGCCTTGAGCAACTGGCGGGCATGATCGAAGCTTTCCGCGTCGCTGATCGAGTAGGCGTGGCGCACGCTGGACAGGTCAGTGATCGACGGAATGAAGTCTTCGCCGATACCCTCGACGGCCCACGAACCGGGCGTCGGCAAGGTGCCGTCGCGGCTGTATTGCGCCATCACCGAGCCGACCGGATCGGCGAGGACCATTTCCAGATTCGGCTGCACGCGCTTGAAGAAGCGACTCAATCCGGTCAACGTGCCGGCCGATCCGACGCCGACGACAATGGCATCCAGATCATGTTCGGTCTGCGCCCAGATTTCCGGTGCGGTGCTGCATTCATGGGCCAGCGGGTTGGCGGGATTGTTGAATTGGTCGGCGAAAAACGCGCCGGGAATGTCCTTGGCCAAACGCGCGGCGACGTCCTGGTAATACTCGGGATGGCCCTTGCCGACATCGGAGCGGGTGATGTGCACTTCGGCGCCCATGGCCTTCAAGTGCAGGACTTTCTCGGTGGACATTTTGTCCGGCACCACCAGCACCACACGATAGCCTTTGGCGCGGCCGACCAGCGCCAGACCCAGACCGGTATTGCCGGCAGTGGCCTCGACAATCGTGCCGCCCGGTTGCAGGCGACCGTCACGCTCAGCGGCGTCGATCATCGCCAGACCGATACGGTCCTTGATCGAGCCGCCGGGGTTCTGTGATTCGAGTTTGAGAAACAGCGTGCACGGTCCGGTATCGAAGCGGGTGACCTGAACCAGCGGAGTATTGCCTATCAGCCCAAGCACGGCAGGGCGTGATTCCTTCGACATTTCTTCACCTCTTTATGGTGTTGATCGCGTTCCAATCGCGGGAAAAGACTCGCGTGCAACTTAGGCGCAGACATCCTCTCTCGCAACCTTTAATCCTTGGAAAATCCAGCCATTTGGATCTAACGATAGAACGAAAACTGGCATGTTGCCCTGAGGTGTCTGATCGTTCCCACGCTCCGCGTGGGACTGCAGCCGGGGACGCTCTGCGTCCCTACGGTCTGAAGATCGCAGCCTTCGGCAGCTCCTGCAGGGGGCTTCTGTGCATGAGTAGAACTTGTGATGATCTGGAATTTATTGAGTTTGTTTCATCAAGCACGGTTCCCGACAATACCGCCATCGAATAAGCATCTGGAGTTGTTTGTCATGGCACTGGCCCATTCCCTTGGATTTCCGCGCATCGGTCGCGACCGCGAACTGAAGAAAGCG
Source organism: Pseudomonas sp. AC083 (assembly GCF_979253165.1). Taxonomy (NCBI): domain Bacteria; kingdom Pseudomonadati; phylum Pseudomonadota; class Gammaproteobacteria; order Pseudomonadales; family Pseudomonadaceae; genus Pseudomonas; species Pseudomonas sp. AC083. Next base: position 597,453 of record NZ_CEEDDH010000002.1, read on the forward strand.
CAAGAGGCGTTCTGGAAAGGAGAACTGAACGAGGCGGGCCTGCGTGACGTCGGGCGTGAGCTGCGCAAGGTCCATTGGGACTTGCAGAAAAACGCCGGCATCGACTTGCTGCCGGTCGGCGATTTCGCCTGGTACGACCAGGTGCTGAGCCACTCGCTGATGTTCGGCGTGATCCCCGAGCGTTTCCGTCCGCACGACGGCAAAGCCACGCTGCAGACCCTGTTCAGCATGGCCCGAGGCGTCAGCGATACTTGCTGCGGCGAAGGCCACGCTCAGGAAATGACCAAGTGGTTCGACACCAACTATCACTACCTCGTACCGGAATTCAGTGTCGACCAGCACTTCCACCTGGGTTGGGAGCAGCTGTTTGAAGAAACCGAAGAGGCCCGCGCGCTGGGGCACAACGTCAAACCGGTGATCCTCGGCCCGCTGACCTATCTGTGGCTGGGTAAAACCAAAGGCGCCGACTTCGACAAGCTCGATTTGCTTGACCGCCTGCTGCCGCTGTACGGCCAGATCTTCGCGCGGCTGGCGGCGTTGGGTGTGGAGTGGGTGCAGATCGACGAGCCGATTCTGGTGCTCGATTTGCCGCAGGACTGGAAGAATGCCTTCGAGCGCGCCTACAACCAGATCCAGCGCGATCCGCTGAAAAAACTGCTCGCCACGTACTTCGGTGGTCTGGAAGAAAACCTCGGTCTTGCGGCGAACCTGCCGGTCGACGGCCTGCACATCGATCTGGTGCGCGCGCCGGATCAGTACCCGACCATTCTGGATCGTCTGCCGGCCTATAAAGTGCTGTCGCTGGGTGTGGTCAACGGTCGGAACGTCTGGCGCTGCGATCTGCAAAACGCGCTGGCGACGCTGCGTCATGCCCATGAGCGTCTGGGTGATCGCTTGTGGGTGGCGCCGTCCTGTTCATTGCTGCACAGCCCGGTTGATCTGGGCCGGGAAGACCAGCTCGATGCCGAACTGAAAAGCTGGCTGGCGTTTGCCGTGCAGAAGTGCGAAGAGGTCGCCGTGCTCGCCCAAGCGGTCAGCGAGCCGGAAGCGCCGCAGGTGCTGCGCGCACTGGCGCAAAGTCGTTCGGTACAAACCAGCCGCGCCGCCTCGCCGCGCATTCACAAACCTGAGGTGCAAACGCGGGTCGCGGCGATCACTGCCAGGGATGCGCAACGCCAATCGCCGTTTGCTCAGCGTATTGCCAAACAGCGCGGCAAGCTCGGCCTGCCGTTATTCCCGACCACCACCATTGGCTCGTTTCCGCAAACGGCGGCGATCCGTCTGGCGCGTCAGGCTTACAAGCAAGGCAAGCTCAGCGCGGCCGATTACACCGATGCGATGCACACGGAGATTCGCCACGCGGTGGAAATTCAAGAACGCCTCGGCCTGGATGTGCTGGTGCACGGTGAGGCAGAGCGCAACGACATGGTCGAATACTTCGCCGAACAGCTCGACGGCTATGCCTTCACCCGCTTTGGCTGGGTGCAGAGCTACGGTTCGCGCTGCGTCAAGCCAGCGGTGATCTTCGGTGACCTGAGCCGCCCGCAAGCGATGACGGTCGAGTGGATCTGCTACGCCCAGGGCCTCACCGACAAGGTCATGAAAGGCATGCTGACCGGCCCGGTGACCATGCTGATGTGGTCCTTCGCCCGCGAAGACGTCAGCCGCGAGGTACAGGCTCGACAGCTGGCGCTGGCCATTCGTGACGAAGTGAATGATCTGGAAGCGGCAGGAATCAAAATCGTGCAGATCGACGAAGCGGCGTTCCGTGAAGGCTTGCCGTTACGCCGGGCGCAGTGGCCGGCGTATCTGGAATGGGCAAGCGCAGCGTTCCGCCTGTGCGCCTCCGGCGTGCGCGACGAAACCCAGATCCACACGCACATGTGCTACAGCGAATTCAACGATGTGATCGAGTCGATCGCGGCGATGGACGCCGATGTCATCACCATCGAAACCTCACGGTCGGACATGGAACTGCTCGAAGCGTTTGAAGCGTTCGCCTACCCGAATGACATCGGCCCGGGCGTCTACGATATTCACTCGCCACGGATTCCCGATGTGTCGGAAATGGTTGGCTTGCTGCGCAAGGCGGCGCAGCGTATTCCGGTTGAGCGGCTGTGGGTCAATCCGGATTGCGGGCTGAAAACCCGAGGCTGGCCAGAGACCGAAGCGGCGCTGGTGCACATGGTCAGCGCCGCGCGGCAACTGCGCAAAGAGTGGGCCTGACCCATTACCGCCCTGGAATACATAACCCTGTGGGAGCGAGCCTGCTCGCGAAAGCGGTGTGTCAGTCGACACCATGTTGGATGACCTGACGCTTTCGCGAGCAAGCTCGCTCCCACAGAATTCGCGTTCCCCCTGTCATTCACGGCAACACACAAATCCTTTGTGGGAGCGAGCCTGCTCGCGAAAGCGGTGTGTCAGCTACACATGCATCAGGCAAGGAAACGCAATATCGGTGCACCATCGAACGGGTCCGTCAGATAGTGCGCCCTGACGCCGAAAGTCGTCTGTAACCGCTCCGGCGTCAGCACGTGCAGCGGCTCGCCCAATGCCACCAGACGCCCGCGCTCCAACACCGCCAGGCGATCGCACTTGAGCGCCTGATTGAGATCGTGCAGGGCGATCAACGTCGTCACCGGCAGTGCGCGCACCACTTGCAGAATGCTCAACTGATGCTGGATATCGAGGTGGTTGGCCGGCTCGTCGAGCAGCAGGATCTGCGGGCGCTGGGCCAGTGCGCGGGCGATGTGCACGCGCTGGCGTTCGCCACCGGAGAGGCTGCGCCAGAGGCGGTTGCGCAGGTGCACGGCGTCGACGTCGACCAGCGCTTGCTCGACGATGGCGTCATCGGCCGGCGACCACGGTTGCAGCGCCGACAACCACGGCGTGCGCCCCAGCGCCACCGCGTCGAACACGCGAATGCCATCGTCGGTATCGGCCTGTTGCTCAACCACCGCGAGCGTCTGCGCGATGCTGCGCCGCGACATTTTGCCCAGCGCCTGACCGCCGAGCTGCACATGGCCCGCGCTCGGTTCGCGCAGGCCGGCGAGCAGTTTCAGCAGCGTGGATTTCCCCGAACCGTTCGGCCCGACAATGCCCAGGGTCTCGCCGCGCTGAACATCGAGACTGACACCATTGAGCAACTCGGCACCGCGCACTTTGAAGCCCACACCCGCACAACTTAAAACCGTGTTCATCGCGCCGATCTCCGGCCCACCAGAATCAGCGCGAACACCGGTGCGCCGACCAGCGCAGTGATCACGCCGACCGGGATCACCTGACCCTTGATCAGGGTGCGCGACAGCACATCGGCGGCAATCAGAAACACCGCACCGCCCAGCGCACTGGCGGGCAACAGACGCGCATGCCCCGTGCCGAGCAACAACCGCGCGGCATGGGGAATCACCAGACCGACAAAGCCGATCGAGCCGACAATCGACACCATCACCGCCGTCACCAGCGCGGCGCAGCCGATCAGCAGGATCTGCACTCGGCGCACGGCAATGCCGAGGGAGGCTGCCGAGTCCGCGCCAAAGGTGAACGCATCCAGCGCCCGGCGGTGCCACAGACAAACGACCAGCCCGAGCAAGGCCACTGGGACCGCCAGCCACACCGACGGCCAGCGCACGCCGCCGAGATTGCCGAGCAGCCAGAACATGATCCCGCGCGCTTGTTCGGAGCTGGCGGAGCGGGTGATCAGAAAAGCGGTGAGGGCGTTGAACAGTTGCGAGCCGGCAATCCCGGCCAGAATGATCTGCCCGGTGCCGCTGGCCGAGCCGCTGACCCGCGCCAACAGGATCACCAGTACGAACGCCGTCACCGCGCCGGCAAAGGCACCGACCGACAATGAAATCGCCCCGGCGCCGACGCCAAGCAGGGCGACCATCACCGCGCCAGTCGAGGCGCCAGCAGAAATACCCAGCAGATACGGATCGGCCAGCGGATTGCGCAGCAGCGACTGCAGGATTACGCCACAGGTCGCCAGACCGGCGCCGCAGGCCGCCGCGACCAGCGCGCGGGTCAGGCGATAGTTCCAGACGATGCCTTCGTCGATCGGGTCGAGCACATAACCGGCGCCCCACAGCTTGTTGGCCAGCACCTGCAACACTACGCTCGGCTCGATCGAAGTCTCGCCAATGGCCACGCCGCCAATCAGCGCGACCGACAGCGTCAACAGCACCAGCAGCAAACGGATCAGGCGTCTGCTCATGGCGACAGGTCGTAGCCGTTGATGGCGCTGGCCAGTTGTGCGAGGCCGTCGAAGGTGCGCAGGCTGGCCTGCATGGCCATGGCGTCAAGGATGATGATGCGGTTGTGCTTGACCGCGTCCATGTTGCGCGTCACCGGATCACTGCGCAGGAAGGCGAGTTTTTTCTGATAGTCGTCCGCCGGGAAACGTCGACGATCCATGCGCGCGATCACCAGAAATGTCGGGTTGGCCTTGGCGATGGTTTCCCAGCCGACGGTCGGCCATTCTTCATCCGACTCGACCACGTTGCGCACGCCGAGGGTGCTGAGCATGAAATCGGGAACGCCTTTGTGCCCGGCCACGAAAGGCTCGATGTCCATCTCGGCGCTGGAGAACCACACCAGGGCGCTGACGTCTTTGCGCTGCTGCTTTTTCGCCGTGGCGATCGACTGCGCGAGGCTGGCTTTGAGCTGGTCATTGAGCTGCTCGCCACGCGCCTGCACATCGAAAATCGCTGCGAGCTGGCTCACGGCTTTGTAGATGCTGTCGATGCGAAACGGCGCCAGCCGCGTGCCGTCCGAGCCGACGAGGTTGTCCTTGGCTTCGCAGTCGGAGGGCAGCAGATAGGTAGGAATCTTCAGTTCATGAAACTGCTCGCGGGTGCCGACCGCGCCTTGCGGGCCGACCATCCATTCCAGCTCGACGGCTACCAGTTCCGGGCGTTTGGCGATCACCGCTTCGAAACTCGGCTCGTTGTCGGCGAGGCGCTCGATCCTGTCGTTCTGCGCTTTGTATGTGCCCAGCACGTCGTTGAACCACAACGAGGTGCCGACGACTTTGTCGCCCAGGCCCAAGGCATAAAGCATTTCCGTACCGGCCTGGCCGATGGTCACCGTGCGCGCGGGCGCGTGCTGAAAGGTCAGGCTGCTGCCGCAGTTCTCCACGGTCAGCGGATACGCAGTCGGCGTCGCTTGCGCCAGGGCGCAAAGGCTCAAAGCGGTGAGCAGGGTGGCAACGCGGGGCAGCAGCATGGGGCAGTCTCCAGGAGAACCGTACGGGAGCAGGCGGGTACGGTTGGAAACACACCTCGGGCGCGGTCGTGGAAACTGCGCAAGGCCGGCACAGGGAAAATGCGCACGGCACGATGTCCTTCCCGGACACCCCGCCGGTTAGTCAGTCACTGTGCCGGCAGGTCTCCTGACTGATGCGTCATCGCCACGCTCCGGCCTTCCCGGGATTCACCCAGTGGCAGTCGAGGAGCAGGCTCGGCACCTACAGTTGCGGGGGCAGTTCCGATTGATGCTGTGCAAGCATTTCGGATTCCCTATTAATTCCGTGTGGAAACCGGCGGCGGCATGGTAGTCGATTTGCGCGGTGGAGGGGGAGGCGAATCTGCCACAGCGTCGATTTTGTCGTCGCCATTGCAATCGGCCGTATGCACTGATTAATATACGATCCATATACATTTCGTATCGGATACAAATATGGGCATCGTAAAAATTTCAGAGGACATGCACGAGAACCTGCGCATCTCCAGCAACGCCCTCAGCCGCTCGATCAACGCGCAGGCCGAGCACTGGATGCGCATCGGCATGCTCGCCGAGCTGCATCCCAACCTCGACCACAGCGCCATTTGCCGCCTGCTGATCCGCGCCGAACAGAACGGCGGACTGGATCTGCAACAACTGACTCAGGAAGCCGTCAGCGCATGAGAAACCAGATCAAGATCAACACGCCGGCCGACATCGAAAAATCCCGCGCCGCCGGCAAACTCGCCGCTGAAGTGCTGGCAATGCTGGTGCCGCATGTGAAGGCCGGGGTGACCACCGATGAGCTGGACCGGTTGTGCAACGATTACATCGTCAATGTGCAGAAAGCCGTGCCGGCCAACGTCGGTTATCACGGCTTTCCGAAAACCGTCTGCGCGTCGGTCAACGACGTGGTGTGTCACGGGATTCCATCGGGCACGCCATTGAAGGATGGCGACATCGTCAATCTCGACATCGCCGTGATCAAGGATGGCTGGTTCGGTGATACCAGCCGCATGTATGTGGTGGGCGAGGCGACTCCTGAAGCGCAGCACCTGATCAAGACCACTTACGACGCGATGTGCGCGGGCATTCGCGCAGTGAAACCGGGCGCAACGCTGGGCGATATCGGTCATGCGATCCAGAGCCTGGCGGAGGCGGAGGGCTTCAGCGTGGTGCGCGAGTACTGCGGCCATGGCATCGGCAAGGTCTATCACGACGAACCGCAAATCCTGCATTACGGCTTTCCCAATCAAGGGCTGAAGCTCAAGGCCGGGATGATTTTCACCGTGGAACCGATGCTCAATGCCGGCAAACGCCATGTGAAGAACATGCCAGACGGCTGGACCGTGCTGACCAAGGATGGCTCCTTGTCGGCGCAGTGGGAGCATATGGTCGCGGTGACGGAAAACGGGTTTGAAGTGCTGACGGCGTGGCCGGATCAGATTGAAGGGTATTCCCCGATCAATTGAACAATCCCGAACCTGTGGGAGCGAGCCTGCTCGCGAAAAGGTTGTGTCAGTCACCATTAATGTTGAGTGACACAGCGCATTCGCGAGCAGGCTCGCTCCCACAGGGGGATTTCAGTGGATTGGAAATCTAGTGAGCACCGGCAGCCTTGTTCAAATCGCTCTCGGTCCATTCGGTGTAAACACAAGCATCCGCCGTCGCCCAGCGCACCCGGACCGGATCGCCGGCCTTGAGCGGCATGCCTGCCGCCGACAGCGCTTTCACCGTCATCGACGTCCCGCCCGCAGTGACCACGCTGCACGTCTGGCTCTCACCGAGAAACAGCACCTCCACAACATTCGCCGATACCTCATTCCAACCCGCCGCCAGCGGCTCATCCAGCGCCTGCTGCGTGCTCAGCGCCAAGGCCTTTTCCGGACGCACCATCAGCAGCACATCCTGATCAGTGTGCAACCCGGACGTCAGCCGAATCGACAACAACTGCCCCTCGAAACTCGCTGCCGCATTGCCTTGCGCCTTGAGCTTGAGGAAGTTCGAATTGCCCAGAAACGACGCGACAAAGGCATTCGGCGGATTCTGGTAAAGGTCGTAACCACTGCCCAGACCAACGATTTTGCCGTGGCTGAAAATCGCGATGCGTTGCGACAGCCGCATGGCTTCTTCCTGGTCGTGGGTCACGTAAACGATGGTGATACCCAGGCGCCGGTGCAGCTGGCGCAGTTCATCCTGCAAGTCCTCGCGCAGCTTCTTGTCCAGCGCGCCCAGCGGTTCGTCCATCAGCAGGATGCGTGGCTCGTAAACCAGTGCCCTGGCGATGGCGACACGTTGTTGCTGACCGCCGGACAGTTGCGAAGGGCGGCGATGGGCGAACTGTTCGAGCTGCACCAGCTTCAACATCGCATCGACGCGTTTTTCACGCTCGGCGGCAGCCAGTTTACGGATCGCCAAAGGGAAGGCGATGTTGTCGCGCACCGACAGATGCGGGAACAGCGAATAGCGCTGGAAGACCATGCCGATGTCGCGCTTGTGCGGCGGCACGTTGACCAGCGACTGGCCGTTGACGAGGATCTCGCCGCTGCTCGGTGTTTCGAACCCGGCGAGCATCGACAGCGTCGTACTCTTGCCCGAGCCGCTGGAGCCGAGAAAGGTCAGGAATTCGCCGTCCTTGATGTCCAGCGAGATGTTATCGACGGCAGCAAAATCGCCGTAGTGCTTGTTCAGGTTGCGCAGGCTGACCAGGGGTTTGTCGCTCTGCTGGGATGCGTCTTTGATCACGGCACTCATGTCGTACTCCTGGGCGCTCAGGCGCTGATTTCGTTGCGCCGGCGCAGCGCGGCGGCGATCACCATGACCAATACCGACAGGCCGATCAGCAGCGTCGAAGCGACGGCGATCACCGGGGTCAGGTCTTGGCGCAGGGTGGTCCACATTTTCACGGGAAGGGTTTGCAGAGTCGGGCTTGCCATCATCACGCTGAGCACCACTTCGTCCCATGAAACGAGGAAGGCGAAGAGGGCGCCGGCGACCATCCCCGGGCGGATCGCCGGGAATGTCACCTTGAACACCGCTTGCAAGCGCGAGGCACCGCAGATCACCGCCGCGTCTTCAATCGACTGATCGAACAGCTTCAGCGAGTTGATGATCGAGATGATGGTGAACGGCAGCGCGACGATCACATGGCTGACGACGAAGGCGAACATGGTCCCGGTATAGCCGAGCTTGAGAAACAGCGCGTACACCGCCACGGCGATGATCACCAGCGGCACGATCATCGGCAGGGTGAACAGGCCGTAGAGCATCTCGCGGCCGGGAAAGCGCCCTCGCACCAGCGCAAACGCGGTCGGCAAACCGAGGGCCACGGCGCAGATCGTGGTCAGCACGGCAACCTTGAGGCTGGCGGCAGCGGCGTTCATCCAGTCGGGGTTGGAGAAAAACTGGCCGTACCATTTCAGCGTCCAGCCCGGTGGCGGGAACACCAGCCACTGCGAGGAGCCGAACGACAGCAGCACGATGAACACGATCGGCAACAGCAGGAACAGACCGATCAGCCCAGTCGTGGCGTAGAGGCCGAAACGCATGCGCCGGCTCATGGCATTGGGGGTCAGGAGCATGTCGGCTTACCTCGCGTTACTGGCGCCAACCGGGGATTCCGGTTGAAGCTTCAGGTAGAAGTAGAACAGCACCAGGGTGATTGCGATCAGCAACGCGGCGCCGGCACTGGCCAGGCCCCAGTTGAGGAACGATTGCACCTGCTGAATGATGAACTCCGGCAGCATCATGTTCTGTGCCCCGCCCAGCAAAGCGGGGGTGACGTAGTAACCGAGCGACATCACGAACACCATCAAACCGCCGGACGCCAGGCCCGGCCGGCACAGCGGCAGGAACACCCGGAAGAAGTTGGTCCACGGACTGGCGCCGCAGATCGAGCCGGCCTGCAGGATCATCGGGTCGATGGCCTGCATGGTTGCCTGCAACGGCAGCACGATGAACGGGATCATGATGTAGCTCATGCCGATCACCACGCCCGTGAGGTTGTGCACCATCTCCAGCGGTTGATCGATGATGCCCATCGCCATCAGCGCCTTGTTGATTACCCCCGAGGCTTGCAGCAACACCAGCCACGAATAGGTGCGGGCGAGCAGGCTGGTCCACATCGACAGCAACACGATATTGAGGATCCAGCGCCCCCAACCGCGCGGCACCAGGGTGATCGCCCAGGCCAGCGGAAAGCCCAGCAGCAGGCTGAACAGCGTCACCAGCCCGGCCACCGAAAAGGTGTTGAGCAGCACCCGCGCATAGGCCGAGTTGGCGAACAGTTGTTCGTAGTTGCCGAGACCCGGCACAGGTTCGAGCACGCCGCGCAACAGCAGGCCAATCAACGGCGCCAGAAAGAACAGGCCGAGGAACAGCAGCGCCGGAGCGAGGTTGCCGGCGCCGCGCCAGCGTTGCTTGAAAGCCGAACCGGCAGCGCCGGCGGCGCTCCCGGTGGCAGTGGAAGGACGAGGCGCAGTGGCCGCGATTTTCATTTGACCAGCCATTCGTTCCACCGTGTCGCGATAGCCGGACCGTTCTTGGCCCAGTAAGCGAAATCAAGGGTGATCTGATCCTTGGCGTAAGCCGTCGGCAGGTTGGGGGCCAGCGTCGAATCCAGACGCTCCACACTGTCGAGGTTGACCGGCGCGTAGGCGGTCAGGTTGGAGAAGTCGGCCTGGCCTTTGGCGCTGCTGGCATTGGCGAGGAACTTCATCGCCGCATCTTTGTTTTTCGAGCCTTTGGGGATGACCAGAATGTCGGCCATGACCAGGTTCTGCTTCCAACTCACGCCGACCGGTGCGCCGTCTTCCTGCAAGGCGTGCACACGGCCATTCCAGAACTGGCCCATGCTCGCTTCGCCGGACGCCAGCAGTTGCTGCGACTGCGCGCCGCCGCCCCACCAGACGATGTCTTTCTTGATGGTGTCGAGTTTCTTGAAGGCGCGATCCAGATCCAGCGGGTAGAGCTTGTCAGCCGCAACGCCGTCGGCCAGCAGCGCCAGTTCGAGCACGCCGGGGCTTGGCCATTTGTACAGGGCGCGTTTGCCGGGGTAGGTCTTGGTGTCGAACAGCGCGCTCCAGTCCTGCGGCTTGTTGGCGCCGAGCTTGCCTTCGTTGTAGCCGAGGACAAAGGAGAAGAAGAACGAACCGACGCCGTGATCGCTGACAAAGCGCGGGTCGATCCTGTCGCGCTGGATCACTTTGAAATCGAGGGGTTCGAGCAGGCCTTCGGCAGCGGCGCGCAGAGCGAAGTCGGCTTCGACATCGACTACGTCCCACTGCACGTTGCCGCTCTCGACCATGGCTTTGAGTTTGCCGTAGTCGGTGGGGCCGTCCTGGACGACGGTGATGCCGCTGGCCTTGCTGAACGGATCGGCCCAGGCCTGTTTCTGCGCATCCTGGGTGCTACCGCCCCAGCTGACAAAATTCACGCTTTCGGCAGCCATTGCAGCCTGGCCGGTAACGCTGAGCAGTCCCGCGAAAAAGATCGCGGTTGCAGCTTTGTTCAACACCATGTTCACGCCCTCATTGTTGTGTTTTTGAGCGGGCCTTGCGTTGTTGCCCGCCTGTCGGGAGCAGTAGCTGGACGGTTTTTTGGTTCGTCCGGTCTATGGAATATCATATTATGGTATTCCAAACTTTGTGCAAGCACTTTGCCTTACCGGTTATCTGGCGGATCTGTTTTTCCGGCCTTCATCCAAATGTGTAGCGAATGAAACTGTGGCGAGGGGATTTATCCCCGTTGGGCTGCGGAGCAGCCCTGAAAGCGGGACATGCGATATTTCTGGCGGATCGCGTTGGCAGGAATCGGGGCCGCTTCGCAGCCCGACGGGGATAAATCCCCTCGCCACAGGGGATTATCGATAGCAGGCTTATTCAGTGAACGGAATGCTCTCAACCACCTCAAGGTCATACCCGGTCAACCCCGCATACTTCAGCGGCGGGCCAAGGTGGCGCAGCTTGCCCACCCCGAGGTTCTGCAGAATCTGCGCCCCGGTGCCGACCTCGGAATAGATCCGCGACTGCGAGCGGCTGAACTGCCGTGGCGGCTGAGTCAACTGCGGCACGCGTTCGAGCAACGCCTGCGACGACTCATGATTGGCCAGCACCACCACAACCCCATGACCTTCTGCCGCGACCCGTTGCAGCGCCGCCCACAGCGTCCAGTTCGTTGGCCCGCTGTACTCGGCGCCGACCAGATCGCGTAGCGGATCGATCACGTGCACGCGCACCAGTGTCGGCTCTTCACGACGCAAGTCGCCCATGACCATCGCCATGTGCACGCCGCCTTCGATGCGATCCTCGAAAGTGATCAAACGGAACGTGCCGTGCACCGTCGGCAGTTCACGTTCACCGATGCGTTCGATGGTGTGCTCGGTGCTCAGGCGATAGTGGATCAGGTCGGCGATAGTGCCGATCTTGATTCCGTGCTTGCGCGCGAACTGCTCAAGATCCGGGCGGCGCGCCATGGTGCCGTCGTCGTTCATGACTTCAACGATCACCGAGGCCGGGGTGAAACCGGCCAGACGCGCCAGATCACAACCCGCCTCGGTATGCCCGGCGCGGGTCAGCACGCCACCTTCCTTGGCGCGCAGCGGGAAGATGTGGCCGGGCTGCACCAGGTCTTCGGCGCGGGCATTCGGCGCGACAGCGGCGGCAACGGTGCAGGCCCGGTCTGCAGCGGAAATGCCGGTGGTCACGCCAACCGCCGCTTCGATCGACACGGTAAATGCAGTGCTGAACACACTGCCATTGGCGGGTACCATTTGCTCCAGGCCCAAGCGCTGACAATGTTCGTCGGTCAGGGTCAGGCAGATCAGCCCGCGTGCCTCGCGGGCCATGAAGCTGATAGCCTCCGGTGTGCAACGATCAGCGGCCAGCAGCAGGTCGCCTTCGTTCTCGCGGTCTTCGTCATCGACCAGCAGGACCATTTTGCCGAGGCGATAATCTTCGATGATTTCTTCGATGCTGTTGAAGGCCATGCTGGACTCTCAGGGTTCGTTGGAAATATATTGGTATACCATAATACAAAATCAACAAAGAGGTCACTATGAAGGCGTACTGGATTGCACACGTGGATATAGACGATGCCGAGCATTACAGCCAATACACCCAGCGCACACCGCAGGCGATTGCCGCATTCGGCGGCAAGTTTCTCGCCAGAGGCGGGCGCAGCGAAGCGATGGAAGGGCGGCAGACGCCACAGCGCACGGTGATCATCGAGTTTGAAAGCTACGAAACAGCCGTGGCGTGCTACCGCTCGGCGGCGTATCAGGAGGCGAAAAGTTATCGCGAAGAATGGGCGAGGGCGGAGATCATCATCGTTGAAGGCATCAACCCAATTTAAGCCACACTGATGATCGTTCCCACGCTCCGCGTGGGAATGCAGCCCGGGACGCTCTGCGTCCCATCCAGAGCCGAACGCGGAGCGTCCGTAGAGGCATTCCCACGCGGAGCGTGGGAACGATCAGGGGGAAGGTGATTTTTAGCGCATGAAATGGATCTTGCCGCTGTCATCATTGCCCATGTAAATCCCGTAAACGCCGGCCTGGCGCTCTTCGATATAGCGCTCGAGGATCTGCCGGATCGCCGGGTAGTAGATCTGCTCCCACGGAATCTCTTCCGGGGCGAAGAACTTGTAATCCATGGTCTCCGGCCCGTACTGCCCGGTGATCTCCAGGGCGATGGCGCGGAAGATGATGTACACCTCGCTGATCTTCGGCACGCTGAAAATCGAGTACGGCGAGACGATTTCCGCGCGCACGCCGCTTTCTTCCCAGACTTCGCGCAGCGCCGCCTGCTCGGTGGTTTCGCCGGTTTCCATGAAACCGGCCGGCAGCGTCCAGGTGCCCGGGCGTGGTGGGATCGCCCGTTGGCACAGGAGGTATTTGCCGTCCTGCTCAATGATGCAGCCGGCAATGATCTTCGGATTGACGTAGTGGATATAGCCGCAGCCGCGGCACATCAGGCGCTCGTGCGTATCGCCCGGCGGCGTCTGCTGACCGAGGTCAGGGCCACCGCATTTCGGGCAAAAGCTCGGGCTGAACATGTCATTGACCTATGCGGGGTTCTTTCAGCGCGATCGGCAGGGTGATCGCCGGGGTGCCTTTGACGGCGACGCCGGTTTCTTCCTGTTTGCGCTTGAGGTAATCGAGGGCCACGGCAGCCGCCGCGCGGACGTGATCTACGCACGCCTGATGCGCCGCCAGCGGATCGCCGCTCTTGATCGCCTCGACCATTTTTTCCATCTCGTGATTACTCGCGCCGCGTCGGTTTTCCTGGGAGACCGAGGTCGCGCGCAGATAGCTGATGCGTGCCTGCAACTGACGCAATTGGGTGGCGGCGACATGGTTGCCCGAGCCTTCGAGCAGCACGTCGTAGAAGCCCTGCACCGAGTCGATCACCTGTTGCAGCTCGCCATCCTTCAACGCTTTGCGGTTGTCATCGAGGGCTTTTTCCAGGGCTTTGATGTCCTTGGCTTTGGCGCGCAGGGTGAACAGCTGCACGATCAGGCCTTCGAGCACACAACGCAGTTCGTAGATATCGACGGCGTCGTCGAGGGTGATGATGGCTACGCGCGGGCCTTTGGCATCGGCGAATTCGACGAGACCTTCGGATTCAAGATGACGCAAGGCTTCGCGCACCGAAGTGCGGCTGACGCCGAGACGATCGCAGAGGTCGCGTTCGACCAGGCGATCACCTGGCATGAGCTGGAAATTCATGATCGCGCTACGCAGTTTGTCCAGCACGATTTCGCGCAGGGTAACGGGGTTGCGATTGACCTTGAAGCTGTCGTCGAGTGGCTGGCGTTTCATGGGGTCCGCTCTTGAGCTTGGCTGTCCATGCCAGACGGGCATCAAAACAGCCGAGGGTTAACTGGAGGCCTCGGCGTCGGCTTCGGCAAAGGCTTCACGGGCCAGCCGGAAACTGTCCACGGCCGCCGGAACGCCGCAATAAATGCCGACCTGAAGCAGAATTTCGCGTATTTGCTCACGACTCAGGCCGTTACGCAAGGCGCCACGCACATGCAGCTTGAGTTCATGCGGGCGGTTGAGCGCCGAGATCATCGCCAGGTTGATCATGCTGCGCTCCTTGAGCGACAAACCCTCACGCCCCCAGACATGGCCCCAGCAGTATTCAGTGACCATTTCCTGCAGCGGACGGGTGAAGTCGTCGGCGTTCTCGATCGAGCGCTGAACATAGGCTTCGCCCAATACCTGGGTGCGGATTTGCAGGCCTTTTTCATACTTTTCGTTACTCATCATTCCTCCTCACAACACAGATCCCCTTGTTGGAATGAACCCTGTGGTGAGGGGATTTATCCCCGACGGGGTGCGAAGCACCCCCAATACCTGCAACGGCGATTTGCCAGATATTCCGCGCGCAATGGTTTTACGACTGCTTCGCAGCCGGTCGGGGATAAATCCCCTCACCACAATGGGTCGTCCCACAGTGGGATTTGTGTGGATCCGTCAGGTCAAGGCAGGCAACGCACCCAACTTGCCCTTGTGATAAATCATCGGCGTCACCGGTTGCTCGGGCAGGATCAGGTTCTTCACTGCGCCGACAATGATCGCGTGATCGCCGCCGTCGTATTCACGCCACAACTCGCACTCGATGATCGCCGTGGCCTTGGCCAGAATCGGGTTGCCCAGATCGCTCAGGTGCCACTCGATGCCCTTGGCCTTTTCCTTGCCCTTGCCGGCGAACGCGTAGGCTTCGGCGGTCTGCTCGGCGGAGAGCAAATGGATGGCGAATTTCTTGCTGTCGCGCAGCACCGGGTAGGTGTCGGACGCATAGTTGGGGCAGAACAGCACCAACGCCGGGTCGATCGACAGCGCACTGAACGCGCTGGCGGTGATGCCGACGATGCCGCCGTCCGGGTCGAGGGTGGTGACCACCGTAACGCCGGACGGGAACGAGCTCATGACGTCTTTGTATATGCCGGGTTCGATCATTTCGCAGGACTCCTAGCGCATCACAAACGGATCAGGCATTGGCGCCTGGGAGAGGTTGATCCACACCGTTTTCAGCTCGGTGTAGGCCAGCACCGAGTCGATGCCGCTTTCGCGTCCATAGCCACTGTTCTTGAAGCCGCCGATCGGCGCCATCGCCGACACTGCGCGGTAAGTGTTGACCCAGATGATCCCCGAGCGCACATCCCGCGCCAGACGATGGGCACGACCGAGGTCACGGGTCCAGATGCCGGCAGCGAGGCCGAACTGCGAGTCGTTGGCGATCGCCAGTGCTTCGGCTTCGTCTTTGAAACGAATCACCGAAGCCACCGGGCCGAAGACTTCTTCCTGCATGATCTTCATCGAATTGCGGTCGCACTCGAACAGCGTCGGCTCGTAGAACCAGCCTTCGCCGAGATCCGCCGGACGCTTGCCACCGGTGCGCAAACGCGCGCCTTCGGCGATCGCATCGGCGACCAAACCTTCGACCACCGCCAGTTGCTGCGCGGTGGCCATCGGACCCATTTCACTGTGGTCTTCCTGTGGGTTGCCGATGCGGATGCGCTGGGCGCGCTCGACCAGACGATTGACGAATTCGTCGTAGATTTCGTCCTGCACCAGCAAGCGCGAACCAGACACGCAACTCTGCCCGGACGCCGCGTAGATGCCGGCAATCGCACCGTTAATTGCACTGTCCAGATCGGCGTCGGCGAAGATGATATTCGGCGACTTGCCGCCCAGCTCCAGCGACAGCTTGGCGAAGTTCTCAGCGCTGCTGCGCACCACGTGCCGCGCCGTGGCCGCGCCGCCGGTGAAGGCGATCTTGCGGATCAGCGGATGACGGGTGAGGGCGGCGCCGGTGCTCGGCCCGTAACCGGTGACGACGTTGACCACACCCGGCGGAATTCCGGCTTCGAGGGCCAGGCGTGCCAGCTCGAGAATGGTCGCCGAGGCGTGCTCGGACGGCTTGATCACAATCGTGTTGCCGGCGGCGAGGGCCGGGGCCAGTTTGATTGCGGTCAGGTACAGCGGGCTGTTCCACGGAATGATCGCGGCGACCACACCCATGGCTTCGTGCACGGTGTAGGCAAACAGGTCAGGCTTGTCCAGCGGCAGGGTGCCGCCTTCAAGCTTGTCAGCGAGGCCTGCGGTGTAGTGGAAAAACTCCGGCAGATAGCTGACCTGGCCACGGGTTTCGCGGATCAGCTTGCCGTTGTCGCGGCTTTCCAGCTGCGCCAGGTGTTCCTTGTTTTCTGCGATCAGATCACCGAGACGGCGCAGCAGTTTACCGCGCGCGGTGGCGGTGAGGCCGCGCCACGCCGGGCTGTCGAAGGCCGTTTGCGCCGCTTGCACGGCGCGTTCGACGTCCGCTTCATCGGCGTCGGGCAGTTCCGCCCAGGCTTGCGCGGAGGCCGGGTTGAGGCTTTTGAAGGTCTTGCCGGAGAGGGCGTCGACCCAGTCTCCGCCGATGCACATCTGGAAGCGTGCGAGTGTCATGCAACGATCCCCTTTATATGGTTTTGTCGGGAGTGTGCGAATTGGAGAAATTCCAGCAGCATCTGGTTGACCAGACGCGGCGACTCTACCGGCATCATATGCCGTTGCTCGGGCAGCACGGCAACCTTCGCAGCGGGGATGCGTCGGGCCAGTTGCTCGGCCATTTCCGGGGTCGAGCCGGGGTCGAGTTCGCCGGTGGCGATCAGCGTCGGCGCCTGAATGCTGCTCAGGTCGTCGGCGCGGTACATGTCCTGGGTGGCGAACAATTCGTAGGTGGTCAGATAGCCCTGCGGATCGTTGTTGGCCAGGGTCTGGCGCAATGCAGCGATCTGCGCCGGGTTGGCTGCCTGATATTCACGGCTGAACCAGCGCGACAACGCCGCTTCGGCATTGGCGTCCGGGCCATGTTCGGCAGCCTGCGCAGTGCGGGCAATCACGCCGGCACGCTGTTCTTCGCTGCGGTTGAACACGCTGTTCAGCACCACCAGGCTTTGCAGGCGCTCCGGGTAGTGCAGGGCGAAGGCCCTCGCGACCAGACCGCCCATGGAGAAACCGATCACCGCTGCCTGGGGCAGATTGAGGTGATCGAGCAGCTCGAGCAACTGATCGGCGTAACCGAGCAGGTCGGTGCCGCTGGCCGGGCGCGGGCTGGCGCCGTGGCCGAGCATGTCGTAGGCGATCACCTGGTACTGGCTGGCGAGGCCGACAATCTGCCCGCCCCACATTTCTTTGTTCAGGCCCACGCCGTGGATCAAGACCACGGGCTGGCCTTGGCCGGTCGCCAGGTAACTGGTGCCAGCCGGGGTGAGTTCAGCGGTGAGCCGAATCATGGAGCGCTCCTGCAATGCCTTTTTATTGTGATTACTGGGCTTTTTCGGCAGCCAGTTCTTCCAGATCGATGTAGCGGTTGCCGATGCGCGGGTGCAGGCGGCCACCGTCGGCGCAACCCAGCACGACGACGATTTCGTCAGCACGCGGCGCGTCTTCGATCTGCATTTCCAGGGTGATGTAGTGCGAACGCAGGCCTTCGTCGTCCTTGTGCATCATCGGGATCTGAATCGACGTGCCCGGACCGCCGCGCTTGTTGGTAAAGCTCAGATAGCTCTTGGCTTTTACCGCTTCGCGATAGTGGTTACCGAAGCGCAGGGTGTGGATCACCGCCGACGCGTGTTCGATCTCGCCATCAGCGCCGACGACCGCCGCTTTACCGTAGGCCTCGATCTTCTCGGCACCGCCGATGATGCCGACCAGGCGTTCGACCATCATTGCGCCGAGGTCGGAGCAGTTGGCGCGGATCTGCGGCTTGAGGTCTTCGACAAAACCATTGCCCACCCACGGGTTCTTCATCACCACGGCGAGGCCGACCATGGTCACCGGCTTGTCAGTAGCCTTGCCGCCTTCAATGAAGGTTTCTTCGACATAGCTGACGATCTTGCGAATTTCGAAACTCATGAGCTGCTCCGTTGGGGGATTGAGAGTGTCTGTGCGTCTGATGGTATACCATAATACCGATCCTGCAAGTCCCTCTGATGAGATTTGCCTCATCACCCCGGCGAATGGTCATGTATTCAAATCCCGCACTCACCACCAACCCCTGTGGGAGCGAGCTTGCTCGCGAAGAGGCCCCTCCAGTCGACATCTTCATTGCCAGACCCGGCGCTTTCGCGAGCAAGCTCGCTCCCACAGGGGAATTCCTTGGTTACAGAGGGCCGCTTTCGGTTAACAAAAGATAACGCGGCGCCGATTGTCAGACATTTGCAAAGCCCGATAGGATGAGCCAGCTTCCGAAGGGGCTCTGGATTGCGGGTTTCAGGACTATGCTTCTGATCTGCCACTAGCCGAGCACCCTTGCGGCGCCCTTGAAGGCCCGATGGCCCAACAATAATAAATAGGGGAAGGTCTATGAGTCGTTGCCGCCCGCCGGCGTTACGCAACACCGCGTTGCTGGCCACAGCACTCTCGCTGCTGGGCTTTGCCACGTTATCGGCACCTGTGATTGCCGCCGAGGCCCCGGCTGACGTGGTTTATGCCACCGAATCGGCCAAGGCCGCAAAAAGCCTGATTCTTGATGTCGTCCACGCTGGCGCGCGTCTGGTCGCGGTCGGCGATCGCGGGCACATCGTCTATTCCGATGACCAGGGCAAAACCTGGACCCAGGCCAAGGTGCCGACCCGGCAACTGCTCACTGCCGTGTATTTCGTCGACGACAAAAACGGTTGGGCCGTGGGCCACGACGCGCAGATTCTCGCCAGTGCAGACGGCGGTCTGACCTGGACCAAGCAATTCGAAGACCTCAAACGTGAATCGCCGCTGCTCGACGTCTGGTTCAAGGACGCCAGCAGCGGTTTTGCCGTGGGCGCCTACGGCACGCTGCTGGAAACCACCGACGGCGGCAAAAACTGGGAAGACGTCAGCGACCGCCTCGACAATGAAGACCAGTTCCACCTCAACGCCATCGCCGCCGTGAAAGACGCCGGGCTGTTCATCGTCGGCGAGTCCGGCAGCATGTTTCGCTCCGCCGATGACGGCCAGACCTGGGAAAAACTCGAAGGCCCGTACGAAGGTTCGCTGTTCGGCGTGATCGGCACGGCGCAGCCGCAGACCCTGCTGGCTTACGGCTTGCGCGGCAACCTTTATCGCTCCACTGATTTCGGCAGCAACTGGGAGCAGGTCGAACTCAAAGCCGCTCGCGGTGCGCTGGAGTTCGGTCTGTCCGGCGGCACGCTGCTCGAAGACGGCTCGATCGTCATCGTCGGTAACGGTGGTTCGGTGATCAGCAGCAGTGACAACGGCGAAACCTTCAGCGTGTTCAACCGCCCGGATCGCATTTCGCTGTCGTCGGTCACCGCCGCCGGCAACGGCAACCTGATTCTGACCGGGCAGGGTGGCTTGCACATCACCCAGCCAAACGGTGCCGAGACCAATAACAAGAAGGCGGGGCTATGACTTCCTTGATCACTCCTCAGCAGGAAAAGGCGACGGTTCTCGAGCGCCTGATCTTCAACAACCGTCCGGCCGTGATCCTGATCTGCCTGGTGGTGAGCATTTTCCTGTTCTGGCAGGCTACGCTGATTCGGCCGTCGACCAGTTTTGAAAAAATGATCCCGCTGCAGCATCCCTTCATCGAAAAGATGATGGAGCACCGCAACGATCTGGCGAACCTCGGCAACACCGTGCGTATTTCGGTGGAGGCCACCGACGGCGACATCTTCTCCAAGGAGTACATGGAGACCCTGCGCCAGATCAACGACGAAGTGTTCTACATTTCCGGCGTCGACCGTTCCGGCCTCAAATCGCTGTGGAGCCCGAGCGTACGCTGGACCGAAGTGACCGAAGAGGGTTTCGCCGGCGGTGAAGTGATTCCGCAGAGCTACAATGGCTCGCAGGACAGCCTCGATCTGCTGCGCAACAACGTGCTCAAGTCCGGCCAGGTCGGGCGTCTGGTGGCCAACGACTTCAAGTCGAGCATCGTCGACATCCCGCTGCTGGAGGCCTATCCGGACCCGCAGGATCAGGGCAAGTTGCTGGCGCTGGACTATCGCCAGTTCTCCCATGAGCTCGAAGACAAGATCCGCAACAAGTTCGAAGCGCAGAACCCCAACATCAAGATCCACATCGTCGGTTTCGCCAAGAAAGTCGGTGACCTGATCGACGGTCTGGTGATGGTGGTGCTGTTCTTCGGTGTCGCCTTCGTCATCACCCTGATTCTGCTGCTGTGGTTCACCAACTGCCTGCGCAGCACCATCGCGGTGTTGAGTACGACGCTGGTGGCGGTGGTCTGGCAACTCGGGTTGATGCACTTCTTCGGCTTCGGCCTCGACCCGTATTCGATGCTGGTGCCGTTCCTGATTTTCGCCATCGGCATTTCCCACGGCGTGCAGAAGATCAACGGTATCGCCCTGCAATCCAGCGAGGCAGATAACGCCCTGACCGCTGCACGGCGCACCTTCCGCCAGTTGTTCCTGCCGGGGATGATCGCGATTCTGGCCGATGCGGTGGGCTTCATCACCCTGCTGATCATCGACATCGGGGTGATCCGTGAACTGGCCATCGGCGCGTCCATTGGTGTTGCGGTGATCGTGTTCACCAACCTGATCCTGCTGCCGGTGGCGATTTCCTATGTCGGCATCAGCAAGCGCGCGATTGCCAAGAGCAAGAAAGATGCGAACCGCGAACACCCGTTCTGGCGCCTGCTGTCGAACTTCGCCAGCCCGAAAGTCGCACCGATTTCGGTAGCCTTGGCTCTGATCGCCTTCGGTGGCGGCCTCTGGTACAGCCAGAACCTGAAGATCGGCGACCTCGACCAGGGCGCGCCGGAACTGCGTCCGGACTCGCGCTACAACAAGGACAACAACTTCATTATCAGCAATTACTCGACCAGCTCCGACGTGCTGGTGGTGATGGTCAAGACCAAGGCCGAAGGCTGCTCGCGCTACGAAGCCATGGCGCCGATCGATCAGCTGATGTGGAAGATGCAGAACACCGAGGGCGTGCAGTCGGCGATCTCGCTGGTGACCGTGTCCAAGCAGATGATCAAGGGCATGAACGAGGGCAACCTGAAATGGGAAACCCTGTCGCGCAACCCGGACGTACTGAACAACTCGATCGCCCGCGCCGATGGCCTGTACAACAACAGCTGCTCGCTGGCGCCAGTGCTGGTGTTCCTCAACGATCACAAAGCTGAGACCCTTGATCGTGCGGTGAACGCGGTGCAGGAGTTCGCCAAGGAAAACAACAAGGACGGCCTGGAATTCATCCTCGCCGCCGGTAACGCCGGGATCGAAGCGGCCACCAACGAAGTCATCAAACAGGCCGAGTTGACCATCCTGATTCTGGTGTACATCTGCGTGGCAGTGATGTGCATGATCACCTTCCGCTCATGGGCAGCGACCCTGTGCATCGTCCTGCCGCTGGTGCTCACCTCGGTGCTCGGCAACGCGCTGATGGCGTTCATGGGCATCGGCGTGAAAGTCGCGACGCTGCCAGTGGTGGCGTTGGGCGTGGGGATTGGCGTGGATTACGGCATCTACATCTACAGCCGCCTCGAGAGTTTCCTGCGTGCCGGGCTGCCGTTGCAGGAAGCCTATTACCAGACCCTGAAGTCGACCGGTAAAGCGGTGCTGTTCACCGGCCTGTGCCTGGCGATCGGCGTATGCACCTGGATCTTCTCGGCGATCAAGTTCCAGGCCGACATGGGCCTGATGCTGACCTTCATGCTGCTGTGGAACATGTTCGGTGCGCTGTGGCTGCTGCCAGCGCTGGCGAAGTTCCTGATCAAGCCTGAAAAGCTGGCAGGGCAGAAGGGCAATTCGCTGTTTGCTCACTGATCTGACAGGCTGAAACGACAAAGCCGCAACCTTGAGGGGTTGCGGCTTTTTTTGTGGATCAAGATCAAAAGATCGCAGCCTTCGGCAGCTCCTACAGGGGAACGCATTCCAAGGTAGGAGCTGCCGAAGGCTGCGATCTTTTGACTTTGCTCTAAGTGAGCTCAGCACCCAGCACCACACTCAACGCACTGCGCGCATCATCCAGCTGCACCAGCGTCGCATGCCTTGCACCCAGCGCATCGCGATTTTCAATGGCAGTCAGAATCGCCTTATGCCTCGGCAGCGCCAGTTCATGCAGATTCGGCCGTTGATTGGAATGCTTCAACGCCTCGGCAATCGCTACCGCCAACATGTTGCACAGGTTCGCCAGCAGGTCGTTGTGCGTCGCATCGGCGATGCGGCTGTGGAAGTCCAGGTCCGGCTGCAACAGCGCTTCCGGGGTCGGCGCGGCTTCCATGCGTTGGTAGGCTTCGTTGATCGCGGCGATGTCGGCATCGGTTGCATGCTGAGCGGCGAGGGCGGCGGCTGCCGGCTCGATGATGCTGCGCACGCTGGTCAGCACGTTGAAGAATTCATTCTGCGGGCTGCTTTGCATCAGCCAGTGCAGCACGTCCGGGTCGAGCATGTGCCATTCGCGCCGGGCCTTGACCACGGTGCCGACGCGCGGTTTGGAATACACCAGCCCCTTGGCCACCAGCACTCGAGTCGCTTCGCGCAACACCGGCCGACTGACCGCGTACTCCTCGCAAAGCAGGGCTTCGGCGGGCAGTTTGTCGTCGGGCAAAAAGCGTCCGGAGACGATCTGCATGCCCAGTTCCTGGACGATGCGCGAATGCATGCTTTTACGGTCGGAAGGTTTGCGGTAATCCATGGGGAGTGGCGCGATCCTGAGCGATGGAGATGCCGCGCATCATAGCAGGCACGGCACAATCTTGAGGTAGGCAATGATCGTTCCCACGCTCTGCGTGGGAATGCCTCAAGGGACGCTCCGCGTTCCAGCTCTGAAAGGGACGCGGAGCGTCCCGGGCTGCATTCCCACGCGGAGCGTAGGAACGATCAGTGGGGTGTTAATGGGAGTGACGCGGAACCTCGGCACCTCGGCAGCCCACCAGGAAGTCAAAGTCGCAACCCTGATCCGCCTGCAGCACGTGGTCGATGTACAGCTGACGATAACCGCCCACCAACAACTGCTGCGGCGCTTGCAGATCGGCCATGCGCGCGGCCAGTTCTGCATCCGGAATGTCCAGATGCAGACGGCCGCTGGCGCAATCGAGTTCGATCCAGTCACCTTCCTGCACCGCCGCCAAAGGCCCGCCCGCAGCAGCTTCCGGGGCGACATGCAGAACCACCGTGCCGTATGCCGTGCCGCTCATGCGTGCGTCAGAAATGCGCACCATATCGGTCACGCCTTCTGCCAGCAGCTTGGCCGGCAGGCCCATGTTGCCGACTTCGGCCATGCCCGGATAACCCTTCGGCCCGCAGTTCTTCATGACCAGAATCGAATCCTTATCGACGTCCAGCTCCGGATCGTTGATCCGCGCCTTGTACATGTCGAAATTCTCGAACACCACCGCGCGGCCGCGATGCTGCATCAGTTCAGCAGTGGCGGCGGACGGCTTGAGCACCGCGCCCAACGGCGCCAGATTGCCGCGCAACACACAGATGCCACCGTCAGCGCGAATCGGATTGTCGAGGGTGCGGATCACTTGGTCTTCGCCGTAGATCGGCGCGTCCTTGGTGTTCTCGCCGATGGACTTGCCGTTGACGGTCAGTGCGTTCGGGTTGGGGATCAGATTGGCTTCACCGAGGCGACGCAGTACCGCTGGCAAACCACCGGCGTAGTAGAACTCTTCCATCAGGAAACGCCCGGACGGTTGTAGGTCGACGATGGTCGGCATGCCGCGACCGATGCGCGTCCAGTCGTCCAGGTCGAGCTCGACGCCGATGCGCCCGGCGATGGCTTTCAAGTGGATCACGGCATTGGTCGAACCGCCGATGGCAGCGTTGACACGAATAGCGTTTTCGAAGGCTTCCTTGGTGAGGATCTTCGACAGTTTCAAATCTTCGCGAACCATCTCCACCGCACGCATGCCGGACATGTGCGCCAGCACATAACGCCGTGCATCCACTGCCGGGATCGCCGCGTTGTGCGGCAGCGAAGTGCCCAGCGCTTCAGCCATGCAGGCCATGGTCGACGCGGTGCCCATGGTGTTGCAGGTGCCCGCCGAACGCGACATGCCGCCCTCGGCTGCGAGGAAGTCGTCGATGGTGATGGTGCCGGCCTTGACCTGTTCGCTGAGCTGCCAGACTACGGTGCCGGAACCGATGTCCTTGCCCTTGTGCTTGCCGTTGAGCATCGGGCCGCCGGTGACGACGATGGCCGGCACGTCGCAACTGGCCGCGCCCATCAGCAGTGCTGGAGTGGTTTTGTCGCAACCGGTGAGCAGCACGACGCCGTCGATCGGGTTGCCGCGAATCGCTTCTTCAACGTCCATGCTCGCCAGGTTGCGGGTGAGCATGGCGGTCGGGCGCAGGTTCGATTCGCCGTTGGAGAACACCGGAAACTCCACCGGAAAACCACCGGCCTCGATCACCCCGCGTTTTACGTGCTCCGCGATCTGGCGGAAGTGCGCGTTGCACGGGGTCAGTTCCGACCAGGTATTGCAGATGCCGATGATCGGCTTGCCGTGGAACTGATGGTCGGCGATGCCCTGATTCTTCATCCAGCTGCGGTACATGAAGCCGTTCTTGTCGGCCGTGCCAAACCATTGGGCGGAACGCAGGGTGGGTTTCTTATCAGACATGATCGATTCTCTTATTGTAAGACTATTGTTTGCGAGCTGACGCTTAATCTAAGCTCAAAATCCGCGCTTTGGAAGTGTTGTTGGGTAATTAGTATTACTATATAGTCGTTTTCGACGGAGGGATGGCCCTGGCTGTTTTGGCGAGAGGCGTCCCCCGAGGTTCTATAAAAACAACAATCGGAGACCGATCTCATGAGCCAGGAATTGCGGCTTGTCCGGCGCATCACACTGAAACTGATTCCCTTCCTGATCCTGCTGTACCTGATCGCCTATGTGGATCGCTCCGCCGTCGGCTTTGCCAAGCTGCACATGGGCGCCGACATCGGTATCGGCGATGCCGCCTACGGCCTCGGTGCCGGGCTGTTTTTCATCGGCTACTTTCTTCTAGAGATTCCCAGCAACCTGATGCTCGAACGCTTCGGCGCGCGGCGCTGGTTCGCGCGGATCATGATCACCTGGGGCGCGATCACGATCGGCATGGCCTTCGTGCAAGGACCGCACAGCTTCTATGTGATGCGCTTTCTGCTCGGCGCGGCCGAGGCGGGCTTCTTCCCTGGCGTGCTGTACTACATCACCCAATGGTTCCCGGTGCGCCATCGCGGCAAGATCCTCGGCCTGTTCATCCTCTCGCAACCGATCGCGATGATGATCACCGGTCCCGTGTCCGGTGGCTTACTGGGCATGGACGGCATCCTTGGTCTGCATGGCTGGCAGTGGCTGTTCATCGTCATCGGCACCCCGGCGATCCTGCTGACCTGGCCGGTCCTGCGCTGGCTGCCGGACGGCCCGCAGCAAGTGAAGTGGATGGATCAGGCGGAAAAAGACTGGCTGACCGGCGAACTGAAAAAGGATTTGCAGGAATACGGCCAGACCCGTCACGGCAATCCGCTGCATGCGCTGAAAGACAAACGTGTGTTGCTGCTGGCGCTGTTCTATCTGCCAGTGACCCTGAGCATTTATGGCCTCGGCCTGTGGCTGCCGACACTGATCAAACAGTTCGGCGGCAGCGATCTGGTCACCGGGTTCGTCTCGTCGGTGCCATACATTTTCGGGATCATCGGCCTGCTGATCATTCCGCGCAGCTCCGACCGCTTGAATGATCGCTACGGCCACTTGGCGGTGCTCTATGTGCTCGGTGCGCTGGGCCTGTTCCTCAGTGCCTGGCTGTCGCTGCCGGTGGCGCAACTGGCGGCGCTGTGTCTGGTGGCGTTCGCGTTGTTCTCGTGCACCGCGGTGTTCTGGACCTTGCCAGGGCGCTTCTTTGCCGGCGCGAGCGCCGCGGCGGGGATTGCCTTGATCAACTCGGTCGGCAACCTCGGCGGTTACATCGGGCCGTTCGTGATCGGCGCGTTGAAGGAATACACCGGCAATCTGGCGTCCGGACTCTACTTCCTCTCGGGCGTGATGGTCTTCGGGCTGATTCTGACCGGCATCGTTTATCGCGTGCTGGAGCGCAAGCATGTGCTGCCCGTCGACCAGTTCGCCGCCAGCGCCCGTGGCGCGACCCGAACCTGACTGACCAACACTGGCCCCTGTGGGAGCGAGCCTGCTCGCGAAGAGGCCATCACATTCAACACTGCTGGTGACTGGTACACCGCTTTCGCGAGCAGGCTCGCTCCCACAGGGGATAGCGGCGTTTTTGATGGAACAGGAGAAAATCATGCATCTGGTTCAATTCGAATTACCCAACGGCGAGCGCCGTGTCGGCGTGGTCGACAACGGTCAGGTCCGCGAAGTCGAGGACGCCCGCAGTGTCCGTGATCTGGCCCTGGCCGCAATCGAGGCCGGCAGCTCGCTTGAGCAGCAAGTGCAAAGCCTCGGCCTCGGCGCGAGCCACGACTATGCGCAGTTGCTCAAAGACCTGCGCATCCTGCCGCCACTGGATCACCCGGACCCGGCGCACATGCTGATCAGCGGTACCGGTCTGACGCACCTGGGCAGCGCTTCGGCGCGGGACAAGATGCACCAGCAGGCCGGCGATGAAGCGGCGATGACCGACACCATGCGCATTTTCAAATGGGGCGTGGAGGGTGGCAAACCGGCGGCGGGGCAGGCCGGTGTGCAACCAGAGTGGTTCTACAAGGGCGACGGCAGCATTGTCGTGCGTCCGGGGCAGCCGTTCCCGCTGCCGCCGTTCGCCGAAGACGCCGGCGAAGAGCCCGAGATGGCCGGCCTGTATGTCATCGGCAACGATGGCAAGCCGT
This sequence comes from Pseudomonas sp. AC083, assembly GCF_979253165.1. Lineage (NCBI taxonomy): Bacteria > Pseudomonadati > Pseudomonadota > Gammaproteobacteria > Pseudomonadales > Pseudomonadaceae > Pseudomonas > Pseudomonas sp. AC083. The sequence goes on from NZ_CEEDDH010000002.1 coordinate 624,463, forward strand.
ATCGCCTCGGTTTCGCCGTCGGAAACGAGTTCTCCGACCACGTCATGGAACGCAAGAATTACCTGTACCTGGCGCACTCGAAATTGCGCAGTTGCAGTTATGGCCCGGAACTTCGTACCGGTGAATTGCCTCAACACCTTGCCGGCACCAGCCGAATCCTGCGTGACGGCGAAGTGCTCTGGCAGAACGAGTTCCTCAGCGGCGAGGCCAACATGTGCCACAGCCTGGCGAACCTTGAGTACCACCACTTCAAATACAGTCAGTTCCTGCGTCCGGGCGATGTGCATATTCACTTTTTCGGCACTGCGACCCTGTCGTTTGCCGACGGCATCCGCACCCAGCCGGGCGACACGTTCGAGATCAGCCAGGCCGACTTCGGCTCACCGCTGGTCAACGGTATCGCACCGGTTCAGGCGGCTTTTGAACCGGACAGCATCGGCACCCTTTAAGGAGATCCCATGACTCAGATTCTCGGTCACAACTACATCGGCGGTCAGCGCAGCGCCGCCGGCAGCGTCAAACTGCACTCGGTCGACGCCAGCACTGGCGAGGCCCTGCCGCACGATTTCATCCAGGCCACGGCCGAAGAAGTCGACGCCGCCGCCAAGGCCGCCGCTGCGGCTTACCCGACCTATCGCAGCCTCAGCGCCGAACGTCGCGCGCAGTTCCTCGACGCGGTCGCCGATGAGCTGGATGCGCTTGGCGACGATTTCGTCGCCGTGGTCTGCCGCGAAACCGCGCTGCCGGCCGGACGCATTCAGGGCGAGCGTGGTCGCACCAGCGGGCAGATGCGTCTGTTCGCCAAAGTTCTGCGTCGCGGTGATTTCTACGGCGCACGCATCGATCTGGCATTGCCGGATCGCCAGCCGCTGCCACGTCCGGATCTGCGTCAGTACCGCATCGGCCTCGGCCCGGTCGCCGTGTTTGGTGCGAGCAACTTCCCGCTGGCGTTCTCCACTGCCGGTGGCGATACCGCAGCAGCACTGGCCGCCGGTTGCCCGGTGGTGTTCAAGGCCCACAGCGGCCACATGGCCACCGCTGAACTGGTCGCCGACGCGATCATTCGTGCCGCAGAAAAAACCGGTATGCCCGCTGGCGTGTTCAACATGATCTACGGTGGCGGCGTCGGTGAATGGCTGGTCAAGCATCCGGCAATTCAGGCCGTTGGTTTCACCGGCTCGCTGAAGGGCGGTCGCGCCCTGTGCGACATGGCAGCCGCACGTCCGCAACCGATCCCGGTGTTTGCCGAGATGTCGAGCATCAACCCGGTGATCGTGCTGCCGCAGGCACTGGCTACGCGTTCGGAAACCGTCGCGCGCGACCTCACCGCTTCGGTGGTTCAGGGTTGCGGTCAGTTCTGCACCAACCCGGGTCTGGTCATCGGTATTCGCTCGCCGCAATTCAGCGCGTTTGTCCAACAAGTCGCCGCTGCGATCGGTGATCAACCGGCGCAAACCATGCTCAACGCCGGCACCCTCGGCAGCTATGGCAAAGGCCTGGAAAAACTCCTGGCGCACAGCGGCATCGAGCATCTGGCCGGCAATCCGCAGCAGGGCAATCAGGCGCAGCCGCAGTTGTTCAAGGCCGATGTCAGCCTGTTGATCAACGGCGATGAAGTGCTGCAGGAAGAAGTGTTCGGTCCGACCACAGTGATCGTCGAAGTGGCCGATCAGGCACAACTGAGCGCAGCGCTGCACGGCCTGCACGGTCAATTGACCGCGACGATCATCGGCGAGCCGTCTGATTTCGAGCAATTCGCCGAACTGACGCCGCTGCTGGAACAGAAAGTCGGGCGCATCCTGCTCAACGGTTATCCGACCGGTGTCGAAGTGTGCGATTCGATGGTGCACGGCGGGCCGTACCCGGCGACGTCCGATGCGCGCGGCACGTCGGTGGGCACGCTGGCGATCGATCGCTTCCTGCGCCCGGTGTGCTTCCAGAACTACCCGGACAGCTTGCTGCCCGAGCCGCTGAAAAACGCCAACCTGCTGCGGATTCAGCGTTTGGTGGATGGCAAGCCATCGCGTGAGGCGATCTAAAGCCAAGCCGATGTCCCCTGTGGGAGCGAGCCTGCTCGCGAACGCGGAATATCAGCCAGTTATTTGTTAGCTGGCACACCGTCTTCGCGAGCAGGCTCGCTCCCACAGGGGTTCCAGCAGGGGCCTCTGGATCACATTGGGCTATCATTGGCCCTTTCCCCCTAGAAAGACTGTTTGCCATGACTGCCCAAACCCTTCTCAACGCCCTCGAACACTGCGGTATGGTCGAAATCGATGGCCTGCACGCCTTCGAATTCGCCCTCGACGAGGATGATAACCTGCACATCGAATGCATCGATGGCCGTGAAGCCAAACACTGGGAATTCACCCCGGCGCAGGTCGCGCAAGCGACGTTCGATGAGACGCTGCAGAGCTGGCTGATCACCGGTTACGCCAGCGACACCAAGACCACGGGCGAGCATCGTCTGGTGTGCCTCGGCGACGTAGTCAGCAGCAGCGACGATGAGGATGACAATAATGAAAATGCGTAACTTCTGGCCATTGCTGATGGCCGGCAGCGTCGGCGCTATGGGGCTTTCCAGCGCCTCTGCCGACACCTTGCAGTTGCTGGTCGGCTCATACACCGCCGGTTCCAGCCAGGGCATCTACCGCATGCAGTTTGACAGCGCCACCGGCCAGATCGACGCCAAGCCACTGCAAGTGGTCAAGACCGAAAACCCTTCGTGGCTGACCCTCTCGAAAGACCAGAAACGCCTGTTCGTGGTCAATGAAAACGGTCCGGGCCAGACTGACCCGGTCGGCCGCGTCAGCAGCTTCGCCATCGACCCGAAGACCCATGCGCTGAGCCTGATCAACCAAGTGCAGAGCCTCGGTAACGAGCCGACCCATTCCAGCCTCAGCGCTGATGCCAGACACCTGTTCGTCAGCAACTACTCGGTGATGGAAGATCCGGGCGGCACCCTGGCGGTATTGCCGGTCGATGCCGACGGCCAGCTGAAACCGGTGGTGCAGATGAGTGGGCACCCGGCCAGTCGGGTCAATCCTGAGCGCCAGGCCTCGAATCACGTGCACTCGACGGTGTCTTCGCCGGACGGGCGCTATGTGTTCTCCAATGATTTGGGCGCGGACAAGGTTTTCATCTATCAATACGACCCGAAGGCCAATCCACACCTGCCGCTGACCCCGGCAAAAACCGCCTCGGTAGCTTTGCCGGCCGGCAGTGGCCCCCGCCATTTGCTGTTCAGCGCTGATGGCAAACACGCCTGGCTGACCATGGAGATGAGCGCGCAGGTTGCGGTGTTCGACTACAACGACGGCGTACTGACCCAGACGCAACTGGTCGATCTCGCGGCGGGCCAGCCAACCTCGGACAAGGCCGGCGCGGCGCTGCATGCTTCGGCTGACGGCAAGTTTCTCTACGTGAGCAATCGCGGCACGGCCAATCAGCTCGTAGTGTTCGGCATTGATCCTGCGACCGGTCAGCTCAAAGAGCTGCAAAAGCGCTCGGTCGAGGGTGATCACCCGCGCGAGTTTGCCCTCGATCCGAGCGGTAAATTCGTCTTGATTGCCAACCAGAAGAGCAACCAGATTGTCGTCGTCGAACGCGATGCCAAGACCGGTCTGCTGGGCAAAACCGTGCAAAAACTGCCGATGGACGCGCCAAGCGATCTGAAATTCCTGGTGCGACAATAAGCCACAGGCCCCGGTCTGCGGGGCCTGTATCGTTGTATTAATTGCACTGATATCGGCTAATGCTACAAAAGATTTCAAGCGAGCAACCCTTTAGCGTTACGTTTGTTTCACAGCCCGACCGGGCAAACCAAGCAAACGAACACGAGGGTTACCGCCATGAACTTCAATCTCTTCTCCGTCATCGCCGCTTCCGCCATTTCTGCCACCGTGGTATTGCCAGCCGGTGCCAACGTCGAAATCGCCAGCAAAAAATCCCACACCCAGAGCTACACCCAGAAATACCTGCAACAAAGCGCCAACTTCTACGCCGCGCTGGATCACAAAACCCAAGCCTGAGCGCACCGTTCTCCTGTAGGAGCTGCCGAAGGCTGCGATCTCTTGATCTTCATCGTCAAAAGATCGCAGCCTTCGGCAGCTCCTACGCGCGCGCGTAACCTGATCGTTCCCACGCTCTGCGTGGGAACGCAGCCCGGGACGCTCTGCGTCCCATTGGAACGCGGAGCGTCCCTTGAGGCATTCCCACGCGGAGCGTGGGAACGAT